>JBIKOK010000421.1:0-2735 GCA_044358025.1 Opitutaceae bacterium
TACCTCCTGAAAATGTGCCGGAAGGACCGGCTCATCGAACTCATGCACGACTTCGTGCTCTTCGATGGCGGGGTGAAGAAGCTGCCGCGGGTGCACCAGTATTTTTGCATCAAGGCATCGCAGCAGCACGTCGCGGCGTTAAAGGGTGGCATCATCTGGAACACGCAGGGCAGCGGCAAAAGCATCGTCATGGTGCTGCTGGCGAAATGGATTTTGGAGAACCGGGCCAAGGCGCGCGTCCTCATCCTCACCGACCGCGACGAACTCGACAAACAGATCGAGCGCGTGTTTGCCGACAGCGGCGAATCCATCTACCGCACCAGCAGCGGCCACGACCTCATGGCCCAACTCGGCCAGGCCAAGCCGCGCCTGCTCTGCTCGCTCGTGCACAAGTTTGGCCGGAAGGGCGTGGACGATTTCGATACGTTCATCGCGGAGTTGAAGAAGCAGCCCAGTCCGGCGGTGGGGGAGTTGTTCGTCTTCGTGGATGAGTGCCATCGCACGCAGACCGGTAAGCTCCATAAGACGATGAAGGCGATGCTGCCGGCGGCGGTGTTCATCGGCTTCACCGGCACGCCGCTGCTCAAGGCGGACAAGGCGACCAGTCTCGAAGTGTTTGGCGGCTACATCCACACCTACAAATTCAACGAAGGCGTGGAAGACGGCGTGGTGCTCGACCTCGTCTACGAGGCGCGGGACATCGAGCAAAGCCTCGGCTCGCAGGACAAAATCGACGCCTGGTTTGAGGCCAAGACGAAGGGCCTGAACGGCTGGCAGAAGGCGGCGCTGCGCGAGCAATGGGGCACCATGCAAAAAGTCCTCAGCTCCCGGTCGCGGATGGAGCGCGTGGTGGCGGACATCGTTTTCGATTTCAGCGTGAAGCCCCGCCTCAACAGCCAGCGCGGCAACGCCATCCTCGTGGCGTCGAGTATTTTCGAAGCGTGCAAATACTACGAGTTGTTCCAGAAGACCCCGCTCAAAGAGCGGTGCGCGGTGGTGACGTCCTACAACCCGCAGGCGCAGGACGTGACCCTGGAGGAGACCGGGGCGAACACTGAGACCGACAAACAATTCCTCTACAACACCTACACGGCAGTGCTCAAAGACGTCGCGCTCAAGCCCGGGAAAACGAAAACCGAGAGCTACGAGGACGAGGTGAAGGAACTCTTCAAAACGCAGCCGGCCAACATGCGGCTGCTGGTCGTGGTGGATAAATTGCTGACCGGCTTCGACGCCCCGAGCTGCACCTACCTCTACATCGACAAATCGATGCAGGACCACGGCCTGTTCCAAGCCATCTGCCGCACCAACCGGCTCGACGGCGACGACAAGACCTTCGGCTACATCGTCGACTACAAGGATCTCTTCCAGAAGCTGGTGAACGAAAAAGGCACCGGCGCGCTGCAGGTTTACACCGCGGAGTTGGACGACAGCGTCGGCGGGGCCAGTCCCGAGGTGCTCATGCAGGACCGCTTGGACAAAGGGAGCGAGCGGCTCGACAATGCCTTCGAGACCATCGCACTCCTCTGCGAGCCCGTGCAGCCGCCGAAGGGCGAGCTGGAGCACATCCACTATTTTTGCGGCAACACGGAAATCCCCGCAGACCTCGCGGCGCACGAAGCCCAGCGTGTGGCCCTCTACAAGGCAGCGGCGGCACTCGTGCGCGCCTACGCCAACATCGCGGATGATTTGCCGCGGGCGGGTTACAGCGAGGCGCAGATCGCCCAGATCAAGCGCGACCTCGAACGCCATTTGAAGCTGCGGGAGATCATCCGCCAGGCCAGTGGCGAGACCATCGACCTCAAAGCCTACGAGGCCGATATGCGGCACCTCATCGACACCTATATCGAAGCCAAGGACCCGCGGCAGATTTCCAATTTTGGCGAGGTGGGCCTGCTCGACCTGATCGTGAAGAGCGGCATGGCCGATGCGATCGATAGTCTACCCGACGGCATCAAGGGCAACAAAGGCGCGGTGGCGGAGACCATCGCAAACAACGTCCGCAGCAAGATCATCAAAGACCACCTCAACGACCCGGCTTTTTACGACAAGATGTCGACGCTGCTGACGGAGATCCTCGCCGACCTCCGCGCCAAGCGGATCGACTACGAGGAATTCTTGAAACGCGTGGCGTCACTCGCGGCCCAAGTGCAACACGGCGCAGCCGACGACACGCCGGAGCCGCTCAAGAATAGCCCGGGGCTGCGGGCGATCTACAACCAACTCGAACGCGAGGCGCCCACGCCACAGCCGGCGGACGCGGCGGTGGGCGATCCACCCGGCACCTACGGCGGCGTGGTGCCCGGCTCGGCACTCGACGTCTCGATGCGGATCGACGCGGCAGTGCGTTCTCGCCGGCCGGACGGCTGGCGGGGGGTGCGGGCCAAAGAACTCGTCGTGAAAAGCCTGATCCATGAAATCGTCGCCGACGCCGCGAAGGTCGAGCGACTCTTCCTCATCGTGAAAGCGCAGACGGAATACTGATGCTCGCGCAGATCCACTTGGGCGACATGGCCGTGGACGTGGTCCGCAAGGACATCAAAAACGTCCACCTCAGCGTGCACCCACCAACCGGCCGGGTGACCATCGCGGCGCCCTCCCGCATGACGCTCGACACCATCCGGGTGTTCGCGATCTCGAAGCTGGCGTGGATTCGGCAACAGCAGAAGAAGCTCCAAGCCCAGGAACGCGAGGCGCCGCGGGAGTTCCTGCCGCGCGAAAGCCACTATGTGTGG
>JBIKOK010000101.1:0-22756 GCA_044358025.1 Opitutaceae bacterium
AGAGGGGGCGAGGGTAGGTCGGGGTTTTCATTGGGCGGCGACTTTAAGTTCGGCGAAGCGGGTGCGGAGGGAAGCGAGTTGGGTGGCGCGGGCGGGGTCGGCGGCGAGGTTGTTTTCCTCCAGGGGATCGGCGCGGAGATCGAAGAGCTCCTCGTGTTTGAAATCAGGCCACCAGATATACTTCACGTCCTTGCGCACGAGGGCTTCGGAGGACGGGATGAAGTCGATGCTGCGCACGGTGGCGTGCTCGTAGAAATATTCGTCGCGCCACGTGGGCGGCTTCGCCGCGAGATAGAGCGGCGCGATATCGCGGCCCTGCATGCGGGTGGGCGCGGGCGCGCCGGCGGCGGCGATGATCGTCGGCGCGAGATCGACGCTGAGCGTCATGGCGTCGCGGGTGGTGCCGCGCTTCGCGGCGGGGAGGCGAGGGTCGCGGATGATGAGCGGGACGCGGATGCTCTCCTGATAAGGATACCATTTGTCGGCGAGGCCGTGCTCGGCGTGGAAGTAGCCGTTGTCGGTGGTGAAGATCACGAGCGTGCGATCGAGCACGCCTTGCGCGCGCAGCTCGGCAAGCACGCGGCCGCAGGTGGCGTCCGCCTCGGTGGCGAGGCGGTAGTAGTTCTTCATGTATTCCTGGTAGCGCTCGGGCGTGTCAAAGCGCCACGTCCAGCGATTGCGGCCCTCGTTCTTAGCGTTGGCGAGAAAGGGCGGGAGGCGGCGGAAGTGCGCATCGGTGGCAGTCTTCGGCACGGGGACGGTCACGTCGCGGTAGAGCGCCATGCTCTCGGGCTGCGGGAGGTATTGCTTCGGGTTCTGGTCCTCGGCGTGGGTGGCGATGAACGCGAGCGTGAGGACGAAGGGCTTGTCCTTCGGACGCGTGCGGAGGAATTCCATCGCGTCGTTTTCGTTTTTCTTCGTGACGTGGATTTCGGTGCCGTCGGGCTGCTTGATCCAATGGCGCATCGGAGTGATGCGGTCGGCGCCGAAATCCATCTGGTCGGAGGGGAAGCGCCCGTTGTGCCACTTGCCGACGTGGCCGGTGTGGTAACCGCGCGCGCGGAGGACGCCGGGGTAGGTCTCGGCCCACGGGGTCGCAAACATACCGTTGGCCGGCTGGCCGTTGCGCGACAGCCACTGGCCGGTGAAAAGATTGGACCGGCTCACCCAGCAGATGGAGGTCGTGACGAAGTTGTGCGTGAACCGCACGCCTTCGCGCGCGAGTTGGTCGAGGTGGGGCGTCTTGACGACGGGATTGCCGGCGACGCCGAGCGTGTCGTGCCGCCAGTCGTCGCCGTAGAGGATGACGACGTTGAGCGGGGGCGCGGGGTTCGCGGGCGAGGCGGCGAACGCGGAGACGGAGAGGGCGAGGGAGAGAAGGAGCGAGGGGGAGAGGCGGAGAAGGCGGCGCATGAAGGGAGGGACGAGGGCCTGGACGTGTGGCGCGGTTGTGGTCGGCGGTTGAAAACCGCCGCTCCGCTTCTAGAAGCGGCCGTTGACGCCGAAGGTGAGGGTCGTGCCGTTGAGGATCGTGTTTTGCATTTGGGCGGTGACGCCGCGGTAGAACGATTGCGGCTCGTTGGTGAGATTGCCGGCGTCGAGGGTGAGCTGGAGGTTGGGGCGAACCTGATACGAGACGCCGGCGTTTACGGTGGCGTAGTGGAAGCGGTAGAGATTGCGGCCGGGGGTGGCGGCGGTGAACGCGGTGATGTAGCTGCCGGTGAAGTTGTAGAGGATGCGTGTGCTGAATTTTTTATAGCGCCAGGAGAGGGTGGCGTTGCCGGTGCGCGGGATGAAGCCGGGGACCTCGTTGGTGCTGCGCGACGTGGTGCCGCCGAAGTTGCCGTTGGTGCGGATGAGGGTGTAGTTGGCGGAGGCGCCGAAGCCCTTGAGGAGACCGGGGAGAAAGGTGAACTGCTGCTGGTAGTTGAATTCCCAGCCGGTGACTTTGGCCGTGCCGGCGTTGGCGGACGTCAGGCGGGTGAAGCCGGCGTATTCGCCGTTGTAGCCGTTGTCGGTGCCGGTGGCGATGGTGCCGGCGTTGGTGCCGGTGACGATGTAGTCTTCGATGGTTTTGTTGAACCAGCCGAAGGAGAAGGTGCCGACGGGTTCGAAGTAATATTCGAGGGTGGCGTCCCAGGTGGCGGCGGTTTGGGGCAGGAGGCCGGGGTTGTTGACGGTGAGGGTTTGATTGGCCTCGGAGATGGTTTCGTTGGGGAGGGCGCTGTTGAGCGGCGGGCGGCCGAAGCTGGTGGACCAGCTGAGGCGGGCCTTGAGGTTGTCGGTCAGATCGTGGGTGAGATGGGCGCTGGGGAAGGACTTGGTGTAGGCGCCGCTGAGTTTGCGCTCGGTGCCGGCGTAGTCGCGGGTGGCGGAGCCGACGGGATCGGCGACCTGCTGGGCGGGCGTGCTGCCGGTGCGGGTGCGGACCCAGCCCCAGCTGGAGGTTTCGGTGCGTTCGGTGCGGACGCCGGCGATGAGGCCGGTGCGGCCGACGCGGCCCTGCGCCATGGCGTAGCCGGCGGTGACGGTTTCGGTGACGGCGCGGTTGGCGGTGTATTTGTTTTGCGCGTTGAAATAGCGGTCTTCGGTCCAGAGGGCGGGGTTGAGGGGCTGGCGTTCGGCGAAGAACTGGAGGGCCTCCCACTGGGGAATGCGGCGGCCGGTTTTCACGGAGTCGAAGGTGACGATGGACGGGTCGGCGGGGAGGGCGGCGGTGCCGGCGTAGTTCCAGCGGCGGGCGACGCTTTCGGCGCTGGCGTAGTGCTGGCGCCAGACCGCGCCGGATTTGAGGAGGAGGGGGACGGAAACCGGGAGTGTGTAGCGGGCGTTGGCGCGGGCTTCGCGGATCTGGTCGTCGTTTTGGAGGATGGAGTTGTTGTAGGTGGTGGGGCGGTAGTTGGCGGGATTGGTGAAATCGGGGCCCTCGGTCTGGGTGAAACGCGGGTAGAGGTCGGAGTCGGTGCGGTCGAGGCGCCAGCCGACGGCGGTGAGGCGGTTGACGAGAATGCCGCCGCGGCCGCCGCCGCCGCCGTTGATGTTGGTTTGGGTGTAGAGGGCGTTGTAATCGAGCTGGAAGGCGCCGAAGACGTGTTCGGCGCCGAGGTCGAGGCGGCGCATGCGGTTGGCGAAATTACCGGGGCCGGTGGTGGTCTGTTCGATGGTGGAGCCGGGGGCGGCGCGGACCTGGGTGATGCGCTCGGTGTAGCCGGGCAGAATGCCGGCGGTGGCGTTGGGGCCGGTGACGGGGAGCGCGGGATTGAAGATGGCCTGGGTGGTGAAGGCGCGGGTCTCGTATTGGCGGCGGAAGGTTTCGACGGCGTCGCTCGCGACGGTGTTGATCGAGAGTTTGGTGGAAGGCGAGAGGCGGTAGTCGGCCTTGAGGCTGACGCTGGCCTGCTTGCGGTTGTTGTAGTTGTCCCAGGTGCGGTAGTCCCAGAGGTAGGCGGGTTGGGCGGTGGTGTTTTCGAAATCGCGCGTGGTGCGGAAGCCGCCGACGGCGTTTTCGGAGTAGAACACGTTGAGCGAAAGGCCGAGGTTGCGTTCGCCGCCGAAGACGTCGAAGAGCTCCTGCCAGCCGACGTTGAAGAGGGGGTGGGCGCGGTGTTTTTCGCGGGTGGGGGTTTGTTCGGTGAACGACGGGGCGTAGCGGACGCCGGCGCTGTAGGTGAGGCGGCGGCGCTCCTTCATGCTGAGGGGGGAGCGGCTTTTGAGATTGATGGTGCCGCCGATGGAGCCGGCCTCCTTGTCGGGCGTGTGGCCCTTGGTGAGCTCCATCTGGTCGAACATGGAACCGGTGAGGTTGTTCATGTTGGTGCTGCGGGTGAGGGCGCCCTGGCTGGTGAGGGGGGAGCCGTCGAGGGTGACGGAATTGAGGCCGGGGCCGATGCCGCGGATGGTGAAGCCGTCGATGAGATTTTCGTCGGAGGGGTTGCCGGCGACGCCGGGGAGGCGGATGGCGACCTCGGCGGCGTTCATGTTCGGCAGGTTGCCGAACGAGTCCATGGCGACGATGTTTTTGACGTTGTCGGCGTTGCGTTGGGCGGTGATGGCGGCGGCGGCGCCCTCGCGTTCGCCGGTGACCTTGAAGGCCTCCAGTTTGTAGACGACGCTGGTGAGGTCGAAGTGGCGGGTGGTGCTGGCGGCGTCGGTGACGGTGACCGAGGTGCGGGCCGGATCGAGGCCGACGTAGGTGACGACGAGCTCGTGGGTGCCGGCGGGGAGGGTGGGGAGGACGTAGCGGCCGGTGTTGTCGGTGAAGGCGGTGAGGCCGAGGGCGGGGACCTCGATGCGGGCGCCCTCGAGGAGATTGCCGGTGGCGACGTTGGAGACGTTGCCGGTGAGGGTGGCGGCAGGGGCTGTGATCGCGGAGAAGGCGAGCAGGGCGGGCAGGCAGAGGGAGAGGCGGGAGGCGGTCGTCATGACGGGTCGGGAGGGAGAGGGTGGAGAGGGCGAGGGTGGAGAGGGAGGGAGGTGGGGCTCAGAAGCGGCCGTTGACGCCGAAGGTGACGGTGGTGCCGGTCATGCTGAAGAACTGGAGCTGGTCGGGAACGCCCCGGTAACGGCGCAGCGGTTCGTTGAAAAGATTGTCGATATCGCAGGTGACGGTCAGCCACGGGCGAAGCTGGTAGCCGAAGCCCAAGGTCGAGATGGTGCGGTCGAAGCGGAACAGACTCCGGCCCGGGCTGGCGGAGGAGTAGGTCTGCAGGTAGGGCCCGGTATAGTTGACGAGGTAGCGGGCGCTGAGGGCGCGGTAGCGCCAGGAGAGGCTGAGATTGGCCGTGCGCGGAATGAAGCCGGCGACCTGCCCGCTGGTGAGATAGGCCGCCCCGCCAAATTTCCCGTGCGTATCGAGGAAGGTGTAGTTGGCCAGAAGGGACAGGCCGCGCAGCAGGCCGGGCAAAAACGTGAGCTGTTGCTGGTAGCTCAACTCCCAGCCCTGCACGAACGCCTCGCCGGCGTTGGCCGAGGAGAGGCGGGTGAAGCCGGCGTACTCGCCATTGAAGCCGTTGTCGGGCCCGCTGGGAATCGTGCCGCCGTCGATCCCGTTGACGATATAGTCCTTGATGGCCTTGCGGAACCACCCGACCGAAACGTTGCCCACGGGCTCGAAATAGTAGTCGAGGGAGGCATCCCAATTGCTCGAGGTCCGCGGACGCAGGCTCGGGTTGTTGACGGTCAGCGTCCGGTTGTTTTCGTCGATGACTTCGTTGGGGAGAAGGTTGGTCAGCGCCGGGCGGCCAAAGCTGGTGGACCAACTGAGGCGGGCCTTGAGGTCGGGCGTAATGTCCTGGGTGAGGTGGAGGCTGGGAAAGGACTTGGTGTAGCCGCCGGTGAGTTCGCGCCGGGTGCCCTCGTAGTCGCGCCGGGCGGAGCCGACCGGATCGGCGGCCACTTGGGCCGGGGTGCTGGCGAGGCGGGCGCGCACCCAGCCCCAACTTTCGGTCTCGGTCTTCTCGGTGCGCACGCCGCCGAGCAATCCGGTGCGACCGAGGCGACCCTGGACCATCGCGTAGCCGGCCGTCACGAACTCGCGCACGCCTTGGGTGCCGGTGTACCGGACCGACTCGCGGAAATAGAGGTCTTCGTTCCACAGCGCCGGGGTGAGCGGGGCGCGTTCGCGCATGAAGGCGGCGGGCTCCCAGCGGGGCAGGTTGAGTCCGGTCTTGCGGGCGTCGAAGGTCCGGATCGAAGGATCCGCGGGCAGCCCGGCCGCGCCGAGATAGCTCCAGCGCCGTGAGGCGGCGAGGTCATCCGCCTCCTTATCCCGCAGTTTGAATCCGGTCTTGAGGGTGAACGGAAAGCGGGTGGAGAGCGTGTACTGGGCATCGCCATACGCTTCGCCGACGCCGATGTTGTTTCCGACGTTGGTATTGGTCAGGCCGTTTGGGGTGACGCGGTAGCTCGCCGGCTGGGTGATGTCGGCTCCCGCGGTCTGGATGAGTCGCGGGTAGAGATCGGACGCCGTCCGATCCAGCCGCCAGCCGACGTTGGTCACGCGATGTACGAGCGTGGCCGACTCGCCGCCGTTGCCGGAATTGATCCGGGTCGAGTTGTAGCGTGCGCCGTAGTCCAGGCGGAGCGGACCGAAGACCTGTTCGGCCCCGACGTCGACCAGACGGAGCCGATTCCACGTCGTGACCATGCCTGCCGTGATGTCGATGGTCGATCCCGGCGCCGGCCGGACCTCGGTCACGCGGTTGGTGTAGCCCGGCAGGATTCCGGCGTTGCCGGTGGTGCCGACGGATTGGGCGGCAAAGGCGCGGAACTCGAGGGTGCGGCGATCGGTGACATTGGTGTCGTTGTAGATCGCGTTGAACTTGAGCTTGGTCGCGGCGGAGAGGCGGTAGTCGACCTTGAGGTTGATGCTCGCTTGCTTGCGGTTGGCGTAGAAATCCGACGTGCGGTAGTCCCAGAGGTAGGCGGCGGGCTCGGTGGTGTTCTGGAAATCGCGGGTGGTGCTGAAAAAGGGCACGACATTCTCGCTGTAGAACAGGTTGAGCGAGACGCCGAGGTTGCGGGTGCCGCCGAAGACGCCGAAGACCTCCTGATGGGCGACGTTGAGCACCGGATGGAGGCGGTGCGCCGCGCGGGTGGGGATCTGTTCGGTGAAGGGCGGGGCCCAGCGGGCGCCGAAACTATAGGTGGTGCGGCGCTTTTCCCGCAGGTTGAGGGGCGAGCGGCTCTTGAGATTGATGGTGCCGCCGAGCGAGTCGGCGCCCTTGTCGGGCGTGTGGCCCTTGATCAGTTCCAGCTGATCGAACATCGCGCCGCTGAGGTTGTTGATCATGGTATTGCCGGCCATGCCGCCCTGCCCGGTGAGCTGGCCCCCATCGAGCGTGATGGTGTTGAGCCCCGCGCCCATGCCGCGGATGGTGAAGCCGGTGTAAGTGCCGCCATCGTCGGGGTTGCCCGCGACTCCGGTGAGGCGGATGGCGACCTCGGCGGCGTTGAGGTTGGGGAGATTGCCGAAGGAATCGGTGGCGACGACGTTCTTGACGTTGTCGGCGTTGCGTTGGGCGGTGATGGCGGCGGCGCCGCCCTCGCGTTCGCCGGTGACCTTGAAGGCGTCGAGTTTGTAGACGCCGCTGGAGAGATCGAAGTGGCGGGTGGTGGTGGCGGCGTCGGTGACGGTGACGGAGGTGCGGACGGGATCGAGGCCGACGTAGGTGACGAGGAGCGTGTGGGTGCCGGCGGGGAGGGAGGGGAGGACGTAGCGGCCGGTGTTGTCGGTGAAGGCGGTGAGGCCGAGGGCGGGGACGGCGATGCGGGCGCCCTCGAGGAGATTGCCGGTGGCGACGTTGGAGACGTTGCCGGAGAGGGTGGCGGCGGGGGCGGAGGCAGCCGCGCAGGCGAGGAGGAGGGGGAGACGGAGAGAAGGGACGAGGGGGAGACGGGGGCGCATGGCGTGGGGGCTTGGGCGGCGCGGAGAGAAAGTTTAGATCTGGTGGTCAGGGTTCGCGGCGGTGGGTATTTTTTTGGCGCGCCCAACCCGGCGATCCGGGAGATCGCGGTTGCCAGCCAGGGTGGGCGAGGGCAACGTTTGCGTCATGAGCACCGTGCAAGAAGTCCAAGAGGCGATCAAGGGGATGACCCCAGAGGAGCGCAATCGGGTGAAGGCTTTTCTGCTGCACCTTTCGCGCGTCGACGATCCCGCGCACAAGGCGGAGATGACGCGGCGTTTGAAGGCGATGGAAAAGGGAGGTGGCGTGCCGCAGGAAGAGGTCGAGCGGATGCACGAGGAGCTTTGTCGTAAGGGTCTATGAGCCTCGGCTACCGTTACACGGTGGACGAAGCAGGCTGCGAGTTGCTGCACCGGTTGCCGAAACGACAACGCGAGCGATTGCTCGGAGTCTTCCGCGAGCTCGCGGCACATGCTTTCACCCGAGGCGACTACCCAAGCGCGGATGCGCGCGGGCTGCCGCTGGAGGTGGCCCTGTTCGAGGAGAAATTTGTCGTCACGTGGTATGTGGATCACGCCTTGAAGCAAGTCCGGGTGGTTGAGCTGGTGATGGTCTGATACGGCGGTGGGGCAACCGCCGCGCCGGGGATCAGAAGCGGCCGTTGAGGCCGACGGTGAACGTGGTGCCGGGGTAGTTGAAGTGTTCCACGTTGTCGGGGACGCCGCGGTAGCGCTTTTGGGGGACGTTGGTGAGATTATCGACGTCGAGGGTCACGTTGAGGGTGGGGCTGAGTTGGTAGCCGAAGCCGAGGTTGATGAGCTTGCGCTCGACGCGGTAGAGGTTGCGCGCGGGCGAGGTGGCGTTGTAGGCGGTGAGGAAGGTGTCCGCGTAGTTCACGAGCAGGCGGGTGCTGAAGCCGCGGTAGCGCCAGCTGAGGCTGGCGTTGGCGGTGACCGGGACGAAGTTCGGGACCTGGCCTTTTTCGCGCCGACCGGTGCCGCCGAAATTGCCGTGGGTATCGAGCAAGGTGTAATTGATGCTGCCGCTGAGGCCCTTGAGCACGCCGGGGAGAAACGTGAACTGTTGTTGATAGCTGAACTCCCAGCCCTGCACGATCGCGGTGCCGGCATTGGCGGAGGTGAGAATGGTCCAGTCGGGATACTCGCCGTTGTAGCCGTTGTCGGTGCCGGTGCCGATGGTGCCGGACTCGATGCCGCTCACGATGTAGTCGCGGATTTCCTTGTGGAACCAGCCGGCGCTGAAATTGCCGACGGGTTCGAAGTAATACTCGAGCGTGGCGTCCCAGTTTTTCGCGGTCTGCGGCAGGAGCGACGGGTTGTTGATGGTGAGGGTGGGGCGACCGCTGAAGGAGGCGTTGGCCTCGTTGGGGTTTTCGCCGGGCACGAGTTGGCCGAAGCCGGGCCGGCCGAAGCTGGTGGACCAGCTGAGGCGGGCCTTGAGGTTCGGCGTGAGGTCATGCCAGGCGTGGATGCTGGGAAACGCCTTGGTGTATTCGCCGTCGACGTTGCGGCGGTTGTTGGCGTAGTCGGCCTGGGCCGCCGCGGTGGCGGTGGCCGCGGTGGCGGTGGCGGGCGTGCCGCTGAGCCGGCGGGCGCGCACGAAGCCGTCGGCCTCGTTCTCGGTTTTCTCCCAGCGCACGCCGCCGAGGAAGCCGGTGCGGGCGAGCCAGCCGTCGCGGCCGAGTTTGCCCTGCGTCATCGCGTAGGGGGCGGTGACCGTCTCGACGGCCTGGCGGTAACTGGTGAAGCCGGTGGTTTCGCGGAAATAGAAATCCTCGCGCCAGACCGTGGGGTCGATGACCTCGCGACCACGAATGAACCACGAGGCCTCCCACTGCGGGATGCCGCGGCGCGTCTCGCGCTGGTCCATCGTGACGAGATTGGGGTCGTGGGGGAGCGGGCCGGTGCCGGTGTAGCTCCACCGACGGGAGGCGCTGCGGGCGCCCACGGTTTGCTCGCGCCAGTGCACGCCGACCTTGGCGAAGATAGGCGCGGCGATCGGCAGATTGTAGCGCACATCGAGGCGGCCCTCGTTGACCTCGTGGATCTGTTTGTCGTTTTGGTTGGAGAGCCCGTTGGCGGTGGGGCGGTAGTTGGCGGGGTTGGTGAAGTCGGGACCGCCGTTGGGGAGGAACCGGGGGAAGAGGTCGGATTGCGTGCGATCGAGGATCCAGCCGGCGCCGCTGATGCGGTTGGTGAGGACGGCGCCCTCGCCGTTGCCGATGTTGATGTGGGTCTGGGTGCGGCGGAGGTTGGCCTCGAGGAGCAGCGGGCCCTTTTGGTGTTCGAGGCCGACGTCGACGCGGCGGAGGCGGTTGAAGAAGTTGTTCGGCCCCGTCATCTGGACATCGATGGTCGAGGCGGCGACGGGGCGCACCGTGGTGATGCGGCTGGTGTAGCCCGGGGCGATGCCGGCGCCGGTGTTGGCGGGGGTGTTGAGTGCGGGATCGAAAACGACCTGGTTGGTGTTGGCGGTGACGTTGTATTGGCGGCGAAAGATTTCGGAGTGGTCGATGTAGGTGGCGAGAAACGAGAGCTTGGTCGACGGCGTGAGGCGGTAGTCGGCCTTGGCGGTGATGTTTTTCTGGCGGCGGTGGTTGTAGAGATCGCTCGTGAGGTAGCTATAGAGGAAGGCGGGCGAGGCGGCGGTGTTCTGGAAATCGCGGGTCGTGAAGAACGAACCGATGGCGGTCTCGCTGTTGAAGAGGGTGACGGAGACGCCGAGGTTGCGGCTGCCGCCGAAGGCGTCGAAGACCTCCTGGTAGCCGAGATTGGCGAGACCGTGGAGGCGGCGTTGCTCGCGGAGGGGAATCTGCTCGGTAAAGGACGGGGCGATGCGGGCCGAGAGCGTGTAGGTCACGCGGCGCTTCTCGCGCATGGAGAGGGGCGAGCGGCTCTTGAAATTGATCGTGCCGCCGAGGGAGTCGGCGCCCTTGTCGGGGGTATGGCCCTTAATGAGCTCCACCTGGTCGAACATGGCGCCGGTGATGTTGTTGACGAAGATCGAGCGGCCGAGGCCGCCCTGGCCGGTCATGAGACCGCCGTCCATGGTGACGGAGTTGAGGCCGGAGGCCATGCCGCGGACGGTGAAGCCGGAGAGGTTGCCGCCGGCGTCGAGTTCGCCGTAGATGCCGGGCAGGCGGATGGCGACCTCGCCGGCGTTCATGTTGGGGAGATTGCCGAAGGAGTCGGTGGCGGCGACGTTCTTGAGGTTTTCGGCGTTGCGCGCGGCGGTGAGGGCCGAGGCGTCGCCCTCACGCTCGCCCTTCACTTTGAACTGTTCGAGTTTGTAGATGCCGGTGGTGAGGTCGAAATTACGCGTGGCGGGTTGGTCGGCGGAGACGGCGATGACGGCGCGTTGGCTATCGAGGCCGAGGTAGGTGACGACGACCTCGTGGGTGCCGGCGGGGACGGCGGGGAGGACGTAGCGGCCGGTTTCATCGGCGAAGGCCGAGAGGCCGAGGGCGGGGATCTCGACGCGGGCGCCCTGCAGGAGGTTGCCGGTGGCGAGATTGGCGACGTTGCCGGAGAGGGAGGCGGCCGAGGCGAAAGGGGCGGAGAGGGCGAGGAGGAGGGGGAGGAAGAGGGAGAGACGGAGAGAGGGGGTTTTCATGGGTAGTCGATGTAAAGGGGGAAGACGGTGATGGTCGGGACGGGGGTGGGGACGGCGGTGAGAAACCGCCGCTCCGTGGTTAGAAGCGGCCGTTGATGCCGGCGGTGACGGTGGTGCCGCCGTAGAGTTTGAACTGCAGGCGGTCGGAGGTGCCGCGGTAGGCGGACTGGGGGGCGTTGGTGAGGTTGTTGACGTCGACCGAGAAGGAGACGGCGGGGCGCCACTGGTAGCCGAAGCTGACGTTGACGACGGTGCGCGGGGAGAGGTAGCGGCTGCGGGCGGGCGCGCCGTCGGTGAACTCGGTGATGGACTCGCCGGTGTAGTTCACGATCACGCGGGAGGTGACGCCGCGGTGTCGCCAGAAAACACTGACGTTGCCGATGCGGGGGACGAAGCCCTCGACGTCGCGGGTGTCGCGGCGGCCGCGGCCGCCGTAGTCGCCGTGGGCTTCGAGGGCGGTGAGGTTGGCGGTGAGGCCGAGGCCCTTGAGCCAGCCGGGCAGGGAGGTGAATTGCTGCTGGTAGCTGAGTTCCCAGCCCTGGACGAAGGCGGTGCCGGCGTTGGCGCTGGAGAGCCGGGTGAAGCCGCCGTATTCGCCGGCGTAGCCGTTGTCGGTGCCGGTGCCGATGGTGCCGCCGTTGATGCCGGTGACGATGAAGTCGCGGATGGTTTTGTGGAAGAAGCCGACGGAGAGGTTGCCGACGGGTTCGAAGTAATACTCGAGGGAGGCGTCCCAGTTTTTGGCGGACTGGGGGAGGAGGGACGGGTTGTTGACCGTCAGGGTTTGCGCGACCTCGTTGATGGATTCGTTGGGGAGGAGGCTGGTCATGGGCGGGCGGCCGAAGCTGGTGGACCAGCTGAGGCGGGCCTTCCAGTTGGGGGAGATGTCCTGGGTGAGATGGAGGCTCGGGAAGGACTTGGTGTAGCTGCCGCGGAGCTCGCGGCGGGTGGTGCTGTAGTCGCGCTGGGCGGAGCCGACGGGATCGGCGACCTGCTGCGCGGCGGTGCTCGGCACGCGGGCGCGCACCCAGCCCCAGCTGTTGGTATCGGTCTCTTCGAAGCGCACGCCGGTGAGGAAGCCGGTGTGGCCGATGCGGCCCTGGGCCATGGCGTAGCCGGCGGTGACGGCTTCGGTGACGCGGCGGGTGCCGGTGAACTGGCTCTGCTGGGCGAAGTAGCGGTCCTCGTTCCAGAGGGAAGGGGTGATGGGGTTGCGGTCGGTGAAGAACTGCGCGGCGGCCCAGAACGGGACGATGAGGCCGGTCTTGGTGCCGGTGACGTTGCGGATGGAGGGGTCGGACGGCAGGGTGGTGCCGAGGTAGGACCAGCGGCGGTTGCGGTTGATGTCGTGGGCGAACTGTTCGCGCCAGTGGACGCCGGTCTTGAAAAACGTGCGGAGGGTGGGGACCTCGTATTTGAGGTTGGCGCGGGCCTCCCGGACCTCGTGGTCGTTGTCGACGTTGTTGTTTTGGAAGAAGCCGTTCATCCGGTAGCTCTCGGGCTTGGTGAGATCGGCGCCGGCGGTCTGGGTGAAGCGCGGGTAGAGGTCGGACTGGGAGCGGTCGAGGATCCAGCCGAGATTGTTCACGCGCATGGTGAACTGGCCGCCGTCGTTGCCGAAGCCGTTGTTGATATGGGTGGCGCTGAAGGCGCCGCCGTAGTCGAAGCGCAGGCGGCCGAGTTCGTGTTCGGCGCCGAGATCGAAGGTGCGGGTGCGGAGGTAGAAATTGTTCGGGCCCTGGGTGAGGATGTCGTAATTGGAGGCGGTGGACTGGCGGACCTCGGTGCGGCGGTCGGTGTAGCCGGGCAGGATGCCGGCGGTGGCGTTGGCGCCGGTGGCGGGCAGGGCGGGATTGAAGACGACCTGGTTGGTGAAGGCGCGGGTGGTGAAGCGCAGCTTGCCCATTTCGTTCGCGTCGTTGGCGATGGTGTTGAGGGTGAGTTTGGTGGTGGGCGAGAGGCGGTATTCAGCTTTTACGTTCAGGCTGGCCTGCTTGCGGTTGTTGTATTGGTCGAAGGTTTGGTAGTCCCAGAGGAAGGCGGGGCCGGCGACGGTATTTTGGAAATCGCGGGTGGTGCTGTGGGCGGCGCCGACGTTTTCGCTGTAGAACGTGTTCACGACGACGCCGAGGTTGCGCTGGCCGCCGGCGACATCGAAGACCTCGGCGTAGCCGACGTTGAGGAGCGGGTGGCTGCGGTGGGCTTCGCGCAGGGGGATCTGCGCGGTGAACGGCGGGGCCCAGCGCGCGGCGAAGTTGTAAGTGACGCGGCGCTTCTCGCGCAGGGAGAGCGGTGAGCGGCTTTTGAGGTTGATGGTGCCGCCGAGGGAATCGGCGCCCTTGTCGGGGGTGTGGCCCTTGATGAGCTCGAGGCCCTCGAACATGGCGCCGGTGAGATTGTTGATGCGGCCCTGGCGGGCCATGGCGCCCTGGGTGGAGAGCATGGCGCCGTCGAGGGTGATGTTGTTGAGGGTGGGGCCCATGCCGCGGACGGTGAAGCCGTCGATGCCGTTTTCGAGGTTGAGGGCCGAGGAGACGCCGGGGAGCAAGATGGCGAGTTCGCTGGCGCTCATGTTGGGCAGATTGCCGTAGGAATCCATGGCGACGACGTTCTTGACGTTGGCGGCGTTGCGCTGGGCGGTGATGGCGGCGGCGCCGCCCTCGCGTTCGCCGGCGACGGTGAAGGCCTCCAGTTGGTAGATCCCGGTGGTGAGGTCGAAATTGCGCGAGGCGGGGGCGGTGTCGGAGACGGTGAGGGTCGCGCGGACGGGATCGAGGCCGAGGTAAGTGACGACGACCTCGTGGGTGCCGGCGGGGAGGGTGGGCAGGACGTAGCGGCCGGTGTTGTCGGTGAGGGTGACGAGGCCGAGGGCGGGGACGGCGACCTGGGCGCCTTCGAGGAGATTGCCGGTGCCGAGGTTGGAGACGTTACCGGTGAGGATGGCGGCGGAAGCGCTGGCGGCGGAGAGGGCGACGAGGACGGAGAGGGAGAGAAGGAGGGAAAGAGAGAGGGGGAGAAGGCGAGACGGGGAGACGGAGAGAAGGGGCGGGGGGGTCATGGTAGGCAGGGGCGGGCAGGGGTGGTCAGGGGCGGGCAACGGTGGGCCGGAAGAAGCGGAACGCGTCCGGCGAGGCGCGGGGGCGGGGCGGAAGGCGGCGGTGGTAAAACGCCGCTCCGGCGGTCAGGGCAGCGTCTTCAGATAGACGTTCTTGAACTGGATCGTCATGGGCGGGCCGACATGGAGCTGGAGGGCGATGACGCCGGATTTGGCGATGGAGGCATCGGTGTCGGTGACCTCGGCGGTGACGACGCCGTTGACGGTGTGGGTGAGTTGGTTGCCGTTGGCGGTGATGACGAGTTCGTTCCACTCGCCGAGTTTATAGGCGGCGGCGATGGCGGCGGTGGGGGTGGCGCCGGGGAGTTTTTCGACGGCGGTCTGCTTTTTCTTGGCGTCCTTTTTCTTGGTGTCGGGGACGAGGGTGGTTTCGCCGATGCGGATTTTTTCGCCGGCGGTCATGAGGATACCGCGGCCTTTTTCCTCGTAGAGCATGCCGGTGTATTTGAACGGGGAGTCGATGTCGGCCTGATAGCCGCCGACGACGAAGGTGGCGGGGTCGATCAGTTTGCTGCGGTATTGGACGCCGGAGTTGGCTTTGTTGTCGGGGTTTTGGGCGGTGAGGCGGAAGGACGTGCGGAGCTCGAAGTTGGCGGGCTGGCTGCCGGTGTAGACGAGGAAGGTGTTCGCCTTGACGCCTTTTTCGGCGGTGGTCTGGCCGGTGAGGGCGCCGTCGCGGACGGACCAGACGTCCTTGTTGCCGTCCCAGCCGGCGAGGGTTTTGCCGTCGAAGAGCGCTTTGAAGCCGGCGGGGGCGGCGGCGAAGGCGGAGGCGGCGAGCGCGGTGAGGGCGGCGAGGGTGAGGGCGGTGAGGCGGGAGGTTTTCATGAGGAGCGGTGGAGGATTGGCTGGAGCTTTGCGGGGGAGATATTCCTACCCATAAAATTTTCCTGCCTAAATTTTCGGAGGAAAGGGTAGGAAGATTTTGTGGGTAGGAAAATTTCGATCAGACGGAGACGGAGTGAGCTAGTGTTTGTGGGCGGCGGGGGGCGCGGCGGGGGTGAGCGGGTTGGCTTTGAGGTAGGCTTCGACGTCTTTGGTGACGATGAGTTGGCCCCACATGATGGCCCAGTGGCCGGGGAAGGTGCAGACGTATTCGTAGGTGCCCTCGTTGCGGATGGCGGTCAGCTTGAGCGTCTCGCTTTGGCCGGGCTCGAGGAGCTTGGTGGCGGCGATGATCGCGCGGTCTTCGGTGACCCAGGCGCGGCCCTGGCGGTCGGTGTGGCCGGCGGGGAGTTCCATCGCGGCGAGGCCGACTTTCTCGCGGGAGCCGCCGGTGACGACGACGAGGTTGTGGGGCATGACGTCGGGATTTTCGAAAATGATTTCGAAGGCGCGACCGGCGGGCACGACGAGGCGCGGAACATCGTAACGCATCTGTTCGTGGACGGCGCGGATGACGAAGACGGGGACGCGGAGGGTGGTGAGTTTGGCGCGGAGCGCCTCGGCTTCGGCGGCCGGGAGGGAGCCGGCGAGCTCATCGGCGACCTGGATGGTTTCCACGTAGTCGCGGCTGGTGCGCTCGCTGGGGGGAGTTTTGGCGGCCCAGGCGATGAGCGCGGTGGCGGCGGGGGTCACGGCGGCGGGGGTCCAGGCGGTGCGCGGGAGGTCGCGGATGCCCTTGGCGGCGGTGGGGACCTGCTCGTTGCGGGCGATCAGGGTGTTCAGGGCGGCGAAGACTTTTTCGGGTTCGCGTTTCGAGGCGACGGCGCTGCGCATGGCGTCGCGTTGGATGGCGGCGACGATGTGGTCGGGGCCCTGGATGTCGGTGATGGGCAGAGCGAGGATCGGCATCACGCGGTCGTAGGCGGTGGCGCGAAGTTTGGCGTCGGGGATGGACGGGAGACCGCCGATGAGACTGGCTTGGGAGAGCGGGGACTTCGCCGATTCGGCCCAGACGGTGTCCAAGGTGCCGTCAGCGATCGCGACGGCGGCCCAGGCGTAGGTGCGGCCCTCGGCGGCGTCGGCTTGGGCGAGTTTCAGGAGCGCGGCGCGGTGGGCGAGGAGATCGGCGGAGGGTTGGGCGACGAGGAGACGGCCGACGGACTTGGTGTCGACTTCGGCGGGGGAGTTGAGGACGTCGAGGAGGAGGCTGACGCGGGTGACGTTGCGGGCTTGGGCGAGACGGGCGAGGGCGTCGGCGCGGGCGGAGTCGCCGACCCCGGCGCGGCCGAGGATGTTTTCGAGGACGTCGGGGGTGGGGGCCATTTGGGTGAGTTCGGCGACGCTGAGGCTGCGCAGGAGGTAGCGGAGGCTGGCGGGATCGCCGCCGCCGACCTTGGCGCCGTCCTCGATGCCCTTGCGCCAGAACGGGCGGAGTTGGCGGAGGGTTTCGCCGAGGGTGTAGTCGAGGTAGTAATCGATGGGCTTCTTCGTGGCGGCGAGGGCGACCTCGACGGACTCGAGGGAGGAGAAGAAGCTGGCGGCGCGGGCGGCGTGGAGGCGGACGCGGGGGCTTTCGTCGGTGGCGCGTTCGCGGAGGAGGGCGAGGGCGTTGGGGACGCGGTCGCGCCAGTAGGAGATGACGCGGGTGGCGGCGGCGCGGGCATCGGCGTTGGGGGAACGGAGGACGCGGCCGAGGAGATCGAGGTCGACGACGTTGTGCCACTGGTGGACCCAGAGGGCTTCGGTGAGATGGTGGGCGTAGTCGGCGGAGGTGGCGTCGAGGGCGGCGGCCCAGGTTTTGGTGGCGGCGATGACGGCGGCGGACGGGTGTTTGCCGAGTTCGATTTTGGCGAGATTGCGGATCTGGTCTTCGCGGCGCTTGAGCAATTCGAGCAGCGCGGGGATGGGCTGGCCGTCGATTTTGGGCGGGACGGCGAGTGGGCGGCCCTCGGCGGTGATGCGGTAGATGCGGCCGTGGACGTGGTCGCGGTTGGAATCGCGGAGGTGGCTCTGGAGGTGGCCGATGAGGGGATTGTGCCAATCGACGACGTAGAGCGCGCCGTCGGGCCCGATGTTGGTGTCGATGGGGCGGAAGTTTTTGTCGGAGGACTGGACGATGTCGGTTTGGCGGAGGCCTTTGATACCGGAGCCGTCTTCGGCGAGCTTCACGCGATAGATGCCCTGGAAGCCGATGACGTTCGGGTTGAGATAATTTCCCCAGTATTCCTCGGGGAAATGGGTGCTGGTGATGATCGTACTGCCGGCGCTGGGACGCGAGGGGCGGTCCCAGATGGTTTTCATGCGGGGATGTTTCGCGGGGTAGTCGATCTGGCCGGAGAAGGCGGGGCCGAAGTAGGTGTTGTTGCCGGTGGCGTCGGTGATGATGTCGTTGCCCCAGTAATCGAAGGCGCGGCCGTGGGGATTGGCGAAGCCGTAGGCGACGTAGGTCTCGAAGCGGCCGGTGAGGGGCTCGTAGCGGTAGAGGGCGCCGTCGACGTTGCGGACGGGACCGAAGGCGGTTTCGACCTGCGTGCGGTGAAAGACGCCGTCGCTGAGAATGATCGCGCCGCCGGGTTCGTAGACGAGGGAGTTGGCGGTGTGGTGGGAGTCGGCGGAGTCGAGGCCCATGAGGACGCGTTCCTTCCAGTCGGCTTTGCCGTCGCCGTCGGTGTCGCGGACGAACCAGAGGTCGGGGGCCTGCATGACGAGGACGCCGTCTTTGAAGAATTGAAAACCGGTGGGGCAATTGAGGCCGTCGAGGAAGGTGGTGCACTTGTCGGCTTTGCCGTCGCCGTTGGTGTCTTCGAGGATGATGAGCTTGTCCTTGATGGTGGCGGTGGGCGTGAGCTCGGGATAGCTGGGCCAGACGGAGACCCAGAGGCGGCCCTTGGTGTCCCAGGCGAACTGGAGGGCTTTGGCGAGTTCGGGGAATTCCTTTTCGCTGGCGAAGACGTTGGCTTTGAGCCCCGGCGCGAGGGTCATTTTGGTGATCGCCTCTTCGGCGCTGAGGAACTCGTAGGTGCCGTCGGCGTTGGGGCCGGGTTTGTTGGTGCCGAAAGGAGTCACCAGCGGGATGGAGACCATCTCGACCGGGCCGGTCTTGCCGGCGGCGAGGGCCCAGGCCTGGCGTTCGTAGTTGGTGGCGATGGCGTCGCGCTGGGCCATTTCCTCCATCATGATCTGGGTGTTGGTGATTTTGGGCTGATCCTTGACGGATTCGTAGGCGATCTTGGAGCGGTCGCCGTAGACGTTGTAGCCGTCGACGGTGCGGTAGCGGGAATGCCACCAGGTGTTTTTCTGGGTGATGAGGGCGCGGAGTTTTTGGGCCGCGGGGGTGTCGAGGGCGGGCGCGGGCGCGCCGAAGAGCGTTTTGAAGATTTCGGGGGCGAGGGCGGCGTCGCCGGATTCGCTGAGGTGAATGCCGTTGATGGTGAGGGAGCGGCCCTGGGCGAGGGCGGCGGCGGAAAGTTTTTGGGACGGTGCGAAGAGATCGACGAACGTCACGCCGGCCTTGTCGCCGGCGACCTCGGCCATGGCGGCGGCGTAGAGCGCGAGGTTCTGATTGTTGGCGGCGGGGACGGCGAATTCGGTGCCGGGGAGTTGTTCGTTGGCGATCGGGGAGAAGAGGACGAGGCGGGGTGGAGCGACGCTGTTGTAGGTCTTGGTGCGGACGTTGTTCACGTAGGCTTCGAGATCCTGTTTGAATTTTGGCAGGCCCGCGGGGCCGGCGAAGGATTCGTTGTAGCCGAGAAACACGAAGACGACGCTGGGCTGGACCTTGGCGAGCCACTCGTCGGGGGTGCCGAAATCTTTGGAGCGAGCGCGGGTGACGACCTCGTCGCCGGCGGCGGAGAGGTTGCGGAAGGAGAGGTTATGCTGGGGGAATTTTTGCGTGATGAGCGTCTCCAGGTGGTTGTGATGCTGCATGCGGTCGGCGAGGGTGTTGCCGACGATGGCGATGCGCTCGCCGGGGTTGAGGGTGATGGGGGTGTTGAGGGAGCTAAGGGCCGAGGGCGGAGCGCTGGGCGCAGGAGCGGGAGCGGCGGCGGATTTTTTTTGCTTGGGGTTGGGCGGGGGCGTCGGGGCGGGGGGCGGGGTGCCGCCGGTGGGGACGGTTTGGCCGAGGGCGTAGACGGCGGGGGTGAGTTGGTAGCGGTAGCCCTTGAAGCCGTATTTGCGCGGCGTGTAGGGATCGACGAGGGCGACGTTGGCCTTGGCGGGGATGGGGAGGCCGACGCTCCAGAAGGCGGCGTTGACCACGAGGCGGCGGAGGGACTCGTTTTCGAGGTCGGTCGCGGCGCCCATGGTGGTGGTGAAGACCTTGTTGGTCTGGCCGCTCGCGTGTTGGAAGGTGCGGGTCCAGGCGATGGGCATCGCGGGGGAATTGAGGGGCTGCTCCTGTTTGTCGGTGGCGCGCTTCTTGAGCGTTTCGGCGGGGGCGTCGGAGGGGTTCATGCCCTTGAGCACGAGACCGCGGAGGAGAATTTTGGCGTCGGCGGGCGGGTAGGCCTCGTAGACATCGCTGTCCCCGAAGACGTCGGTCACGCCGCGGAGGAGGGCGTCGGCGGCGGCCGAGGGTTCCGTGACGCCGCGGGTGGCCTCGGCCTTGTGTTTGCCCCAGTGGGACACCCAGGTCTCGCCGAGGACGTGTTTGCCGAAGCCGCCGGGCCACGGGGCTTTGGAGTTCCACGAGTATTTGGCCCACGGGCTGTCGGAGGGAAAGTTGAAGGGATGGGTGGAGGTGCGGAGGGCGATGAGCGGGACGCCGCGCTCGAAGGCGGAGACGAAGCGCCGCATGTCGGCATCGGGCCAGTTGCGGAAACGCAGGCCGAGGACGATGGCGTCGGCGGAATCGAGGGCGACGGAATCGGCGAGGGATTTTTGGTTATCGGGGTTGATCGTGCCGTCGGGGTCGAGGGCGAAGAGGACGGTGCATTTGAAGCCGTGGCGCTGGCTCAGGATTTTCGCGAGCATCGGCATGGCTTCCTCGCTGCGGTATTCTTCGTCGCCGGAGAGGAGGACGACGTGTTTACCCACGGCTTTGACGCCGGCCGGCGGGGTGAAGACGAGGCTCGTGGGCGCGGCGGCGCGGAGGAGCGGGGTGGAGACGAGGGCGAGAAGCAGGAGGGCGCGGAGTAACATGGGGCGGGGAGGGAGGGGAAAAAGGAGGGCGGGTCTGGGACCCGCCCTGGAAGAAACGAAGCAAGCAAACGGGCGTCGGGCACCGACGCCCCGGCGCGCGTTAGACTTTCTTGACCTTAGTCCAGCGGCCGGATTTCGCGGATTTGAGGACGGCGTCGGTGACGTAGTCGGTGGCGAGACCGTCGCGGAAGGTCGGGGCGGCGGGCGTGCCGGACTCGAGGCCGGCGATGAAGTCGGCGACCTGGTGGGTGAAGGTGTGTTCGAAGCCGATCTGCACGCCGGGAATCCACCAGTGTTTCATGTAAGGCTGATCGCCGTCGCTGACGTGGATCGAGCGCCAGCCGCGCACGACGCTGGCGTCGCGGTGGTCGAACCATTGCAGGCGGTGGAGATCGTGGAGGTCCCAGAAGATCGAGGCGTGTTCGCCGTTAATTTCGAAGGTGTAGAGGGCCTTGTGGCCGCGGGCGTAGCGGGTGGCCTCGAAAGTCGCGAGGGAGCCGTTGCTGAAGCGGGCGAGGAACGCGGAGGCGTCGTCGATGCCGACTTTTTGTTTTTTGCCGGTGAGGGCGTGCTTGCGCTCCTTGACGAAGGTCTCGGTCATGCCGGTGACGGTGTCGATGGAGCCGTTGAGCCACATCGCGGTGTCGATGCAGTGGGCGAGAAGGTCGCCGGTGACGCCGCTGCCGGCGACGGAGGCGTCGAGGCGCCAGGTGCCGGGGCCGCCCTGGGGGACGTCGGCGTTGATGGTCCAGTCCTGAAGGAATTTGGCGCGGTAGTGGAAGATTTTGCCGAGCTTGCCCTCGTCGATGAGCATTTTGGCGAGGGTGACGGCGGGGGCGCGGCGGTAGTTATACCAGACCATGTTGGGCACCTTGGCCTTTTCGACGGCGGCGACCATTTTGAGGGACTCGGCGGGGTTCATGCCGAGGGGTTTTTCGCACATGACGAGTTTGCCGGCTTTGGCGGCGGCGATGGCGATCTCGGCGTGGACGTTGTTGGTGGCGGCGATGTCGATGAGGTCGATATCGGGGCGGGCGATGAGGGCGCGCCAGTCGGTCTCGACGGATTCGTAGCCCCAGTTGGCGGCGAAGGCGGCGGCCTTCACGCCGTCGCGGCCGCAGATGGCCTTGAGGACGGGTTTATGGGCGAGGGGGAAGAACTGGCTGACTTGGCGGAACGCGTTGGTGTGGGCGCGGCCCATGAGGCCGTAACCGATCATGCCGATGTTGAGTGGTTTCATGGGAGAGGGGAGAAAAGTAGTGAGTAGCGAGTAGCGGGTAGTGAGTAGGGGGAAGGGAAGAAGTGGTGGGTAGCGGGTAGCGACTCGTGAGTAGAAAAGCGGGCGACGGCGTGATGCTCGCTACCCGCTACTCACTCCTCGCGACGAGGCGCGCAGGGCGCTTAGCCGACCCAGCCGTGGTTGGTGCGGACCTCGATCATGGCGGAGAGGATGTCGTTCCAGGTTTGCTGCTTCATGAGGACCTCGTTGGAGAACATGCAGCCGTCCCAGCAGATGTGTTTCATCTTTTTTGTGACCTTGCCCTTGCCGTCGCGGAGCCAGTAGCCGGAGTCGCGCGGGAGGTTGAGCTTGCCCTTGGGATCGGTGGCGAGGCAGTGGCGGCCGGTCTTTTCGTGGTCGCCGGAGCCGAAGACGGTGCCGTCGTTTTGGGCGACGTGGAAATCGATGGTCCACGGGCGGAGGGCGTTGGTGAGTTTCACCATCGCCTTGTGGAATTCGGCGGGTTCGTAGTGGTAATTTTTCGGGACGATGCGGTGCGCTTCGGCATTGGCGCCGAGGGTGTAGAGGTGGGTGTGGGACATGTCGGCCTGGAAGCCGACGACGTTGGGCAGACCGACGGCCTCGAGGAGGTTCACCATGTGCTTCCACGAGTGCATGCCGCCCCAGCAAATTTCGCCTTCGGCGGCGAGACGCTCCCCGTTGGCTTTGGCGATCTTGCCGCATTCGCGGAAGGTCTGGGCGATGAGTTTGGTGGTGCCCTTCGGGTCTTTGTCCCAGGCGGTGACGGGGGTGGCGCTATCGATGCGGACGACGCCGTAGGGGCGCACGCCGAGCTCGCGGAGCTTTTTGGCGATGCGGATGGCCTTGCGGACGTGGGTGACGAAGTTGGCGCGGGCTTTTTCGTCGCCGCCGGCGGAGGCGTCGAACCAGACGGGGGCGACGACGGAGCCGACGACGAGGCCCTTCGATTTTACCTTGTCGGCGAGGGCCTTGATGCCGTCGTCGGAAATATCGATATCGGTGTGGGGGTTGTAGAGGAAGAGGTCGATGCCGTCGAATTTCACGCCGCCGACATCGGCTTTGGCGGTGAGATCGAGCATGGTGTCGAGGGCGATGAACGGCTCGGCGCCGGGGGAGCCTTTGCCGACGAGACCGGGCCAGGCGGCGTTGTGGAGTTTGGGGAAGTTATTGGCGGGCATGGGAGTAAAAAGTAGTGAGTAGTGAGTAGCGAGTAGCGGGGAGGGAGTAGCGAGTAGCGGGGAGGGAGTAGCGAGTAGCGGGGAGGGAGTAGCGAGTAGCGGGGAGGGAGTAGCTGGGCGGTGGACGTTTTGCGGGCGA
>JBIKOK010000309.1:0-6774 GCA_044358025.1 Opitutaceae bacterium
CCGGCGGGTTTTCGTGAGCGGGGGTTATCCGAAAAACAACGTGACGGCGGTGGAGGCCGACGGCTCCGGCAAGATCGCCTGGCAAAACACGGTGCGCGTCTATGTGCCTTCGATGCTGGTGCGCGACGGGCACCTGTTCGCGATGTTGGACACGGGCCACGCGGTGTGTTGGAAAGCCGACACCGGCGAGGAGGTATGGCGGGAAAAAGTCGACAAGGACTACTATGCGTCGCCGGTGCTGGTGGGGGACCGGTTTTATGCGACGAGCCTGCGGGGCGTGACCTCGGTGTTCGAGGCGACGGCGCAAAAATTCGGAAAATTGCTCGCGCAAAATCAGCTCGGCGACGAAGCCCTGGCGACGCCGGCGATCTGCGGCGGGCGCATCTATTTGCGCAGTGCGAAAAAGGGCGAAGGGCGGCAGGAGTCGCTGTGGTGCATCGGCGAGAAATGAAGACGGCGCGGCGCGTCGTGCGGGTGGCGGCGTTCCTGTTGGGCGCCGGGGTCGCGTTCGCGGAGTCCGCTGCGCTCGTGGCTTCGCCGGAGCCGGGCTGGCCGCAGTTTCGCGGGCCGCGCCGCGACGGCGTCAGCGATGAGCGCGGGCTGCTCGCCACGTGGCCCGAGGGCGGGCCGAAATTGCTCTGGTCGGCGAAGGGGGCGGGGCGCGGCTTCTCGTCGACGATCATCGGCGGCGGCCGGCTCTATGTGACCGGCGATTTCGACGCCGAGATGCGCATTCTGGCCTACGATCTCGCGGGCCAGCCGCTGTGGTCGGCGCGCAACGGCGACGCGTGGCTCAACCAATATCAGGGGGCGCGCACGTCCGTGACCTACCGCGACGGCCGGTTGTATCATCAGAACGCCCACGGCCGGATCGCGTGCCTCGACGCGGCGACCGGGCGGGAACTTTGGGCGGTCGATCTGGCGCAACGTTTCGGCGCGGAGAACATCACGTGGGGGTTCAGCGAATGCCTGCTCGTGGACGACCACGCCGTGTATGCGACGGCGGGCGGGCGCGACGCGATGCTGGTCGCGCTCGAGGCGCGCACGGGGGAGCTGCGGTGGGCAATCCCGCAAGCCGATCCGGCGCCGGAGAAGCGCGAGAGCGCCACCTATGCGGCGCCGATTCTGGTGACGTTCGCCGGCCGGCGGCTGGTGATCGGCTGCACGCAGCGGCAACTCTACTGTGCCGATGCCGACACCGGCGTGCTGCAATGGACGCGGCCGCGGGTCACGCGGTATTCCGTGCTCGCGGTTTCGCCCGTGCTGGTGGGGGACGCGGTGTTCATGACCGCCCCGATCGGCCCGCCCGGCCAACTCTACCGGCTCGTCGCGCCACGCGCGGCCGGCCAACCGGTGGGCGTCGAAGACGGATGGACCACGGCGCTCGACACCTGTCAGGGCGGCGTGGTGCACCGCGCCGGGCGGTTGTACGGCTCGACCTATCCGCGCCGCGGCAGCTGGCAGGCGCTCGATGCGCGCACCGGCGCCCTGCTCTACGAGAGCGCGGAGTTTTTGAAAGGCACGACGATGTGGGCCGACGAGCGGCTGTACACGCTCGCCGAGGACGGCTGGATGGCGCTGCTGGAACCGACCGAAAAAGAATTTGCGGTGCGGGGACGGTTCCGGCTCGCGGCGGCGCGCGACCGCGACGCGTGGGCGCATCCGGTTATCCACGACGGCCGGCTCTACCTGCGCTACCACGACACCGTGTCGTGCTACGACGTGCGCACGGACGGGCGCTGACGGAGGCCGCCGAGCCCGTCCGGCGGAGCCCGCGCCGACGGACGAACGACTACTTTGCCGCGACGGTGGCGACGAGCGGCTCGCCGTAGGGCAGATCGTCAGGGATCGGCACAAACTCGCGAAACTGGCTCCAGAGGCGCGAGAAATCCTTGCTCAGGTCGCCGGACAGGCAGTCGGTGATGTCTCCGCCCGCCTCGGGGTAGCGGTCGATCACCTGCTTGAAGGAGAAGGTCGGATTGTAGAACGCATAGACGAGTTTGCGCATGTTTTCCACGCCGGTGCGCATGGCGACGCCGTAGTCGGCAAAGCGTTCGGGCGAGAGGTCGCCGTCGACGAGGCCGGCGTGCACGGTTTCGGCGACGAGTTGGCCGCTCTTGAGGGCGAGCATCACGCCGCTGCTGAACACGGGATCGAGGAACGCGAAGGCGTCGCCGACGAGCGCGAGACCGGGTGCGGCGCAGTAGCGGGAGTGGCGCGAATACTCGCTCGTCACCCAGTATTCGCCGGTGGAGCGGCCGACGGAGAGGTGGTCTTTGATCCAGAGGTTTTCGTCGATCTCGCGCTCGAACATGGCCTGCGGGTCCTTGACGCCGTCGCGGGTGAGGTATTTGCCGTCGGCGACGACGCCGACGCTCACCATGCCGTTGTGCTGCGGGATATGCCAAAACCACCCCTTGTGCGGGATGAACGCGACGGTGGTCTCGCCCTCGTCGAGGCCCTCGGCGCGCTTCGAATCCTTGTAGTAGGTCCAGATGGCGATTTTGTTGAGGAACGGGTCGCGCTCGCGCCAGCCGTTGCGGTTCGAGGCGAACGCTTCCTTGCCCGTGCAATCGAGGGTGATGGGGGCGCGCACCTCGTAGGTGCGGCCGGCGCGGTCGGTCACCGCGACGCCGACGACGGCCTCGCCGTCCATGACGAGGCGGGAGACGGAGGATTCCTCGCGGACATCGGCGCCCTTTTCGCGGGCGTTATCGAGCATCATCTGGTCGAACTCGGAGCGCAGCACCTGCCAGGACTGCGCGATCGTGTCCTTGTCGTAGCGGTTGAAAAAATAAAAGGGCTGGGAGCGGCCGCCCTCGGGCTGGACGAAGCGGACGCTGTATTTTTTCACGAAGTGCGAGCCCTTCATTTTCGGGATCATCCCGAGACGCTGGAGCGGCTGAAAGGTGAACGGGATGAGGGATTCGCCGATGTGGTAGCGGGGGAATTTCTCGCGCTCGAGGATGAGGACGCGGTGCCCATATTCGGCGAGGAGGGCCCCGGCGGACGAGCCGGCGGGACCGGCCCCGATGATGATAGCGTCGTAGTTTTCGGAGGAAGGAGGGGTCGACATGGCGGTGCGAAAGCGAAGGGGGAAAAGACGGGGACCAGGTTAATACGTGCCGGCTAAGCGGATGGATGCAGGCCCGTGTTTGTGGCGGCGGGTGCTTGGCAACGGTGGAGGACGAAACCGAGTCCGGCCCCAAAGCCGAGGCCGTGGGCCGCGCCCCACAGCAGCCGACCGTTGGGGCCGGGCACGGCGGCGTAGAGTTGCTCGCCGAGGTAATAGCCGGCGCTGTGGAGGGCGAAGAGCCCGGCGAAGGTCAGAAGGAAACCCGGCGTGCGGCCGAAGGCGCGCTGCAGGACCCAGGTCATCGCCGCGAGGCCCGCGGCCGCGCCGAACAGGTCGGCCTGATAGCGCCCGCGCAAGCCGAACCAAAACACGCACCAGCCCGCCGCATAGGCGAGAAACGCGAGGGCGAAGCACGGGGGGAAACGTTTCCACGCGCCGGGCGCGGCGACCAGGCGGCTGAGCGCCAGCCCGCCGAGGCCGACGTAAACCAAGGCGGTGGTCGTGTAGAGTCCGGCCGTGCCGGGGACGAGGCGGAACGCCCAGATCGAATAGGCCAGCAGGCTGACCACGGAGAAACTGACGCCGCCGAAGAGCACCGACGCGCTCAGGCGGCGGGGCGTGGTGAAACCGGACGGAGGCGAGCCGGCGAGACCGAAGCATTTCATGGGGAGGGGATGGGGCGGGGACGTTGCACGGTCCAGGCGGCGAGGGCGAGGAGCGACACCACGGCGGCGAGCGTGTAGAACACCGCGGCGTAGGAGCCGGTCACGGCGTGGCATTGCGCGAGGAGGAGGGGGCCGACGCCGGATGAGACGACGGTCATCATCTGGGCGGTGCCGACGATACGGCCGAGGTGCGCGCGGCCGAAGGTCTCGGCCCAGAAGCTGAAAAAGATCACGATCACGAAGCCGCCGGCGAGCCCCATGACGACGGCGAAGGCGTCGACCTGAGCGACGGTGCGCAGCGAGGGCAGACCGGCGAGTGCGCCGGCGAGGAGGACCATGGTAAGCGCCATCAGCCGGTGCATGCTCCAGCGGGAGGCGAGCCAGCCGCCGAGGAAATTGCCCACGAGGGACAGGAGCGCGCAGACGACGAGGCTGCGGTGGTAGATGCCGGCGGGAAAGCCCCGCTCGGCGAGGATGGACTCGTTAAAGAGACCGATGCCCGAGGCGACGAGGTTGTAGACGGAACTGGCCAGCGCGAAGACCCAGAAGGCCGGTGTGCGCAGCGCCTGGCCCCACGTGAAACTCGGCGTTGCGGCCGGGGCGGCGGGCGTCGCGTCGTTTTCCATGGCGAGCCCGCAGTCCTCCGGACCGCGCCGGCCGAGCCACCAGGCGGTCAGGGCGAGGCCGGGCAGGAGGCACCAGCCGAGGCCGGCCCAGGCGGTGCGCCAGCCGTCGGAGACGACGACGGAGCCCACGATGGGAAACGCCACCATGAAGCCCAGGCTGAGCACGACGGCGTAGAGGCCCATGGCGAGGTTGAGGCGGCGGCGGAACCATTGGCCGACCATCGCGAGGCTCACGACGGAGAGGGCGCTCTGGCCGAGGCCGCGGGACAACACGAGCAACGCGAAGAGGACGGCGGCGCTGGTTGCCGCACTCATGGCCAGCACCACCGCGCCGAGGAGGCCGGCGACGAGCGGGAGAGTGGTGCGGCTGCCGAGGTGATCCTGCAAGCGGCCGACGCCGATGCAAAACAGCGAGCCGAGCAGCGTGGCCCAGAGATTCATCTGGGCGAACGCGAGCCGGTCGAGCGACAGATCTTTGAGGAGCGACTCGGTGATGAGGCCGAGGCCCTGGGTGCGGCCGGGCAGGGTGCCGACCATGGCGACGGCGGCGAGGCCCAGAATGACCCAACCGTAGTAGAACGGAACGCGGGCCAGGGCGGCGGGGAGTTTGGGCAGGACGGCGGCTGGGTGGGTCATGCGGAGCGTGTATTCAAAAAGCCCAGAGGCGGGTCGACGTGCCGAGGTAGCGCCGGTCGCCGACCAGGGCGGGGGTGGCGAGGATGCGTTCCCCGAAGTCGACCTGATGGAGGATGGCGGGTTTGATCCCGCCGGACTTCACCACCGTGAGTTTGCCCGGGAGCGAGGCGAGGAGGGGCCGGCGGCGGTTCATCACAGGGTGGAGGGGCGGCGTTATTTTTGGCCGAGGCGGTAAAGCTGCGTGGCGGTGCGGATGAACAGGGCGCCGTCGGCCACCGCGTACGAGGCCAGGGTGCGCTCGCCGAGCTTGTTGGTGGCGATTTTTTCGAAGGTGCGGGCGGCCCGAACGACGGTGCCGACGCCATCCTCGCTGAGGAAATAGATTTTGCCGTCGGCCGCGATCGGCGAGGCGGAGTAGTTGCCCTCGAGCCGCTCCTGCCAGTGCACGGTGCCGGTCCGCGCGTCCCAGCACGAGGCGATGCCGGCGTCGTTGACGGCGTAGAGTTCGTCGCCGACGACCACGACGGACGGGGTGAGCGGGGCGCCCTTGGTGGTGCGCCACGCCAGGTGCGAGTCGGTGACGTCGCCCTCGCCGTCGGGGCGGAGGGCGAGGAGATCGGCGCGGTTGTAGCCGGTGGCGATGAACAACAAGCCGTGGGCGAACACGGGCCGCGGCACGACGGAGTAACCGCCGCCGTAGCGCACGCGCCAGAGTTCGCGGCCGTCCGCCGGATCGAGCGCGGAGACGGCGCCGCTGCCGGGGGCGATGAGTTGGGGCCGGCCGTCCACGGTGATGAGGAGCGGAGTGGCAAAGGAGAATTTTTGTTTCGCGTCCGCCGTGCGGGCGACCTTCCAGACGACCTCGCCCGTGCGGGCGGCGAGGGCGACGACGAACGGTGAGGCGGAACCGTCGGCGCTGAAGATGAGGCGGTCGCCGACGAGCGCGGGCGAGCCGCCGTTGCCGTGCACCGAAGCGTAGCCGAGGTCTGGGTTGCGCCAGAGGATTTGGCCGGCGAGGTCGAGGCACGCGGTGCCGTGGTGGCCGAAGTGGACGTAGAGGCGCTCGCCGGCGAGAATCGGGGTGGGACTGGCCTGGGAATTTTTTTGGTGGATCGTCTGCTCCCGGCTTTCCGCCGCGGTGAAGACTTCCGTGTTCCAGAGCACGCGGCCGTCGCCGGCGTCGAGACACAGGGTGCGGAGCGACGGCGTCGATCCGGGGCCCGGCAGGGCGGTGGTCAGGTAAATGCGGCCGCGGCCGACGACGGGGGATGACCAGCCGGTGCCGGGGACGGGCTGTTTCCAGACGACATTTTTTTCCGCCGACCACTCGATGGGCAGACCGGTGGCGGTCGTGTGGCCCTGACCGGTCGGGCCGCGAAATTCGGGCCATTCATCGCGCGGGGCCGGGGCGGCGACGGCGGGCGTGGCGGCGAGGAGGAGAAGGACACAGAGGCGGGCCGGGGTCATGGCGCAGGAGGTGGGCGAGGCGGGCGGAGGAGGAACGGATGCCGAACGGTGGCGGGGCGGGCATCAATGCAATTCTCGCGCCGAAAGCGAATACGTGAAGGGGTGCGGGGGAGGCGCCGCGGCGGTTCCGCGCGCCGGAGGCGGCTCCCGATGTCAGAGGGCAAATATCACGCCGTCAGGTTTGCCCGCAAAATTTCCGCGCAACCATTTGTCACGTATTACGTGACAAACCCGCTGGGACATGACGGGTGGTGGGTGGCGGAAAACGGAGGTTACTGCGCCGGCGGCGTGGCCGGCCGGTGGC
>JBIKOK010000359.1:0-4715 GCA_044358025.1 Opitutaceae bacterium
CGTCGCGGCAGCGACTTCCCCCACCGGCAGGCTCGTGCTCGCCAGCAGCTCCTGCACGCGCTCCATGCGCAGCTTTCGAAGATGCGCGTGAGGCGTCGTCCCCAGCACCGCCTTGAATTTCCGCTCAAGCGCGGTCCGCGCCATGGGCACTGCGCGCAACACATCACCGACATTCGCCCCGCCTGCCGCCTGTTGCCGCATGTAGCGCACCGCCCCCGCAATCTTATCGTCGCCTACCGCCGCCACATCAGTTGATTGCCGGCTGGCGACGCCAAGCGGCGCAATCTCGTGCAACGCCACCGGCAGCCATTTGCCCGCCATTGCGTTCGCCAGCAGCCCCGCCGCCACATAGCCGGCCCGCTGGGCATTCGGAATCACACTTGAGAGCGGCGGGTCGCAGAGGTCACACAGCAGTTCGTCATTGTGCACGCCGATCACCGCCACCTCGTCCGGCACGGCCAGCCCCGCCAATCTGCACGCCGCCAACACTTGCTGCCCACGCGGATCAATCGCCGCCAGCACACCCACCGGCCGCACGAGAGACTTCAGCCATTCGGCCATCGCCCCAATCTCTTCATCCACCGGTCCGGGTCGCGGCGAAAATATTGCACACGCTCCGCCCGCCGCCCGCACCGCCGACGCAAACGCCGCGCCGCGCCGCCGCGACCAATGCGCTTCGCGATAGCCGCAATACGCAAATCGCTTCAGGCCCCGCTCCACTAGATGCGTCGCTGCGAGTTGCGCCGCCCCGTCCGCATCCGTCGCCACGCGCGGAAACACGAGCCGCGGCAAGGCCGCACTCACGTCGATCACCGGCAGACCGGTCGCCCGCAACGCCCGCGCAATCTGCGCATTTTCCACGCGCGCGATAACGCCATCGCCGTCCCACTGTCGCAGCCACGCCGGCACATCTGCTCCTCGCCCCTGCTCGGTGAGCCGAATGGACCAAGGGCCGTTTTCCCGCACCCACGCGCGCACCCCGTGCAGCAACTCCCGTGCGTAGCTGTTCGAGGTCTCGATCAGCAGCGCGACTTTCAGTGTCGTCTTCATCGCCTCTAACCCATCCGCTCGCCATCGCCTGCGCGACGCAATTTCTCAAATTTAATGTGGAATAACTCATGCCCTTTCGGACGCCGCCCTGCTACCTTCCGTCCTTCCCCATGAGCACGCATTTCCAAATCGCCGTCCTTGGCGGCGATGGTATCGGCCCCGAGGTCGTCGCCGAGGGACTCAAAGTTCTCCGCGCCGTCGAAAACATCGTGGGCGGCGTCCAGTTCAAGATCGTGGAATATTCGGTTGGCGCCGCCGAATATCTCCGCAACGGCGACCCGCTCCCGCCCGCCACGCTGGCGCGTCTCCGCGCCGCCGACGCCATTCTACTCGGCGCCATGGGCCTGCCGTCCGTCCGCTGGCCCAGCGGCGTCGAGATGACCCCGCAAATCGATTTGCGCGAACAACTCGATCTCTTCAATGGCGTCCGCCCGATCCGTCTCTTCCACGAGTCGCACACTCCACTCAAAGGCTACGGCGGTGGTGGCCGCCCCATCGATTTCGTCATCATCCGCGAAAACTGCGAAGGCCTCTTCTCCGAGCGCCTCACGCCCCGCCCGCCGGGCCGCGACTTCGAGACCGATACGATGAAGATCACCCGCCACGGCGCCGAGCGCGTTTGCCGCGAGGCCTTCAAACTCGCGCTCAAGCGGCGCCAACATTGCACCCTCGTCGACAAGGCCAACGTGCTTCCCTCCATGGCGTTCTTCCGCCAAATCTTCGACGAAGTTGCCCGCGAATTCCCTGCCGTTGCGACCGACCGCGTCTATGTGGACGCCATGGCGCTCTTCCTCGTCCAGCGCCCTGAATCCTTCGACGTGCTGGTCACCGAAAATATGTTTGGTGACATCCTCTCCGATCTCGGCGCCGGCATCGTTGGCGGCATGGGCATGGCCCCTTCCGCCGACGTCGGCGACACCTACGGACTGTTCCAACCTTCTCACGGCACTGCACCCACCATCGCGGGCCAAGGCATCGCCAACCCGATCGCCACGATTCTCTCCGTCGCGATGATGCTCGAATGGCTCGACCATCCCGCGACCGTCCGCGCTGCCCGCCTTATCACCCAAGCCGTCGAGCGCGTGCTCGCCAATCCCGCCCACCGCACCGCCGATCTCGGCGGCACCACCTCCACCACGCAAATGGGCAATCTCATCTGCCAAGCGCTCACCTAGTCGAGTCTTACACCCCACCCATGAAACTACCCCCCGCCCGTTGCCTCTGCCTGCTTCTCACCGCCACTGTCGCCGCCTTCAGCGCCGATGCATCGTCACCGCCCTGGCGGGATCTCTTCAATGGCCACGATCTCACCGGCTGGAAAATCGTCGGCGGCAATCCCAAAGCCTCCGCCGTCGTCGAAAAGGGTGAACTCGTGGGGCACATGATTCGCGGCACGCCCGAGCATACCTTTTTCTGCACCGAGGAGTCCTTTGGCGACTTCATCCTCGAAGTCGATTGTTACCAAACCGGCGGCTTTAACACCGGCGTTCTGTTTCGCTGCATCGAAACGCCCGCCAGCGCCTCCGTCCGCCTCCACGGCTACCAGATGAAGGTCGACCCTTCGCCCACTCGCCAATGGACCGGTGGCATCTTCGACGACTACGGCAAGAACTGGCTCTGGCTCCAGACCCTCAAGGACAACGACCGCGGTCGCACTGCCTACAAATTCAACGAATGGGCCCGTTTCCGCATCGAGGCCATCGGCCGCGAAATCAAAATCTGGGTCAACGGCATACCGACCGCCCACCTGCTCGACGACAAATATACCCGCGGCCCCATTGCGTTTAAGATCCACTCGTTTCCCGCCAAGGGTGATGCCGCGCAGGAGGAAAATCTCATCCGTTGGAAAAACGTCCGCATTCTCACTGCCGACCTCGCGCGCTACGCCCAACCGATCAACCTGCCGGCGCTCCCATCCGATCCCACTCAGAAGGTCCTACCCAAACCCTGATTGCCCGGCGTCCGACTTCGCGTCGCCGCCTCCATTATCATGCCCCTTCCTCGCCTCGTCGATCTTACCCTGCCACTTACGCCCGGCCAGCGTGGCGTGTCTGTTGAATCCAAATACACCTTCGTCCCCCACGGCTGGAACGCCGCCACGTGGCACCTCTACTCCCACGCTGGCACGCACATGGACACGCAGATTCATTCCGAGGCCGGCCCCGAGACCATCGACACGAAGCCGCTCTCGCTCTGTCTCGGTCCTGCTTCAGTCGTCAATCTCACACCCATCGCGCCCGGCACCCTCCTCACCGTTGCGCACCTCGGCCCCGTCGCCACCGAGTTCATCGACGGCGAGAGCCTCCTCCTCCGCACCGATTGGTATCGGCACGCTTCCAACCCCGCGCTCTACCGCGACGGCCTCCCGCGCATCTCCGACGAACTCGCCGCGTGGTGCGTCGCCCATCACGTCAAAATTCTCGGCGTCGAGCCGCCCTCCATCGCTGATGTGAACAACCTCCCCGAGGTCATCCGCATTCACCAGCTCCTCCTCCGCGGGGGTGTCACTATCGTCGAAGGACTCGCGCACCTCGATCAGCTCACCCAGCTCCGCGTGTTCCTCCACGCGCTGCCGCTGAAACTTGCCGGCGGCGACGGCTGCCCGGTCCGCGCCTTCGCCTACGATTCCCCGCCTGCGACCTGGCCGCACTTCTGATTTAACCTGCGTCCGGCCTCTTCGTTCGCCTCACCCCATGCTTCCCCGCCGCGCCCTCGTCGTTACCGCCACGTTCCTTCTGGCGTTTCTGCTCTACGTCGACCGCGTCTGTATCTCGACCGCGAAAGCCCCGATCGTCGCCGAACTCGGCCTCACCGATGCCCAATTCGGGTGGGTCCTCTCCGCCTTCGCCTTCGGCTACGCCCTGCTGCAAACGCCTTCCGGCATCCTCGCCGACCGCCTCGGCGCGCGCGCCATCCTCGCGGCTATCGTCACCACATGGTCCCTCTTCACCGGCCTCACGGCGCTCGCTTGGAATTTCACCTCGCTGCTGATCATCCGCTTTTGTTTCGGGGCTGGCGAAGCCGGAGCTTTTCCCGGCATGGCCCGCGCCGTGTTCGCATGGATCCCTGCGCGCGAGCGCGGCCTCGTGAAGGGCATCAATTTCTCCGCCTCGCGTATCGGAGCCGCCGTGACGATGCCACTTCTCCCGATCCTGATCGATTCGCTCGGCTGGAAATTCTCCTTCGCCGTCCTGATGGTGGTCGGCTTCGTCTGGGCCGCCGCGTGGTGGCTCTGGTTCCGCGACGATCCCACCACGCATCCCGCGATCACGCGCGCCGAACTCGCTCTCATCGCCGCCGAGCGCACTCCGACAACACCCGAGTCCGCCGCCCCGCTTTCCCTCGCGCGCATGTTCCGCAGCCCGGGCCTGTGGCTCATGATGGGGCAATACTTCGCGAGTAATTTCACGTTCTTTTTTTGCCTGAGCTGGCTCTTCCCCTACATCCAGAAAACCTACGGCCTCACCTACACGCAGGCCGGTTTCTACGCGATGATCCCGCTCCTCGCCGGTGCCGCCGGCAACATCTTCTCCGGCTGGCTCGTCGATGCGCTCTATCGCGCCGACCGTCCCGCCCTTTCCCGCCGGCTCCCCGCGATGATCGGCTTCGCCTTCGCCGCCCTTGGCCTCCTCCTTTCCCTCGGCCAAGCCCACGTCTTCACCGCC
>JBIKOK010000147.1:0-16021 GCA_044358025.1 Opitutaceae bacterium
TCATGGAATACCTCTTGGACAACGCGGGGGGCAAAAACAGCGCCGCGGTCGAATATCTCGAGCAACAGTCCGGCCGTCTCGAAAAGGAATCCGAGGGGGCGGAGCAAAAGCTGCAGCAATACATCCGGAGCAAGGGGATTATTTCCCTCGACAGCTCGAAAGATATCATCGGCGAAGCGCTCAAGAAAGTCGGCGGCACCCTGATCCAGGAACGCCTCCGGCTCCGCGAAGTGGAAAACCAGTACAACCAGGTCGAGGCATTCAAGACCGGCAACCGCAACCTTCTGGAAATTTCCTTCATCGCCACCCATGGCGCGGTACCCGGCCTCAAGAGCCAGCTCAACGCCCTCCAGCAGGAGCAAATCCTCATGGCGGACCGCTACCTCGACCGCCACCCCAAGATGATCGACGTGACCAATCGGATTGCGACCACTGAAGACCAACTCGAAAAGGCCAAGGACCTCGCCATTGCCGACCTCCGCACCCGCCTCGCCGAGGTCCGCCAGAGCGTAAAAACCTACGAAGAGGAGTATGCCAATCACGAGAAGAAGAACCTGGAACTCGGCGATCTGAGCATCGAATATCGCAGCCTTAAGGACCAGTCCGACATCGCGAAAAACAATTACCGGCAGGTGCTCGACCGCCTCAACCAGACCCGCACCACCAAGAATTTCGACAAGATCCCGTTGCGGCCGCTCGACGACGCCTCGATGCCCGGGGGACCGTTTTCGCCCAACAAGACCGCCATCACCCGCACCGCCGTGGGCATCGGGGTGCTCGTCTTCCTCGGCATCGCCGTGGGCCTCAGTTTTATCGACGACCGCATCAAGAGCGCCTGGGACGTCGAATCCTTCATTGGCGCCAACCTCCTCGGCATCATCCCCGACCTTTCCAACATGAAGGACGAGGAGAAATACACGCTGCTCCTCGAAAACAAACAGGCGCCCGGCGTGGAAGCATTTCTCAGCGTCTACAGCTCGATCAAGATCCACTCCAAGCTCGACTTCCCCAAATCGATCCTGATCACCAGCACCATTCCCGGCGAAGGCAAGACACTGATTTCCTGCAACGTCGCCGGCAGCTTCGCCCGCCACGGCAAACGCACCCTGCTCATCGACTGCGATCTCCGCCGTCCGATGCTGCACCGCCACTTCAAGCAGCAGAACAATGCCGGCCTCATCCCGTGGTTCGAAGCCGGCGCTTCCCTCGAGGGCGACCTCGCGACCAGTCCGACCCTCGGCGTGATCAAGATCGGTGAAAATCTTTCCCTGCTTTGCTCGGGCGGCCGCTCCAAGAGCCCGACCGAGTTTCTCGAGAACCCGCTCTTCGGGCAACTCCTCGAAAAACTCAAACGGGAATACGACCTCGTGATCGTGGACTCGCCGCCGCTCGGCGCCGTCACCGACTCGTTGCTCATCGCCGAACGCATCGACGAAGTCATTTACGTGTGCCGCTTCAATCGCGCCTATCGCAAACACATCCGCCTATACATGCGCGCGCTGCGCAACGGCAAAAACGAAGTCCTGGGCGTCGTGCTCAACGGCCTCTCCCCGCGCCGCATCGAATATTATTCCAATTATCGCTACTATCGGAGCTACAAGAAATATTACGGCGCCCAGACTTAAGTCGCCCCGTCACGCTCCCCTGCCGCGGCCGCGCCTCAGTGCGCGGCTTTTTCTTCGCCGGTCGAAGGCGCCGACCACCCGCCGATTTTTCTTCTCCCTTCTCCTTTCCCCCTTCTCCCTTTCGGTGTGCCGCCGCTCTCTGCCTTTCTCCCTGCCGACTTCGACCAGCGAAAAACCGTCACCCTCATCGCCGGTCAGGGCATCTATCCGCTGCTGATCGCCGCCGCGGTTCGCGCCGCCGGCATTCCGCTCACCCTTGTCGCCTTCGCCGAGGAAACGCGTCCCGACCTCGTCGCCTCGTTCGCCGAGACCGACCGCCGCACTCTCCTCGTCGGCCAACTCGGCAAGATGCTCAAATCCCTCCGGGAGTTCGACGCCGGCTACGCCATCATGGCCGGCCAGATCACCCCGCGCCGACTGTTCAAAGGCCTCCATCCCGACCTCAAGGCCGTCCGGATTCTCGCCTCCCTGAAACGCCGCAACGCCGAAACGATCTTCGGCGCCATCGCCCGCGAAATCGAAGCCCAGGGCGTCACCCTGCTCGATGCCCGTTCGTTCCTCGACGCCCACCTCGCTGCGCCCGGTTGTATGACCGGAAAACCATTTCCCATCGAACGCGACTACCTCGACCACGGCATCCATATCGCCCGCGAATGCGCCCGGCTCGACATCGGACAGGGCTGCGTCGTCCGCCAAGGCACCGTGCTCGCCGTCGAGGCGTTCGAGGGCACCGACGAGATGCTCCGGCGCGCCGGCGCGTTCAAAACCGACGGGGCCCTTTTCATCAAAACCGTCAAGGCGAAGCAGGATTGGCGCTTCGATGTTCCCTGCTTCGGCCTGCGGACGCTGGAGACGATGCGCGAAGCCCATCTCACCGCCGCCGCGCTCGAAGCGGGAAAAGTCCTCATCCTTGACCGGCCCGCCGTGCTCGAACAGGCCCGTGCCTGGGGCATCAGCCTATTTGGCTTCGCCTAGTTTTACGACGTCAGGCGAACCCGATTTCAACCTTTCGCGTGGCCGCGAAAAAGACGCTCGGGGCGAGGTCGCCGGAAGGCTCCGCGGAGAAAAAACGAACGTCATCATAGTCCCGAAAATCCCACCGTTGGCGGGAGGATTTTCGGCGATACTGCCCGCCGGCTCCTTCGGCGAAAAAACAAATCGGCTGCGGAGTCGCTGACCGCGGCTGGAAGCTGCGCGAGCCTTGCCGCACCGCGCGTGGCCTGCGGCAGCGTGCGGTCGCCTCGCCGGGCAAACTCTACGCCCGGAGGCGGCCACGTTGGCGTGAGGCTGGGCCGACGAGTCCGCGCTGGTGGCGGACTCGCCGGCACCGAAGGTCCCGCCGCCGCGCCCATGTGCGGGAGCTGGCCCAGCTGTTTCAGGTTGAGGTCAATGACCGCGGATACGCTGAACTCATGGCCGGAGGCTTCCCCGGTGCTTGCTTTCGTCCGGCAGGTCGACCCGCCCTGCACATCCGTCGCCATCAGCGCGGCCACCAGGGCATTCTCGCTACGCTAATTGGGCGTGAACATCCCGCTCGGGAATCGCCCTGCCCATTCCTGCGGCACCCGCGCTTGAGGGTCACCCCTGCGGTTCACCGGCGAGCGGGTGTCGTGTCCGCTGCGATACCCAAGGCGCCGGCGGTGCGTTGGCCTTTGCCGGTGAGGGCACCCTTCCTCCCATCTCTCTTTCGAGCCTTTCCTCCAAGAGCGTTTGCTTCGCCTTTTCAGGGCACGTCCTAGGTGAGGTGCAATACGCCCTCGTCGCCCTTGGGCTGCCCTGCCACAGAGCGACGGTCCACGCCGCCGAACACGCCCGGGCCAAGGTCGCCGAAGCGCGACGCGCGCTGCGGCATCGCGGCCCTGTACAATTTTGGGGCCCATGAAAACGCAGGGTCCCTTGCACCGATCGCCTCTGCCGGCGTCCGGCCGCGCTTCATGCCCACCTCCTCGCCCAGCCTCGAGCCCGTGGCGGTGAGGTGGAGCGAAGTGAAGGCACTTCTGTTACCGCCGAAACCCGCTCCCTCCCCACCCTCCGTCGGGCGTCCAACCACGGCCCCGCGAAGATTCCCACCAACGATGCCAAAAACGGATGCGCGCAAGTTGGTCCTTGTTTCGTTCAAAACGCCCTAATCCTCGCTGGTCGCGAGCGTCTCAAGCCGCCCGAGGACGCTCATCCGGGCCGATGCCACCAGCATCCGTTCCGTTTGCGCCACATTGCTCTCGGTATCGCCGGAAAAAATCTCCGGGGCCACCTCCGCCCGAAACTGCTCCCACGCGGCGAGGAGGAAATTGTGGATCTCGTTTCCTTGGGAGACCTCGACGTTGTCCGCCTGGCCGCGGAGTTCGGGGATGCCGGTCTCGTAGAGTTTCTTCGTCTGCTCGATGAGCTGGTCAAACTGCACCTGAGCCTCGGCCAGCGGCAACGAGCTGATCTTGGACACCCACACGGCGTAGCCGGTCTCCGGCAGGCGCGGCAGGGGTCTCGTGTCGAAGCCGTTTTCCTTCAGCATCCGCTGTTGTTCGCTTGAAATCTTGTTCGCAAACTTGATCTCCGCCTCGACCTTCTGCGCCGCCGTGATCGCCAACATGAAAGCCTGCACCGCCGCCTGGGAATACACTTTCGTGTCGCGCGTATAGCCCGAGCACGCGACATTGCGCACGTTGCCGAGCGAACGCGTGAACTCGAATATCATCGCGGCGAACCGGTCCAGACACCGCACCCAGTCGTCCTTCTGCCTTCGCGCCGCCAGGGCCTGCACATATTCCTCACACTGGTTGCGCAGCACATTTTCGATCTCCTCCTCAATCATCTTCTTGATGTGCGGCTCGCACCGCTCGACGACCTCCAGGCCGTTGCGCAGGATCCGGACGGTCTCTTGGGCGCTCGCCAGCCGCCCGAGATACTCTTCCTTCGCCCGCCGTCCCATCACGGGTAAAAAGGTCGGTTTGGACGATTGCACCGCCCGTAACTCCGCCTCTTTGTTCGCCCAAATCGGCCGCAACTGCTCGCGGCTCAACCGCAGATGCGCCTCGCGCACCAGCAGCGTCTTTAATTTTTCATCGAGTTGAGACATTAGAAATACCCTCGTCACCGGACCGACGACAGCAGACCGAACAACCTATTGTCGTATTTTCTCGCAAGCCGGCGCCGCGAACACGAGGCGAACTTACACTTACCCGCCCGCAGCGCACGCTGCAAATCGCAAGGCCTCCGGCCGGAAGCGCGCGGCGGCTGCTGCCAAAGCGGAACCACGCCTCTGGCCGGCGAGACCGTTTTATCACCCGCAAAAAGACGGAGAGCCGCGCTCCGGCTCCGGAGCACCTACGGCACCTCGTAAACCTCCACGAGCGCGACGCCCGTGGTGTTCGCCGCGCCCGCGGCCTGCACGGAATAATTTCCCGGTGGCAGCGTCACAAGCAACGCCGCGTCCTTCGAGGTCGCCGGCAGGCCGAAGGCCCCGACGGCCCCGAACGCCGCGGTGAGCTCCGCCGTGCCGCCCCAATCGTTGTTCTCGCCAATCTTAACCGAGACCCCGTTGAAAAGCGTGAGCTGCGGATCCGTCACCACTCCCGGCACACCGAACACGCCGAGCGTTGGACCGACCGCCCGGATCAAAACCTTCGTCGCCGCCGAGCCGCCGAGCACGAAGCCCGCCGTCAATCCCGGGCCCAGATGTTTGCGCACCGACACATTGATCAGCCGCGGGGTCGCTGCGACGAAGGTGTCCGACGGGGTCGCATCGTAGAGTTCCGCGATCACCAGTCCGGCGCCGCTGCTCGCCGCGGAGACCACGACCGAATTGTCGCGCGAGGTGATGTTCGCCGTGGCCGCCGCGTCCTTCGACGTCGGGCCCACATAGGCGAAGGCCCCGACGGCCGCGAGCGCCGCGGTGAGTTGCGACGACCCGCCCCAGTTGTCGTTCTCGCCCGTCTTCGTCGCGCCCGCGAAAAGCTCGAACTTCGGGTCGTCGAGGGTGCCGCCCACGCCGAGCGCGCCAAGGGAGGGCCCGGCCGCGCGAATCACGAGCGGCTTCGCTCCGCTCGTCGCATTCCCGCCGACCACGTAACCCATCGTGAAATTGTCCCCACCCGTCGCGATCGACGTCAGAATGGAGAGATTGATGATTCGGCCGACCGCCACGGCCACCGGCGGCGGGGGTGGGGGCGGGGGCGGGGGCGGCGGGGGTGGGATAATCGCTTCGCCGACGCTCAACCCCGCCGAACTCGAATTTTGAACTTCTCCGCCGGCAGTGACGACGACCCGGTAGTCACCGGCATCCGACGCTTGCAATGCAGGAATCGTGAACGCGACCGCCGTCGCCCCGGAAATATTCACCTCGTTCTTCTGCCACTGATACGTGGGCACTGCTGCTCCCACCACCTCCACGAAAAACGTCGCACTTTGGCCCAACAACAAAGCTTGGGCCGCAGGTTGGATGCGAAAAATGACATTGGGGATGGGAAGATTGGCCGGATAAACCTGCACGGCCCCGGGTGCGCTGGTGACCGATACCGCGCTGCTGGTGACGACTACCGTGTAACTCGCCTCGTCAGAAAACTGAATCGCGGCGTAGGTCAGCGACGCCGTCGTCGCACCGGCGATAGCGACATTATTCTTCCGCCACTGATAGGTCGGCGCCGGCGTGCCGGTCGCCTCCACCGTGAGCACGACTCTGGTGCCGACATTCACATATTGGCTTTTCGGCTGGGTCTGAATCGCAACGGTGCCGGACGACGCAGCCGCCAGCACTCCCTTGCGGATCGCGTTGTTCCCGCTGTCGGCGACGAACACATTTCCTGCGGTGTCGACCGCGACCCCGTAGGGCGTGGTGAAACGGACGGCGTTGCCGGTCCCCTCGGCGGAGCCCGCGCCCCCCGCAAATCCGGCGATCGTGCTCACCGATCCTCCCGGCGAGATTTTGCGAATCGTGGCGTTGCCCGTATCAGCCACGTAAAGCGTGCCGGTGCGGTCCGCCGAAATACCGGTTGGGCCGCTGAAACGGGCACTCAAACCCAGGCCGTCCGAACTGCCCTTCGCCCCCGCAAATCCGGCCAGCGTGGTGACCGCGCCCGCACCGGTGATTTTACGAACCGTATGGTTGTTGGTGTCGGAAACGTAAATGTTGCCCGCCCCGTCGGCGGCGAGCCCGCTTGGGTTATTGAAACGCGCGTTGCTGCCGTTACCGTCGGCGGAGCCGGCATTGGAGCCGTCGCGACCGGCGAACGTGCTGACCACGCCACCCGGCGTGATCTTGCGGATCGTGTTGTTGCCCGCATCGGCCACGTAAACATTTCCCGTCGGATCGACCGCGACCCCATAGGGCGAGGAAAATTTTGCCGCGGCGCCCGCACCATCCACACTGCCCGAACTGCCTGCGGCGCCCGCGAAGGTGGAAACCACCCCGCCTGACGTGATCTTCCGGATCACGTGGTTCAACGTGTCGGCCACGTAAAGATTGCCCCCACCGTCCAGCGCCATCGTCAGCGCGCCGTAATTCGACACGATGAGCGGTCCGTCGGCGCCCGCGGTCACGGAAAATCCGGTCGAAAACAGGGCGTTGCGGCCCGCCCCGTCGGCGTAGCCGCGCTCGGGCAAATTGGTGATTTCGTTGACGTTTCCGCCCGCGACGGTGCTCACCACGCCGGCAGAGGTCACGCGGCGGATCGTGTTATTCAAAGCGTCGGCGACGTACAATCCGCCCGCCCCGTCGGCCACGATCCCGCTCGGGCCGAAAAACCGCGCTGCCGTGCTTGGGCCGTCGACGTTCCCCCGCGCGCCGGCCTGGCCGGCAAACGTCGTCACTGCGAGCGGTTGGGCCCACAGGGTCCCCGCGAATCCGCCGGCCACGAGGCCTGCGCCGAGCCGTCGGAGGAAGCGCGCCACCGGGAAAAGCCGCGATACGACCGAGGTGAAGACAGAAAGGGACGGATGCTTCATGATCATGGGAGCCAAGGGACCTGAAACGAAATGCTTGGTAGCGGAAAACGGGAGAAAAATCCGGTCCGACCGGCGACTTTTCTGATTTCGTGACAAACCCACGCTCACGGCGCGCAACAGACCCGAATCTTTCGGCCGCGTGCCCTCCCCCAGGGCGGGCGGAAGAAAATTGGTGGTAGGACCTGGATTCGAACCAGGGAAGGCGTAAGCCAGGAGATTTACAGTCTCCCCTCGTTGGCCACTTGAGTATCCTACCAGAGAGGGAGGGCGGAAGTTCTCGACTCGCCCCCCCGACGGCAAGGCTTTTTTCACCGTCCAATTCAATTCACCGGGACCGGCATTTTTCCGGCCGCCTACCTCCGCCGCGATCCGCCACTCAAAACCGCTCCGCTCTCTCCGCCATTTCCCGCCACGAATCACGCGGGCACCACCCCGTCGGCGCGAGCCCACCGCCCCACCACCAGTCCACCTACGCCGGCGTCGGACCGTCGTCTCTTGATAATTTGCAGGTCGGGCCGGCGCTTGCCGCCGAGCCGCGGACTGCCGACCAGCGAACGCCCACGAGCCTCAGCCCTGCGACAGTTTGAACTCCACCGACTCGCGCAGCGCTTCCCAGCTCGCATCGATGATATTGTCGCTCACCCCGACCGTGCCCCAGATGCGCGCACCGTCGCCGCTTTCGATCAACACCCGCGTGCGGGCGCTCGTGTTGCCGGTGTTTTCGAGGATGCGGACCTTGAAGTCACGCAAGGTCACCGACCGGATTTGCGGATACGTCTTCTCCAACGCGAGGCGCAGGGCCTTGTCCAACGCGCCGACGGGACCCGCGTCTTCCGCGACCGTGTGGACCAACTCGCCCGCGACCCGCAGCTTCACCGTGGCCTCCGACCAGAGGTCGGCCCCGTGGCGCTCCACCATGACGCGGTAGCTCTCCACCTCGAAAAAGGCGCGGCGCTGCCCGAGGTGTTTCTCAACGAGCAGGCGGAACGAAGCGTCGGCGGCCTCGTATTCGTAGCCGCGGAACTCGCGTTCCTTCAGCTCCTCGATCAGGCCCTTCATCTCGGGACGTTTCTCGTCGAGTTCCAAACCGAGTTCCTTCGCCTTCAGCGCAAGGCTGCTGCGTCCGGCCATGTCGGAGACGAGCACACGCGTGCGATTCCCGACCAGCGCCGGATCGATGTGCTCGTAACTGCGCGCGACCTTCTGCGCAGCATTCGCGTGCAGTCCGCCCTTGTGGGCGAACGCCGATTGCCCGACGAACGGCGCCTTCGGGTCGGGGCGCAAATTGGCCAGTTCGTCGAAGAACAGGGACAAATCGCGCAGCTGCGTGAGGTTCGCCGCGCAACGCGACGTACGGTCCATTTTGAGAAAGAGATTCGGCAGCACGGTCGCCATGTTGGCGTTGCCCACCCGTTCGCCGTAGCCGTTCATCGTCCCCTGCACCAGCGTCGCACCCGCCCCGACCCCGGCAAGCGTGAGCGCCACCCCGAGTCCGCCGTCGTTGTGACAATGCACGCCGACCTTGTCGGCCCCAAACTCCTTCACCGCCCGCGCGACGATGTCTTTGAACTCATCGACGAGCGTCCCGCCGTTCGTGTCGCACAGCGTGAGATTGCTCGCGCCGCCGCGCAGCGCCGCCGCGAGGGTGCGCAGCGCGTAATCGGGATCGGACTTGTAACCGTCGAAATAGTGCTCCGCGTCGTAGATCACCTCGCGCCCCTGCGCCACGAGGTAGCGCGCCGAGTCCTCGATCATCGCCAGATTTTCCTCAAGCGTGGTACGAAGGATTTCGGTGACATGGAGCGTCCACGTTTTCCCCACGATCGTCATGACCGGCATGCCGCTGTCGAGGAGCGTGCGCAATTGGGCGTCCTCGTCAGCCTTGGCCCCGGCGCGGCGCGTGGAACCGAACGCCGCCAGGCGCGCGTGCTTGAGCTTCAGGTTTTTCGCCTCCTGGAAAAACGTGATGTCGCGCGGATTCGAACCGGGAAACCCACCCTCGATGTAGTCCACGCCGAACGCGTCGAGCTTTTGGGCAATCAGCAGCTTATCGGTGACGGAGAAGCTGATACCTTCACCCTGCGTGCCATCGCGCAGCGTGGTGTCGTAGATTTTGACGGCGGTGGCCATGGGAGGCGGAGGTTTGCGGCGCGCCCCGCCGCTGGCAAGGGAGCTTTTCGCCCCGCGCCGCGCCGCGACCGGTGCGGCCACCGAAACCGGCTAAACCGCGGCCGGCACGACATACGGCGCCCGATAGACGCGCGTCAGCAGCGCATCGGCCTCGACGTCGTTCACAAATTTTTCCTGCGCGCCGTTGAACTTCAGCGAGCGCCCGACGCGATACGAAATATTGGCGAGATGGCATAGCGAAGTGGACAGGTGGCCCTCATGAATATCGCCGTGCAGCACGTCGTTCTTTCCCGCCCGCAGGGCCTCGAGGAAATTCGCCCAGTGCGCCGCGCGCTCGCGCTCGGCGTCCTTGGACTGCGCGAACGGCTGCTTTTCCCGCCGCCGAAACGCTTTCCAGCTGTTCCCGCCGATTTCGAGCCAGCCCTCGGAGCCGTAGAATAGATTTCCGACCTCCTGGCCTTGGCTGCCTTCGTGGTTCGTGTAGCGGCCGCGGGTTTCCATCTCGATGATCTTGCCGTCGGCGTAGGTGTAGGCGGCCGTCTGCGTATTCGGCGTCTCCTGTGAAGTCTTGTCGTGGCCATAGGCCTCGACGTCGCCATACACGCGCTTGCCGGGCGTCTTCCCTCCGTCCTGCGTAAATCCAAACAATCCACCGGTCGAATAGACCGCCACCGGATGCTCGTTCTTCTGCAGGCCCCAGCGGGCGAGATCGAGCTGGTGCGGCCCGGTGTTGCCCGTGTCCCCATTGCCCGTGTCCCAATACCAATGCCAGTTGTAGTGGCTGCGTTTTTCGCTGTAGGGCCGCAGCGGCGCGGGCCCGAGCCAGCGGTCGTAGTGGAACGTCGCCGGCGGCGTGCCGTCCTTCGCCAAGCCATACGAATCGCGCGCCTTGAAACACAGGGCGCGGGCGAGGTAAATCTCGCCGATCCCGCCCTTGTGCAAAAACGCCATCGCCTCGCGCACATTCGAGGACGAACGGTTGTTCAACCCGACCTGCATGCGCCGGTCATACTTGCGCGCCGCCTCGATCATCTTGCGGCCTTCCCAAATATTGTGGGATGCCGGCTTCTCGACGTAAACGTGTTTGCCCGCCTGACACGCCCAAACTGTCGCCAGCGCGTGCCAATGGTTCGGCGTGACGATCGAGACCGCATCCACCGCCTTGTCGTCGAGGACCGCCCGCAAATCCCAGTGCGTCGTCGGCGTCTGGCCGGATTTTTCCGCGACCAGTTTCAACGCCGGGGCGAAGAGCGCCTCGTCCGTATCGCACAGCGCGTGCAGGCGGACGCGGTGACTCTCCTTCAGACTGCAATAGCCTGTGAGGTGCACGGTGCCTTGGTTGCGCAGCCCGATGACCGCAAGGTTGATCCGCTCGTTGGCGCCGGCGATGGCCGCGTAGGATTTGGCGCTAAAGCCCATGCCCCCGATGGCTAGCCCGGCCGTGCCGAGCGCGCCCGTCTTGATAAACTCTCTACGGTGGGTCGTTTTCATGATCGTGAGGTAAATGAAACTGAAGGATGCGCGTCGCCGCCGGATGACTTCCCGAGTCAGCGACCAACCCGGCGGCGCGTCAACGGATGACTGCGCCGCCGCCTGCGGCCGTCGGGCTCACAACGCAAAAATCCGGTCCATCCGCTGGGCTAAATCACGGGCTGTTTCCACATCGGCGGCCTGGTTGCCGGGCTGCTCCGAGATGGCCCAGCCAGCGTAGCCAACCTTGTCCAACGCCGCCATGACCGCCGGCCAATTCGTCTCGCCGTCGAGGAGTCTGGGCCGCGCGGCCGCCTTGCCGGCGGCATCGGGCGGCGCCGCGGTGTAATCTTTGATGTGGATCCGGCTGAGGCGCTTCCCGAGGAGCGGAATCCATTGCTCGGCGGCGGGACCGCGCCGACCGACATTGCCGATGTCGAAATGCCAGGCCACCCATTCGCTGCCGATCGCGTCGAGGTAGTCGACCGCCTGCGCGGGCGTCTGGATGAAATCGTTGCCGACGTTCTCAATGGCGATCTTCACGCCGAGGTCGCGCGCCACCGGAATCGCTTTCTTGATTTCAACGATCGAGCGCTCGAAGCACTGCTGGTAGGTCACTCCGTTGCGGGCGACACCCGGCACGAGCAGCACGCTCGTCGCGCCGTAGGCGTGCGCGTCGTGCAGACTGTGCACGAGGCCGTCGAGGCCGATTTTGCGCGTCGCCTCGTCCGGCGCGGAAAGCGGTTTCACCCAATGGATGTGATCGCACACGCTCGCGGCCTGGAGACCGGTTTCTTTGAGGGCGGCGACCACCTCGTCGCGATTCATCGCACCCATCGGCTCCACGCCGTCGAATCCTGCCGCCTTCATGGCCCGGAATTTTTCGAGCACCGTGCCCTTCACGCCGATCGTCGAATACATGATCGCCTTGCGGAGAGCACGCTTCGGCGCAGCGAACCCGGGCGGGACGAGAGCCGCCGCCGCCGCGGCGCTCGCAGAGATTTTCAGAAATGCGCGACGGTTCATGGCCGGGAACGACTGGCGCCCTTCATGCGCGTCATGCACTGAGTATGCCCTCCCACCCCTTGCGGTAGGCAGGCCGTTTGATGAAAGGCGCGGCTTCCGGCGCGTTGGTCGCGCGCAGATTCGCGTAGTCCCACTCGATCTTTTTCCCCGTGCGGTAGGCCACGTTGCCGAGGTGATTCGCCTCGGTCGTCCAACCCGAATATTGGAAATTCGATCCGGGCACCGGTCCGTTGCCCTTCGCATAGTTGACCCACTCGATCCAGTGACCGGGCGAGCGCGGCAAGGTCGCCGGCGGCGCGATAAAATCTTTGAAGCGCTCCTCGGGCAGGAGCTTCCCGTCGCCGAGCAACAGGCCTTTGTCGCCGATAAACACGCACGAGCGTTTGCCCCAGGCCGGAATCCAGCCCGGCGGTTTGCTGTCGCCCTGGTGCCACACGAGCTTGAGCGCAGGCTGGGCGCCCGACGCCGGAAACTGAAACGTCGCCATCATCGTGGCTGGAGAAAGTTCTCGGTGTGCCACCGGCACGTTCGGCGACACCGCCTCGATCGTCGCCGGTGCCAGGACCCGTCCGCCCTTCCCGTCCGGCCGCCAAAGGTCGAGCACCGTGAAGGGCACGTCGTTGTCGTGGCTGCCGAGGTCACTCATCGTCCCATTGGCAAATTCCCACCAGCGATACCACCGCGGACCCGGAAAGTACGTCGCGTGGAAAGGCCGCATCGGCGCCGGCCCGATCCACAGATCCCAGTTCATCGTCGCCGGCACGGGCATCTCCTCCGCGAATCGATCCACAATCTGCCTGCCGTTGTAGAACCCGTGAGGCTTGTCGAATCTCTCCGCCGACGCGGCGTCCTGCAGCCCCCACGCGCGATCCGCCCAGACGTGCACTTCGCGCACCGGGCCGATGACGCCCGTGTTGAGAATTTCTTTGATCGTGCGGCGCGCGACCGACGCGTGGGCCTGGTTGCCCATCTGGGTGGACAGCTTCGGATACTTCGCCGCGGTCTCGCGGATCAGCCGCGTCTCCCACAGATTATAGGCAAGCGGTTTTTCGCAGTAGACGTGTTTGCCGTGCGTGAGCGCCAGATACGTGGCGAACACGTGCGTGTGCTCCGCGGTCGAGACCACCACGGCGTCAAAATCGTTCGGGCGGTCGAAGACCCGACGGAGGTCGGTAAAGGTTTTCGCCTGCGGGTAACGCTGCGCCGCGGAGTCGATCGCGACCTGGTTGATGTCGCAGAGCACGGTGACGTTCTCGTCGGGATGCGGGCCCGCGGCAGGATCGGCGGCGGCCTGCTTGCCGCCCTTGCCGCCGGCGCGACCCGGCACGCGCGTGAGCTCGCCGAGGCTCGTGTTGGCCCGCCCACCGCAGGCGAGAAACGCGATGTTCAGTTTACTGTTAAGGTTCTGGCCGCGCAGGAACGCCGGCGCTCCGGCGATGACGCCGGCCGTCGTCAGGGCGCGGCCGACAAACTCGCGCCGCGTGATCGGACGCGCGGGGCTTTTCTTCGTAGTCGTCTTCATGGGGGGGGAATGAATTCACGAAGATGGCCCGGTTCGTTCCAAGCGTCATCGTCGTCGGTAACTGACGAGATATCTCGGCCAGGTTTCGCGCCGTGGCGAGTTCATTGTGTCCGCTCTCCGCGCCGCCGTGAATTCGGGCGGGATCGCCGTGATCCCGGGCGCGAAGACAAATCTACCCGAGCGCGTGCCGGTCGACAAACGCCCGGATCGCCGCGGGCGTCGCCGGGAGCAGGTGCTTCACAATTTCGCGCGCCTTGAGCGCCTCGAGGCTCGGATGCGTCGGCTCGACGCCGATGGCGGCGCGGATCGTATCGGGAAACTTGGCCGGGCTCGCCGTCGCGAGCACGATGCTTACGCGGTCGGGATTCAGCTCCTTGAAACCGCACGCCGTGTGCGGATCCGCCACGTAGCCGTGCTCGCGATAAACCCGCGTGATGATGCTCGCGATCTCCGCATCGCTGGTGCGCGAGGCGCTGAACGTGTCGCGGTTGAAGTTCGCGAACGTGTAGGCGCCGGTCGTCTTGAAGGTCTGCATGACCTCGCGGACGCGCGCCGGATCGCGGCCGACGTTGAAATAGATGAGGCGCTCGAAGTTCGACGCGACCTGGATATCCATCGAGGGCGCGAGGCTCGGTTGCACGGTCCCGACCCGGTATTCGCCGGTCGTAAAGAGGCGGTAGAGGATGTCGTTCTGATTCGTCGCGACTTTGAAACCGCGGATCGGCACGCCCATTTGCTGAAGCAGCCAGCCCGCGAGCACGTTGCCAAAATTGCCCGTCGGCACCACGAACTCCACGTTGCCGCGCTCACTCGCCGGGAGCCGCAGCCATGCGTAAAGATAGTAAACGCATTGCGCGAGGACGCGCGCGAGGTTGATGGAATTGACCGCGGACAAGCGGTGGCGCGTGCGGAACGCCTGGTCGCCGAAGATTTCCTTCAGCGACGCCTGCGCGTCGTCGAACGAACCGTCGACCGCGATCGCGAAGACGTTCTCCGCCCCCGTGCAGGCCATCTGGCGCTCCTGCAGCGGCGAGACGCGGCCGTCGGGATAGAGGATGAAAATCGCGGTGCCGGGTTTCCCGAGCAGACCGTGAATCGCCGCAGCGCCCGTGTCGCCGGAGGTGGCGCCGAGGACATTGATCGTCTCGCGGCGCACGACGCATTGGTGCGCGTAGAGATTGCCGAGGAGTTGGAGCGCGAAGTCCTTGAACGCGAGCGTCGGCCCGTGGAAGAGCTCGAGCACGTAGAGATTCTTTCCGAGCGGCTTCAGCGGGGCGATCGCGGGATCGGCAAACGTCGTGTAGCTCGCGGTGACGATGCGGCGCAGCGTCTCGGCCGGAATGTCCGTCGCAAACACCCGCATGAACTCGAAGCAGAGTTCGGCGTAAGAAAGCTTCTCAAACGCCGCGAGCTGGCCGGAGAAATCCGGCAGCGTCTCCGGCAGGAATAGCCCACCGTCCGGCGCAAGGCCGGTGGCCACGGCGTCGGAGAAGCCGAGGGACGGTGTTTGGCCGCGGGTGGAAAGGAAGCGCATCGGGCTTGAAAGTAGGGCGGACTTCAGTCCGCCGCTCGGTGGTGTTCGTTTCGAAGCAGACGAACCAAAGTCCGCCCTAGCCTCACAGCTTTTCCAATTCGAACGCCTTGTGCGCGACGCGCGCGGCCTCGTCGGCCTTGTTTTTTGCGATCACGACGGAGATTTTGATTTCCGACGTGCTGATCAACTCAAGGTTGATGCCGGCGCCGGCCAGGGCGCTGAACAGCGTCGAGGCCACGCCGCTGTGCGTGCGCATGCCGACCCCGACGACGGAGAGCTTCGCGATCTGGTCGTCCAGCGTCACGCTGCCGCCGATGTCCTTCAGCACCGGCGCGAGCGTCCGCTCGACCTTGCCGATTTCCGTCTGCGGGACGGTGAAGGTGAGATTCGCGACGCCATCGCGGCCGACGTTCTGGACGATCATGTCGACGTTGATGTTGGCCTCCGCGAGCGCGCGGAAGACCTTCGCGGCAGTGCCGGGTTTGTCGGCGATGTTGCTGACGACGACCTTGGCCTGGTCCTTGTCGACGGCGACGCCGCGGACGACGACTTTTTCCATGTAGGCGACTTCTTGTTTCACGATGGTTCCTGGGTTGTTGTTAAAAGAGGAGCGGACTTCAAAAACGACGTTGTATTTCGACGCGAACTCGACGGACCGGGTCTGCATGACCTTGGAGCCGAGGGAGGCCAGCTCGAGCATTTCGTCGTAGCTGATTTCGTTGAGCTTACGGGCGTCTTTCACGACGCGCGGGTCGGCGGTGTAAACGCCGTCGACGT
>JBIKOK010000019.1:0-55031 GCA_044358025.1 Opitutaceae bacterium
ATCTCGCACTTGTCGGCTTTGATGGCGGCGGCGAGCGCGATGGCGGTGAGGTCGGAACCACCGCGGCCGAGCGTCGTGATGTGGCCTTCGTCGTTGATGCCCTGAAAGCCCGCGACGATGATCACCTTGCCGGCGCTCAGGTCTTTTTCGAGGGGCTTCGCGTCGATGGTTTTGATCTTCGCCTTGGTATGCACCGTGTCGGTGAAGATGCCGGCCTGCGCGCCGGTGTAGCTCACGGCGTCGACGCCGATCGCCTCGAGCGCCATCGCGGTGAGCGCGATCGTCTCCTGCTCGCCGATGGAGAGGAGCTGGTCCATCTCGCGCTCGGGCGGATTCGGATGGATCGATTTCGCGCGCGCGATGAGTTCGTTGGTCACGCCGGAGCGGGCCGAGACGACGACAACGAGTTCGTTGCCCTCGTCGCGAAACGCCTTGATGCGGGCGGCGACGTTCTTGATGCGGTCGACGTCACCCACCGAGGTGCCGCCGTATTTTTGGACGATTCTGGCCATGGAGGTTTTGCGAAAAACTAGTCGTTGAAATCGCCGATGCGCAGGAGCACCGGTTCGTCGAGGACGGCGGCGAGGGCGCCGAGTTGCTTGAGCGTGGCGTGCATCGCCTTTTCGTTGCTCTGGTGCGTCGTGAGGACAAGCGAGGCGGCGCCGACGGTTTCGGCGGGATTCTGGATGACGCTGGCGATGCTGACGTGGTGTTTCGCCATGACCGAGGCGACGCGCGCGAGCACGCCGGGCTGGTCTTTGACCGTGAGGCGAAGGTAATAACGCGAGCGGATGTGCTCGGGTGGCGCGAGGCGTTTCTCGTGGCGCGGGGCGGGAACCGCTTCGCCGATGAAGTGCGCGCCTTTGCCGTGTTTGATGAGCGCCACCGCGTCGGCGATGTCGCTGATCACCGCGCTCGCGGTGGCGTCCTGACCGGCGCCGCGGCCGCTGTAGAGGGTGGTGCCGACGACGTCGCCGGTGACGGAGATCGCGTTGAACACGCCGCTGACGTTGGCGATGACGTTGCCCTCGGGGAGAAGCGTCGGGTGCACGCGCACGCAGAGTTCGTTTTTCGCGAAGTCGCGCGTGATCACCGCGAGGAGCTTGATGCCGAAGCCGAGCGTGGCGGCGTTCTTAAAATCCGCCGGCGTGATACGCGAGATCCCTTCGACAATCATCTGGTCGGTCTTCACCCACACGCCGTGCGCGAGCCACGCGAGCACGCTGGCCTTGTGTGCGGTATCCCAGCCGTCGACGTCGAGCGACTCGTCGGCCTCGGCATAGCCGAGCCGCTTCGCGTCCGCGAGCACGCTGGCGTAGGGGGCGTCGCGGTCCTCCATCTGGGTGAGGATATAGTTACATGTGCCGTTCAGAATGCCGTAAATGCGCGGGAACCGATTCGCGACGAGCCCCTCGCGGAGGGCTTTGATGATCGGAATGCCCCCGGCGACGGAGGCCTCGAAGAAGAAGTGGCCGCCGTGCCGGCGCGCGACTTCGAAGATTTCCGCGCCGTGCTCGCAGATGAGGGCCTTGTTGGCGGAGACGACGATCTTGCCGTGCCGCAGCGCGGCGAGCGTGACTTTGCGCGCCAGCGTGGTGCCGCCCATGAGTTCGCAGACCACGTGGATTGACGGGTCGTTGGCAATGGCGAGCGGATCGTCGGTGAGTTTGGCCGCGGGGACTTTGACCGTGCGGGGCTTCGCGAGGTCGCGCACGGCGGCGCGCGCGAGGTTGAGCTTCACGCCGAGGCGCGACTCGAGTTCGGCGAGATTGGCCGAGAGATGTTTCCATACGCCCTGCCCGACGGTGCCGAAGCCGCAGAGGCCGATGTTGATCGTGATGGGTTCGCTCATGAGTGGGGGGCGTCGGCCTTTTTCTGGCCGACTTTGCTTTCGGTGCCGGCGCGGATGCGCGCGAGATTCGCGCGGTGACGGTAGATGACAAACGCGGCCGCCATGGCCGCGAGCGAGATAACCGGCGACGGCTGCTTGAACGCAAACGCCGCAAAGGGCAGCGAGGCGGCGCCCAGCATCGAGGCGAGAGAAACGTAGCGAGAGAGCGCGAGCGTCAGGCCGAAGACCACAAAACCGATGCCCATGCCGAGGGGAAACAGCACAAGAAACGCGCCGGCGCCGGTGGCGACGCTCTTACCGCCTTTGAAGCGAGTGAAACAGGAGAAACTGTGGCCGAGCATGGCGGCGACGAGCCCGGTCACTTCGAGCGGAAGGAGATCATCCGGCGCGATGTTTCTGCCGTTCCGACTGAGGAGTATGACCCATCCCACCGCCAGCGCCCCCTTGGCCGCATCCAGCAACAGCACCACATTCCCCGGTCCGTGCCCGAGCACCCGGCGCACATTGGTCGCGCCGGGGTTTTTGCTGCCGACCTCGAAGATGTTCACGCCCTTCGCCTTCGCGACGAGGTAGCCGAAGGGCAGTGCGCCCAACAGATACCCGACGACGGCGGCGAGGAGGAGCGAAACGATCATGGTTGGTCTAAGGTCGGAGCGCGCTTGCGCGCGATGGGCCGCAGCGCCGAATCGCCCGCAAGCGGGCTCCTACAATTCGGGCCGCTCCGATCATAGCTGCACGAACTTCGCCAGCTTGATCGCCGCGTGGCCCTTGATGACCGCCCGGGCCGACTCGCTCGGCTCGGTGTCGACGCGCACCACCATATAGGCAGTGCCGCCGGGCGTGAGGCGCGAGAGCGACATGTCGGCGATGTTCACTTTGTCCTGACCGAGGATGGTGCCGATCGTGCCGACCATGCCGGGCTGGTCGAGATTCTCGAGGACGAGGAGCTTGCCCTCGGCGGCGACTTCGACCTCGCGGCCGTTGATGCTGACGATGCGGGGCTGGTTGCTCTTGCCGATGAACGTGCCCGAGGCGGTGTAAGCCGTGTTGTCCGGCGTGATCGCCTCGACGCGGATGAGCTCCGAGTAACCGGAATCGTCCGTCGATTTCACGATCTCGGCGCGGACCCCGAGACGCTCGAGCGCGACGGGGGCGTTCACAAAGTTCACGGAGTCGCCGCTGATGCGGCGGAGGAAGCCACGCTGGATCGCGCGCGTGACGGCGTTCACGTCGAGGTCGACGATCTTGCCCCAGTACGTGATCCGCAGCGTCGCGATTTGCGGCGGCGCGATCTGTTGCACAAGCGTCCCGAGCTTGCCGCCGAGATCGATCGAGGGGCCGAGGACCTTCACGGCATTGGCGTCCATCGAGGGCATGTTGACGGCATTGCGGATCACGCCGCCGTTGAGGACGTCGGCGATCTGTTCGGCGACTTCGATACCGACCGCTTCCTGGGCCTCGGACGTGGACGCGCCGAGGTGGGGCGTGAGCACAACGTTGGGGAGCGTGCGGAGTTCGCTGTCCTTCGCGAGCGGCTCTTCCTCGAAAACATCGAGGCCGGCCGCGGCGACTTTGCCGGATTTGAGCGCGGCGATGAGGGCGGTTTCTTTGATGATGCCACCGCGGGCGCAGTTGAAAATCCGAAGCCCCTTCTTGCACTTCTCGAACGCGGCCTCGTCGATCATGTGGTGCGTGTCGTCCGTCATCGGCATGTGCACCGTGATGTAGTCCGACTGCGCGAGGAGCTCGTCGAGGGTGACGCCCTCGACCTGCATGGCCTTGGCGCGGCTCGGCGCGAGATAGGGATCGTAGGCGAGCACCTTCATGCCGAAGGCCTGCGCGCGCTTCGCGACCTCGGCTCCGATGCGGCCGAGGCCGATCACGCCGAGCGTTTTCTTGAAGAGCTCGATGCCGGAAAAATTCTTCCGGTCCCACTGGCCGGCCTTCATGGACGCGGCGGCCTGGGGCACGGGACGCGCACCGCAGAGGATATGGGTAAAGGTCAGTTCGGCGGTCGCCACCGTGTTGCCCGAGGGCGTGTTCATCACGATCACCCCACGCTCGGTGGCGGCCTCGACATCGACGTTGTCCACGCCGACCCCGGCGCGGCCGACGACTTTGAGCAACGGCGCGGCGGCGAACACGGCCGCCGTGATCTTGGTTTCCGAGCGAACCGCGATCGCGTGCACGTCCTTGACGAGTTCCAGAATCTTCTCCGGAGACGAGCCGTAGGCCTCGATGACTTCAATGCCGGGCTGCTGGCGCAGGTAGGCGACTCCTTTGGGTGAGATCTTATCGGCGACGAGGACTTTCATGAAGAAAATGGTCTCAAGGGAAATGTCGGCGCTCCCGTCTAGCAAGGAAAAGGTTTGGCCTATGACGAGGGCGCCAGGGCGGGGATTTCGTTTTTGCCGGGCGGGGGCAAATTCTGCGAAAGGCGGCTTGCCGGATGAGATTTCGCGCCGCAGTTTCACCCGCGCTTCTGACGCAACCTACCTTCCTGGAAAACGTCCTGCTGCGCGGAACGGCTTTCGCCTGCCGCCATCGTCGCTTCCCTTTCCCCTCCCTCATGATTCTCTCGCCGTCCCCCCGATCCTCTTGCTCCTCTGCCCTACGTAGCGGCTCTTTCCTGCAGTTCCTTCCGATAATCGCCCTGCTCGCTTGCCTGACCGGTTGCGGCGAAAAGGCCGCCGCCCCCGCCGGAGGCGGCGCCGGTGGAGCCAGCGGCAAGAAGGGCGGCGGCGCGGCGGTCCCGGTCTATGTCGGCCAGGCGCAGACGAAAATCGTTCCGTTGGTGATCGAGGCCATCGGTGCCGTCGAACCCATCCGCACCACCACGGTCCGCTCCCAGGTCACCGGCACGCTCGTGAAGATCGCAATCAAGGAGGGCCAGACGGTGAAGGAAGGCGACCTGCTGTTCGAAATCGATCCGCGTCCGTTCGAAAACGCCCTGCGCGCCGCCGAGGCCGATCTCCAAAAGGCCAAGGTTCAGCTCGAAACCGCCCGCACCCAAGTGGCCCGCTATCGCTCGCTCACCACCGATCAGATGGTGTCCAAAGAGCAGTTCGAAAAAATTTCCGACACCGCCCGCAATCTCGAATCCGAGGTGCAGTCCGACGAGTCGCGCCTCGCCACCGCCAAGCTCCAGCTCGAATACTGTTCCATTCGCGCCCCGCTCGCCGGCCGCACCGGCAACATCCCGGTGCACGAAGGCGACCTCGTCCGCGTCAACGAAGCCGGCGGCCTCCTCGTCACCATCCATCAGGTCAGCCCGATTTACGTCACCTTCGGCGTGCCCCAACAATACTTCGGTTCCGTCGTCCGCTACCGGGCGACCGGCACCCTCAAAGTCGCGGTGATTCCTCCCGGCCTGGAGGAAAAACCCGAATACGGCGATCTCACCTTCATGGACAACACGGTCGATTCGTCCACTGGCACCTTGAAGCTCAAGGGCACCTTCCCCAACACCGCCCAGCGCCTCTGGCCGGGGCAATTCGCCACCGTCACCGTCACCCTCGCCTCCCCCGAAGTGCTCACAGTGGCCAGCAGCTCGATTCAAACCTCCCAGACCGGCCAATATGTTTACGTCGTCAAATCCGATAAGACCGCCGAACTCCGCCCCGTGGTCGTCGAGCGCCTCTCCGAGGCCGACGCCGTGATCAGCAAGGGCCTCACCGCCGGCGAGACGGTCGTCACGGAAGGACAACTTCGCGTCATTCCCGGCAAACCCGTTGACGTCAAAGACGCGGCCACCCCGGGCGGCGCTGGTCGCGCCGGTAAGAGCGGCGAGGGCGAAGGCAAGGGCAAGAAAAAGGACAAGGAGAAGAAGACCTCATGAACATCCCCGAACACTTTATCCGCCGGCCCGTGATGACGACGCTCATCACCGCGGCGGTCACCCTCTTCGGCTGGATGGCTTATCAGAAGCTGCCGGTCAGCGAGCTCCCCAACGTTGATTTTCCCACCATCTCGATCTCCGCCAGCCTGCCCGGCGCGAGTCCGGAAACGATGGCCGCCTCGGTGGCCACCCCGCTCGAACAACAGCTCTCCAGCATCGCCGGCATCGACTCGATGACGTCGACCAGTTCCCTCGGCAGCACCTCGATCACCCTCCAGTTCAACCTGGATCGCGACATCGACGGCGCCGCGCAAGACGTGCAGTCGGCCATTTCCGCCGTGCAGCGCCGCCTCCCGCGCGACATGCCCAATCCGCCGTCGTTTCGAAAATCAAATCCGGCGGAAGACTCCGTCCTCCTCCTCGCGCTCTCGTCGTCGACGCTGTCCCTCTCCGAGGTGAACGAATACGCCGAGACCATCCTCGCCCAGCGCATCTCCACGGTCGACGGCGTCTCGCAGGTCAACGTCTTCGGCGCGCAGAAATACGCCGTGCGCGTCCGCCTCGATCCGCGCGCCCTCGCCGCCCGCGGCATCGGCATCGACGAGGTCCGCACCGCCCTCGACACCAACAACGTCAACCTCCCCTCCGGCACCCTCGACGGCACGCACAAGGCCACCACGCTCATCGCCACCGGCCAGCTCAAGAGCGCCGAGGGCTTCCGCAAGGTCATCGTCAGCTACCGCAACGGCGCCGCCGTCCGCCTCGCCGACGTCGCCAACGTCACCGACGGCATCGAAAACGAAAAATCCTACAGCTGGTTCGACCAACGGTTCGTCAACGGCGTCGAGGACCCCGACTTCGCCACCGGGAAAAAAGCCACGCGCACCATCACCCTGTCGATCCAACGCCAGCCCGGCACCAACACGATCAAAGTCGTCGACGGCATCAAGGAACTGCTCCCCGCCTTCCGCGCCCAACTGCCCGCCACCGTCAACCTCGAGATCTTCAGCGACAAATCGCTCGCCATCCGCGACTCCGTCCACGACGTGAAATTCACCCTCGTGCTCGCCATCGTGCTGGTCGTGCTCGTGATCTTCCTGTTCCTCCGCTCGGCCTCCGCGACGATCATCCCCAGCATCGCGATGCCCATCGCCATCCTCGGCACCTTCGGCGTGATGTATTTCTTCGACTTCAGCATCGACAACATCTCGCTGCTCGCCCTCACCCTCTCGGTCGGCTTCGTCGTGGACGACGCGATCGTGATGCTCGAGAACATCGTGCGGCACATCGAACTCGGCGAAACCCCGATGGCCGCCGCCCTCAAGGGCTCCCGCGAGATCGGGTTCACCATCCTCTCGATGACGATCTCGCTCGTGGCCGTGTTCATCCCGGTGCTCTTCATGGGCGGCGTCCTCGGGCGCCTCCTCTACGAATTCGCCGTCACCATCAGCGCGGCCATTCTGGTCTCCGGTTTCGTCTCCCTCACGCTCACCCCGATGCTGTGCAGCCGTTTCCTGAAGCCCGTCGACCATACGGCCAAACACGGGCTGTTCTACCGGACCACCGAGCGCATCCTCCAGGCCAGCGTCGGGCTCTACGAGCGCACCCTGCGGATCTCCCTGCGCTTCCGCGTCGCCACCATGCTGGTCGCGTTTTCCATGGTCGGCCTCACGCTCTGGCTTCTCAATATCGTGCCCAAGGGCTTCATCCCCACCGAAGACACCGGCCGGATCAGTGTCTCGATCGAAGCCGCCCAGGATGTCTCCTTCGAATCCATGGTCCGCCACCAGACCGCGGTGATGGCGGCCGTGAAAAAAAACCCCTACGTCGCTGACACCTCGTCCATGATGGGCTCGTTCGGTCGTAGCGGCAGCGGCGGCGGCAACACCGGCCGCATGTTCGTCGGTCTCATCGACCGCGACAAACGCCCCAACGCCACCGTCATCGCCCAGATGCTGCGCGCCGAAACCGCCGGCATTCCCGGCGTGAAAGTTTTCCCGCAAGTTCCGCCCAGCATCCGCCTCGGCAGCCGCGGCGCCAGTTCCGTCTACCAATACACTCTCTCCGGCACCGATCTGCAGGAACTCTACCGCGTCACCCCGATCCTCCTCGAACGCGTCAAAGAACTCCCCGGCCTCATCGACGTAAACTCGGATCTGCAGATCACGAGCCCCCAGATCATCATCGACATTGATCGCGACAAGGCCTCCTCGCTCGGCCTCACCGCCCAACAGGTCGAAGAAACCCTCTACAGCGCCTTCGGCTCGCGGCAGGTCTCCACCATCTACACCTCGACCAACCAGTACGCCGTCATCCTGGAACTCGACAAACAATACCAGCGCGACCCGAGCGCCCTCGCCTTCCTCTACCTGCGCAACCGCGAGGGCAAACTGATCCCCCTCGAGTCCGTCTCGAAGGTCCGCTCGACCGTCGGCCCCCTGACCGTCGCGCACATGGGCCAAGTCCCCGCCGTCACGCTCACGTTCAACCTCACCCCCGAGGTCTCCCTCAGCGAGGCCACCGCCGAGATCGAACGCATTGCGCGCGAGATTTTGCCGCCGACCATCAGCGGCACCTTCCAAGGCACCGCCGCTGCCTTCACCAGTTCACTCAACGGTCTCGGCTGGACGCTCCTCATCGCCGTCCTCGTCATCTATCTCGTGCTCGGCGTCCTCTACGAAGACTTCGTGCACCCGCTGACCATTCTCTCCGGCCTGCCGTCCGCGACTTTCGGCGCGCTCGTCACGCTTGTGCTCTTCCGCCAGGAACTGAACATCTACGGCTACGTCGGCCTGATCATGCTGATCGGGATCGTGAAGAAAAATGCGATCATGATGATCGACTTCGCCCTCGACGCGAAACGCAACCGCCACAAGGGCGCCGAGGAAGCCATCTTCGAGGCCTGCATCGTGCGCTTCCGCCCGATCATGATGACCACCCTCGCCGCCCTCGCCGGCACCCTGCCGATCGCCCTCGGTTGGGGCGCGGGTGCCGACGCCCGCCGCACCCTCGGCCTCGCCGTCGTCGGCGGCCTGGTCGTCTCGCAGCTGCTTACGCTCTACATCACCCCGGTGTTCTACCTCTACATGGAGAAGTTCACAAAGCACCTGACCCCGAAAACGGTCGACGAGCTTGAACGCGACAGTGCGGCCCCGGCCGGCGCCGCCACGGCCGTTGGTCTGGCGAAATGACCCCGCCGGCTAAGCCGGGTGGACGCACCTCCTCGCGCCCTTGTTGAAATAAACGGTCCGCCGACCGGGCTCGCTCCCCGCTCGTCGGCGCACCGGCACCCGACCGCGCTCCGGCATTGCCCCGCCCGCCGTTCGTGACTTGCGTGTCCGTCGTGGTTCCTCCCTCCGCCAACCCGGTCACCCGTCTCGCTCAGCAGATCGCCTTCATCGCCGAGTGCGACAAACTGAAGGAAATTTTCCGCCAGACGATCAACACCCAGAGCCGTCGCCCCGAAAACGACGCCGAGCACTCCTGGGCCTTCTGCCTCTGCGTCATCGTCCTCGCCGAGCACGCCAACGTCCCGCAGCTCGACGTCCTCCGCGTCCTCAAGATGGGCCTCATCCACGACCTCGTGGAAATCGACGCCGGCGACACCTTCGCCTACGACACCGCCGCGATGGTCCACCAGCACGACCGCGAGGCCCGCGCCGCCGACCGCATTTTCGGTCTCCTGCCCGCCGACCAGTCCCGCGAATTCCGCGCGCTTTGGGACGAGTTCGAAGCCCGCACCACCCCCGAGGCGAAATTCGCCCACGCCTGCGACCGCTTCCAGCCCATGCTCCTCAACGCCCGCACCGAAGGCGGCAGCTGGCGCAAGCACCACGTCACCCACGACAAGGCCCAGGGCCGCAGCGCTCCCGTCGCCGACGGCTCTACCGTCCTCTGGGAAGCCATCGAACATATGCTCCGCGAGTCCGTCGCCGCCGGCCACCTCGCGCCGACTCTGAAAAAATAACCCCGGCCCTCCCCGAATGAATCCCCTCCTGCGCCTCGCCACCACCCTCGCCCTCGCGTGCGGTGCGCTCTCCGCCCGCGCCGCGTGGACACCTCCCGACGCCGCGCAACTCGCCCGTCTCGAGCGCGCCCTCGCCCCGCACCATGCACAGTGGGATCCCGCCGAGCAGATGCCCAAGCGCCCGTTCTCGTCGCCCGGTTACCACACCACGCTCACAGGCGGCTTCGTCCACTCCACCCGCGACGCGTTCACCTACGCCGTCGGCCTCCTCGACACCGGCAAACCGGAGCACCTCGACCGCGCCTGCGCCATTCTCCGCCGCGTCATCGCGCTCCAAGACTCCGACCCCGCCAGCAAAACCCACGGCATCTGGTCCTGGTTTCTCGAGGAACCGCTCGCGAAAATGAGCCCGCCCGATTTCAACTGGGCCGACTTCAACGGCGTCAGTCTCCTCCAAGTCGCCCGCGACCACCGCTCCCGCCTGCCCGCCGATCTCGCCGCCGCCGTCGACGCCTCGATTCTCCGCGCCTGCGCCGCCATCAAGAAGCGCAACGTCGGCCCCGGCTACACCAACATCGCGATCATGGGCACCTACGTGACCCTCGTCGCCGGCGAACTCCTGTCGAACGACGAGTATCGCACCTACGGGCTCGCGCGCCTCACGCGCTTTCACGCCTCCACCCGCGACAACGGCACCTTCGAAGAATACAACAGCCCCACCTACACGATCATCGCCCTGCTCGAGCTCTCGCGCCTCAAGGCCCACGTCCGCACGCCCTCCGCGCAACCGCTCATCGACGATCTCCTCCGCCACGCCTGGCAGGAAATCGCCACGCACTTCCACGCGCCCACCCGCCAGTGGGCCGGCCCGCACAGCCGCGCCTACCGCTCGCTTTACTCCGAGGGCACGCTCGCCCTCATCCAGCGCGCCACCGCCGGCCGCATCGACTTCGGCGTCGATGCTCCCGACCGCGAAGCCCTCCGCCTCCCCGTCCACTGCCCGCCCGACCTCGAGCCGCTCTTCGCGTCACTCCCCGCGCCCCGCACCGTCACCGCGACCTTCATCAAGCGCTCCCACACCGTCGGCACGACCTACCTCCACCCCCAGTTCGCCCTCGGCTCAATCAACCGCGGCGACCTGTGGAACCAACGTCGTCCGCTCCTCGCCCACTTCGGCACCGCCACCGCGCCCGGCTACCTCCAACTCCGTTTCTTGAAAAACGACTACGACTTCTCCTCCGCCATCTTCCACGGCACCCAACACGAAGGCCTCGTCGTCGGCGCGGTTAACTTCATCACCAACGGCGGGGACACCCACATCTCTCTCGACAAAGTCAAAGGCGCGAAAATCCGCGCCCGCGATCTCCGCCTCCGTTTCGAACTCGGCGGACCCGCCGCGAAAAACGCCGCCGTCACCGTCACGTCCCCCACGCAGGCCACCCTCACCGCCGGCAAACTCACCTTCCACGTCACGCTCGCCCACGCCCGCCTCGGCGACCTCCCCGGCCAACTCACCACCGGCCGTGCCGGCGACCTGCGCTTCCTCGACGTCGAATTCTACCACGGCCCCGACCGCGAGTTCGACCTCGCCACGCTCGGCGAAGCCCTCACCGCCTTCGCGCTCTCCGTCGGTCCGCACGGCCCCGTCGTCGCCACGACCGACGCCGGCCAACTCACGCTGACCTGCGATACGCTCACCGTCTCCGCCGCCACGAAGCCCAGCCCGTAGCGCCGCGCTTCCGCCCGCGCTCAAACTGTCCGCCTCCCCCCCGCGCATCGCCCACCCGCGCCCCGCGTCAGGCGAGCAACCCTCCCCCTATGCGTTCCGCTTTCCGTCTGCTGTCCTCCGTCTCGTGTCTCTCCTGGCTGGTCCTCCCCGCCTTCGCCGCCGAGCCGCCCCCGCGCGACTGGATCGACCCCGACACCGGCCACCGCATCGTCCGTCTCTCCGCCGAGCCCGGCACCGCCAGCCTCTATTTCAACCAAAACGCCTACACGCCCGACGGAAAAAAACTCATCGTCACTTCGCCCAGCGGCATCTCCACCATTGATCTCGCCACGCGTAAAATCGACCTGATCGTCCCCGGCGAAGTCCGCGTCATCGTCGCCGGCCGCAAAACCGGCGACGTCTATTTCACCCGCCGCACCGACGAGGGCACCTTCGTCCACGCCGTCCACGTCGCGACCAAGGCCATCCGCCAAATCGCCAAACTCCCCCGCGGCGGCGTCTCCTCCATTAACGCCGACGAAACCCTCATGCTCGGCGTCTTCACCGCAGGCCAGACCGGCCCCGGGCCCGGCGGCGACTCCCGCCCGCGTTCGGCCGCTCCCGCGTCCGCCGCCCCGCCCTCCGGCATGTCCAACACCTCCGCGAGCCAACCCAACACCGGCGGCGCCAACCCCACCTTCCAAGGCAACTACTCCGCCAAATGGCCCGACGGCACCCCGATGACTTACGCCGAGGCCAAAGACCTCGCTCTCCACCACCGCCTCATGGCCATCCGCCAGGGCCCGCCCCAAGTCATCTTCACCGTCAACATCGCGACCGGGGAGATCAAGGAAGTCCTCCAGGAACGCGAGTGGATCGGACACCTCCAGTTTTCCCCCACCGATCCCGCGCAAATCATGTTCTGCCACGAGGGCACCTGGCACGAGGTCGACCGCATCTGGCTCGTGCGCACCGACGGCACCGGCCTCACCAAAGTCCACACCCGCACCATGAACATGGAGATCGCCGGCCACGAATTCTTCTCCGCCGACGGCCGTACCGTCTGGTATGACCTCCAGACTCCGCGCGGCGAAGATTTCTGGCTCGCCGGCTACGACCTCGCCACCGCCAAGCGCACCTGGTATCACCTCTCCCGCGACGAATGGTCCGTCCATTTCAACATCTCCCCCGACGGCCGGCTCTTCGCCGGCGACGGCGGGGACGCCGAGATGGTCGCCCGCGCCAAAGACGGCAAATGGATTTACCTCTTCCGCCCCGAACGCATCCCGGACGTCGCCGGCGTGAAGAACCCGGATTCCGCGACCCTCATCGATACCGGCCGCCTCAAATCCGAACGCCTCGTGAACCTGGCCAAACACAACTACCTCCTCGAACCCAACGTCTCCTTCACACCCGACGTGAAGTGGATCGTTTTCCGCTCCAACCTCCACGGCGTCGTCCACACCTACGCCGTCGAAATCGCCAAATCCCAATAACCACCCCATGGAAACTCGCACCGTATCCCTCCTCTCCGGCCTGTCTGTCGCCTGGGTCCTCTCCGTCTCCTCCCTCACCCACGCCGCTCCCGCCGACGATCTCGCCGCCGCCGCCAGGAAACTCGCCGACGCCCCGAACTACGCGTGGACCGCTGCGACCGAGATCGCCAACGCCCCATTCCCCGCGATGCCCCTGGAAGGCGTCGCCGAAAAAGGCGGCTTCACGGTCACGACCCGTACCTTCAACGGCAATACGTCGCAGACCGTCCGCAAAGGCACCGAGGTCGCGATGCAAAACCGCGACGGCGACTGGATGACGCTGGAAGAAATGCGCGCCCAATTCACCGGCGGGGCCCCGGGCGGAGCCGGCGGCCAAGGCGGCGGTCAACGCGGCGGCGGTCGCGGCGGCTTGGGCGGTGGCATGCTTGGCGGCGCCGGAAATCCCGCCGAAGTCGTGGCCACACTCGCCGCCAAAATCAAAGACCTCAAAGCCGTCGACGGCGCTCTCGTTGCGACCGCCTCCGGCGATGATGCCGCCGCGTTACTCGCGCCCGCCGGCGGTCGCGGTGGCCCAGCTCCGGCCGGCCCCAGGCAGTCCTCCGTCACGCTGAAATTCTGGCTGAAAGACGGCGCCCTCGCCAAATACTCCACGCACTCGGTCGGCACGTTCACGATGCCCAACGGAGACGAGCGCGAGCTCGACAGCACGACCACCGTCGAAGTCAAAAACGTCGGCACCGCCCAAGTCGAAGTCCCCGCCGCCGCGAAGAAAAAATTTCCGCACTGATTTCCCCTCTGCACCTGCCCACCTCCCTCACGTTTCCTCCCCATGCGCCTCCGCCCTCTCGTCCTCTCCGCCCTTTCTCGTCTCTCCTGTTTCCTCGCCGCCTCCGCCGCGCTCCACGCCGCCGCCCCCACCGACCGCCCCATCATCCCCCTCTGGCCGAACGGCGCCCCCGGCTCCGAAGCCCGCCACACCGAGCCTGAAAAAATCGTCGGCGCCAACGTCTCCAACATCCACCACCCCACGCTCACCGTCTATCTCCCTGCGCCCGCCGTCGCCACCGGCACCGCGATCATCGTCGTCCCCGGCGGCGGGCACTCCAAACTCGTGATGGAACATGAGGGCTACAATGTCGGGTCATGGCTGGCCGAGCACGGCATCGCCGCCTTCGTGCTCAAGCATCGCCTCGCTAAAGACGACGCCACCCCCGCCGGCACTCCCCAACCCTACACCATCGACCGCGACGCCGTCGCCGACGGCCAACGCGCCCTCCGCCTCGTCCGCCGCCGCGCCGCCGAGTGGTCCCTCAATCCCGCCGCCGTCGGCATGGTCGGCTTCTCCGCCGGCGGCGAAGTCGTCGCCTTCACCGCGATGCGCGCCGCTCCCGGTAACGCCTCCGCCACTGATGCCATCGACCGCGAGTCCGCCCGCCCCGATTTTCAAGCCCTCATCTACCCCGGTAAATCCAGCCAGATCATCCCCGAAAAGGGCGCTCCGCCCGTCTTCCTCGCGGCCGGCTACGGCGACCGCACCGACATCTCCGAAGGCCTCGCGGAAGTGTATCTGCGTTTCAAACGCGCCGGCGTCCCGGCCGAGTTGCACATTTACGCCGGCGCCGGCCACGGCTTCGGTCTCCGCACCGCCAACAAATCGCCGGCCGGCGCGTGGCCCGACCGCCTCCGCGAGTGGCTCGTCGACCGCAAATTCATCCCCGCGAAATAGGCCGGGGCGGACCGCGCCCTCCCCCGCCTGCGTCGCGCGAAAGCCCCTTGCCTCACTCCGGAGGCTACACACCTTCCCCGCTGTGAATCCTCCGCACTCCGCGATCACCGCGACCGGAATCTCCGCTCGCTCCGGCTGAGCCGGAGCCGCCCCCCGCTCAAGCCCCATGACACCGTCCGCCAAACTCGGCCTCAGCCTTTTCGTCGTCGCCGCGGTTCTCACGTCCACCCTTTGGTTCGCCTCGCCGCCGCCCCTGCAGCCCGCGGACGCCACGCCCCCGCCGGCCGCCGCACTCACCTCCGCGCCGTCCGCTGCCGCACCGTCCGTGCACCCCGCCGCCCTCGCCGCCGCCGCATCCACCCCTCCCGCCCGCCCGCCCGCCCCCGCGTTCCCCCGCATCCTCGTCTTCGGCGCCAACGGTCCCGTCACCGTGGCCGACATCCCCGCGGGCCGCTTCCGCGACGAACTCCTCGCCGTCTCCGCCCCCGCCCGCGCCCGCGCCCTGGCCGCGCTCGGCGCGTTGCACGTTCCCCTCAACAACGTCGCCTCCCTCCACGTCGACGCCGAGGGCGCACTCTTCTTCGCCTGCGCGAAATCCGCCGGCCTCGCCGCCGACGACGGCCTCCTCCCGCCCCGCGCCGCCGCCGGTTCGGTCGACGGATTCGACGTCGCCGTTCCGATCGAGAACCCACCCGTCCGCCACAGCAAACCCGGCTCCGCGCGAACCCTCTATCTCGATTTCAACGGCCACATCGTCACCGGCACCGCGTGGAATTCCGGCGCCGACGCCCAAGCCTCTTACGCCTGCACCCCTTACGACCGGGATGCCAACACCAGCACCTTCAGCCCGGCCGAGCAGGCCGGCATCGTCCTCATCTGGGAGCGGGTCGCCGAGGCCTTCCGCGCCTTCGACGTCGACGTCACGACCGAGCCACCCGCCGTCTTCACCAACCAGACTGCGCGCGTCCTCATCACCCAGGAGCGCGATGCCAAAGGCGTCCGCACCCCCGTCTCCGCCACCGCCAGCGGCGTCGCCTATCTGAACTTCTTCGGCGCAGCGTCCTTCGCCACCACCTACAACATTTGTTTCGTTTACCAAACCACCCTCACCGACAGCCAGATCGCGCGCGTCGCCGCCCACGAACTCGGCCACCAAATGGGCCTCAGCCACGACGGCACCTCCGCCGTCGAATACTACGCCGGCCACGGCGGCGGCGAAACCTCGTGGGGCCCGATCATGGGCAGCGCCACCCGTAACGTCATCCAGTGGTCCAAGGGCGAATATTTCGATGCCAACAACCCCGAGGACGACCTCGCCATCATCGCCGCCAAACTCACCGTCCGCCCCGATGACCACGCCGGCACCGACGCCGCCGCCACGCCCCTGATCGTCAATGGCACCGCCGTCTCCCACCGCGGCGTGCTCGAGACCACCGCCGACACCGACACGTTTGCGTTCACCACCGCCGGCGGCCCCGTGGCCCTGCAGATCGGTGCGTCGGTCAACCCCACCGTCCTCTCCAACAAAACCTCCGTCGACGTCGTCGCCGAGCTGCGCGATGCGTCCGGCACCGTGATCGCCCGCTCCGATCCGCCCGATTCCCCGTCCGCCAGCTTCTCGACCACGCTCCCCGCCGGGACCTACCTTCTGCGCGTCGCCGGCACCGGCGTCGCCACCCCGCTCGCGAATCAGCCGACCGGTTACACCGCCTACGGCAGCATCGGCGCCTTCGCGATCACCGGCACCGTCCCCGCCCCGGCCGCCCCCCTCGCCGCCGCGATCGTGCAGGAGGCCGAAAACCAAACCCAGTTCCCCGGCAACTCCGCCACCTTCGCCGTCCTCGCCCGCGGCAATCCCGCCACCACCTTCGCCTGGCAACGCTCCACCGACGGCGGCAACACCTGGACCGCTCTCGCCGATTCCGCCACCGTCACGGGCGCCGCCACCGCGGCTGTCTCGATCGCCAATCTCACCGTCGCCCTGAACGGCGACCGCTACCGCTGCCTCGTCTCCAACAGCGCCGGCTCGGCCACCGGCGCCGCCGCCGTCCTCGCCGTCAGCACGCCCGCGCCGCCGACGCTCCCTTCGTTCGGACCGTTCCCCATCGTCAGTTCCTTCGGCCGCGCGATTCCTGCCGGCACCAACCAAAACCTCACCGCGTCCCTCACCGGCGGTTCCGATCCCCTCACCCTGCGCTGGCAACTCGACGGCGTGGATCTGCCCGACGCTGACGGCCCCGTTTATTTCCTCCGCAATTGGCAACCCGCCAACGGCGGCGTCTACCGCGTCGTCGCGACCAATCCCGCCGGCTCTGTCACCTCCCCCGGGTTCACCCAGTTCGTTTCGCCGGAGGGCGGTTGGCAATGGCGCAATCCCCTCCCCACCGGCAACGGCCTCACCCGCGCCTTCTTCGTCAACGGCCGCTTCCTCGTCGGCGGTATCCGCGGCACCCTCCTCACCTCCACCGACGGCCTCAACTGGACCACCCGCACTCTCCCGGCGGCCAACAACCTCTTCAGTTTCCATTTCTTCAACGGCCTCTACGTCGCCCTCGGCAGTCTCGGCGCCGTCTTCACGTCACCCGACACGCTCACTTGGACCCCCCGCAATTCCGGCACCGTCCACCGCGACGCCGGCAGCGGCCTGCAGGACCTCGCCCTCGGCGACGGCCGCCTCGTCGCCGTCGGCATCGCCGGCCTCACGAGCACCTCCACCGACGGCATCCACTGGACCTCGGGCACCGCCGGCACCACCGAGGATCTGACCGGCGTGGCGTTCGCCTTCGACCGCTTCCACGCCGTCTCCTCCGTCAGCGGTCGCATTTTCAGCACTGCCGACGGCGTTAACTGGACGTCCCTCACCACGCCGACGGCCGGCATGCGGCGCATCGCCTACGGCGCCGGCCGCCTCGTCGCCGGCGGCGCCTCGGGCGAGACGCTCACCTCCACCAACGGCACCACCTGGACCGGCGGCTCCGCCGCCACCGCGGAATTCCTCCTCGGCATCAATTTCATCAACGGCCAGTTCGTCGCCGTCGGCACCGGCGGCGCCATCCGCACCTCGCCCGACGGACTCACCTGGACGGCCCGCAGTGCGAGCGGCAACCGCACCAACCTCCAAAATGCCGCCTTCGGCAACGGCACCTATGTGATCCCCGGCCAAAGCGCCTCGCTCGGCCGCGCGCTTCTCATCTCGACCGACGGCAGCACCTGGCGCGAGAGCATCGCCGGCGCCGGTGCCATCGGCGTCACGCTCCGCGGCGCCGCGGCCAGCTCCTCCGCCCTCGTCGCCGTGGGCACCGCCGGCACCATTCTCCACTCTGCCGACGGCACCCGCTGGACCGCGCGCGCCTCCGGCACCACCACGCAACTGAACGATGTCGCCTTCGGCGCCGGCCGCTTCGTCGCCGTCGGCAACGCCGGCATCCTCCTGTCCTCCGCCGACGGCACCACCTGGTCCCGCCAGACTGCGCCCGCCCCCGTCACCCTCAACGGCGTCCACTTTGCCAACGGCCTCTGGGTGATCGCCGCCTCCTCCGGCCGCATCTTCACGTCCCCCAACGGCCTCGATTGGACCCAGCGCTACACCGGCCCGACCTCCGCCGTGTTCAACCGCGCCGCCTTCGGCCACGGCCTCTTCGTCGCCGTCGGCAACACCGGCGCCCTCCTCACCTCACCCGACGGCGCCGCGTGGACGCCCGCCGCCGGCCTCACGACCGAAAACCTCCACGACGTGGTTTTCGCCTCGGGGAGCTTCGTCGCCGTCGGCACCGGCGGCACCGTGCTCACCTCCCCCGACGGCGCCGCCTGGACCGACCGCCGTTTCTCCAACGACGCCCTCACCTCCGTCACCGCCGCCTTCGGCCAGTGGATCGCCACCGGCCCCGGCAGCACGTATTACGTTTCCTCCGACGGCGCGACGTGGACCGGCCGCTTCACCGGCACGAGCGACGCGCTCCTCGACTGCGCCGTCCTCGGCAACGAGCTCTTCCTCGTCGGCGAAAATTCCGGCATCCTCGCCGCCGGTGCGCCCGTCGTCAGCACTCCGGCCCCCCAGGCCGCTCTGGTCGGCGGCCCGGTCACCCTCGGGGCCAGCGCCGCCGCCTCGGCCTTCCCGCTCAGCTACCAATGGACCAAGGACGGCACTACCCTCGCCGGTGCCACTTCGCCCACCTACGCGATCCCGCGCACCGATGCCGCCGACAACGGCACCTACCGCCTGATCGCCACCGGGCCGCAGGGCTCGACCACCGGCGCCCCGACCACGCTCACCGTCGCGACGCCCACCCCCGGCCGCATCGTCAACCTTTCCGTCCGCGCCGTCGGCGGCGCCGGCGCCCAAACCCTCATCACCGGATTCGCCATCGGTCCCGGTTCCGCCAAAAACGTCCTCCTCCGCGGTATCGGCCCCGGCCTTACCTCTCTCGGCGTTGCCGGCGCCCTCGCCGACCCTCAGATCCAACTCTTCAATTCCACCGCCCCCACCGCACTCGCCACCAACGACAACTGGGGCGGCGGCGCCGCCCTCTCCGTCCTCTTCGCCTCCGTGGGCGCCTTCCCCCTCGACCCCGCCGGCCGCGACGCCGCCCTCCAGCAATCCCTCCCGGTCGGCGCTTACACGGCGCAGGCCTCCGCCGCCACCGGCGCCAACGGCGTCACCCTCGTCGAACTTTACGACGCCGACTCCGGCAGCAGCCCCACGCTCAGCCGCCTCACCAACGTCTCCGCGCGCGCCCAGATCGGCACCGGCGGCGACATCCTCATCGCCGGCTTCACTCTCTCCGGCAACGTCCCGCGCACCGTCCTCATCCGCGGCATCGGCCCCGCCCTCACCGCCTTTGGAGTCGCCGGCGCCCTCGCCGATCCGCAGCTCGAGGTTTACCAGGGCGCGACGCTGCTTTACGCCAACGACAACTGGAGCGCCAGCGCCACCTCCGCCGCCACCACCGCGCTCGCCGCCACCTTCACCCGCGTCGGCGCCTTCGCCCTGCCCGCCTCCGCCACCCGCGACGCCGTGCTGCTCATCACCCTCGCCCCCGGCAGCTACACCGCCCAGGTCAGCGGCGTCAACGGCACCACCGGCGTCGCCCTCGTGGAGGTCTACGAACTGCCCTGATCACACCGGCCGCGGCCTTCCGCTCTGACCGTCCGTCCCGCTCCACCCGTGCAACGTCTCGGCCCACCCGCTCTTCTCGTCGGCATGCCCCCGCATCTCCGCCTACTCTCGGCCCTGCTCGCGCTCGCGGCCCTCCCCGCCGGCTTCAGCGCCGAGCTCCGTTTCCTCTTCGGCTCCGCCTCCGGCCGCATCGACGCCACCCAAACCTACGACGCCGCGCGCGGCCACGGCTTCGAACCCGGCGCCACCCTCACCGCCACGCCCGACGCCGTCACGAGCACCGCCCCGTTCTATTTTTCCGCCGCCGTCCCCACGGAGGGAAACTACCGCGTCACCGTAACCTTTCCGCCCGGCACCGACGCCACCGTCAAAGCCGAACTCCGCCGCCTCATGGTGGAACACGTCGTCGTTCCCGCCGGCCAACCCGCCGTCACGCGCACCTTCCTCGTCAACACGCGCACGCCCAAAATCCCCGCGATCCCCGCCACCGCGAACGCCCCCGCCCTCGCCGCCGGCACTGTGAAACTCAAAGCGCCCCGCGAAACCACCCAGGAAGCCTGGGCCTGGGACAACCTCCTCACCCTCGAATTCAACGGCACCCGTCCCGCCGTCACCGCCATCGAACTCACGCCCGCCCCCGCCACCACACCCACTCTTTTCCTCCTCGGCGATTCCACCGTCTGCGACCAGTCGAAGGAGCCCTACAACAGCTGGGGCCAGATGCTCACCAACTGGTTCAAACCCAACATCGCCATCGCGAATCACGGCGAGTCCGGCGAGACCTACCGCGATTCCCTCGGCCGCCGCCGCCTCGATAAAATCCTCAGTCTGATGAAACCCGGCGACTGGCTGCTGATGCAGTTCGGCCACAACGACCAGAAGCAGATCGCCCAAAAAACCGGCGCCCCGTTCACCACCTACCCGGCCGAGATCAAAAAACACGTCGACGCCGTCCGCGCCCACGGCGGCACCCCGCTCATTCTCTCTCCCATGGAACGTCGCGGCTTCGACGCCACCGGCAAAGTGATTCCCTCCCTCGCCGACTACGCCGCAGCCGCCCGCCTGTCCGCCCGCGAACTCGGCGTCGCGTTCATCGACCTCAACGCTCTCTCCACGCCGTTCTACGAGGCCCTCGAATCCCGCGGACCCGAGTTCTCTCGCCACGCCTTCGCCGGTCAGGACAACACTCACCACAACAGCTACGGCAGCTACGCGCTTTCAAAACTCATCGTCCAGGCGATCCGCGACCAAAATCTCCCGCTCGCCCAACACATCGTCCCCGGTTTCAAGCCCCTCGACCCCGCGCGCCCCGACGACCCCGCCGCCTTCGCGGTCCCCGCCAGCCCCAACTTCAGCAACCAACGCCCCCTCGGCGACGACGCCTCGGCGACGCCCCCAACGCGCCCTCGTCCGTAGGTGGAGCGCGTTGACCCCAACGCGCCCCCGTCCGTAGGTGGAGCGCGTTGACCCCAACGCGCTTTCTGTTTCGTGTGCCGACCAGCGCGTTGGAGTCAACGCGCTCCACCTCAAGCCATGATTCTCCTGCGCGCGCTCCTCGTTCTATCGTCGCTCGTCACCGCCGCCCGCGCCACCGATTCCACCACCGCCTACCTCTTCACCTATTTCACCAAAAACGGCGAAGACGGCCTCCATCTCGCCTGGAGCGCCGACGGCTACACGTGGGACAAACTCAACGACGGTCGCCCCTCCCTCGCCCCCAAGGTCGGCAACTCGAAACTCCTGCGCGACCCCTGCGTCGCCCGCGGCCCCGACGGCACCTACCACCTGGTGTGGACCTCCGGCTGGAATGAAAACAACCTCGGCTACGCGTCCTCCCAGGACTTCCTCACGTGGACCGACCAGCGCGCGATCCCCGTCATGGCGCACGAACCCACTGTCCTGAATTCGTGGGCGCCCGAAATCTTCTACGACAAAAAACGCGCCGAGTTCATTTTCTTCTGGGCCTCGACCCTCCCCGGCAAATTCCCCGCCACCGCCGGCTCCTCCGAGGAAAAATACAACCACCGGATATATTTCACGACGACGAAGGACTTCGCGACCTTTGCCCCCACGAAACTCCTCTACGACCCCGGTTTCAGCGTCATCGACGCCACTTTCCTCCGCACCTCCGGCCAACTCTACCTCGTCATCAAAGACGAAACCCGACACCCGCCGAAAAAATTTCTCCAGCTCGCCGCCGCCGACGACTTTCAAGGCCCGTTTCACCCCCCGGGCGCCCCGTTCACCCCTCCCGGCCTGTGGGTCGAAGGCCCGACGACCCTCCAGGTCGGTGCTGACACCTTGGTCTACTTTGACGCTTATCAAAAAAAGCACTACGGCGCCATGCGCTCCCGCGATCTCAAGACCTGGGAGGATGTGACGGCCAAACTTCACTTCCCCGACGAAGGCACCCCCGTCCGCATGCGTCACGGCACCGCGCTTGAAGTCCCTGCCGCCCTCATCGCGAAACTGCGCGCCGCCTCCCGGTAGTTCGGGTCTCCGGCCCCACCCGATTCGCCGCAACATCGCGCCACCCCGCGCGTCCGTCCCCGCATGCCCCTCCCCGGCCTCTTCCGCCGCAACCTCCCGCCCACTACCCGATGAGCCATTCGGCCGCCCCCTCCACGTCGACGCGGCTACTCCCGTGGCTGCTCGTGCTCTTCGTCGGCAGCGGCTGCGCCGCGCTGATTTACGAACTGGTCTGGTTTCAACTCCTCCAATTCGTGATCGGCTCCTCCGCCGTTTCGCTCGCCGTGCTGCTGGGCACCTTCATGGGCGGCATGTGCCTCGGCAGCCTCGCGCTCCCGCGCTTCGTGTCCTCCGCCCGCCACCCGCTCCGCGTTTACGCCTTGCTCGAACTCGGCCTGGCCGTTGCCGGCCTCGTCGTGCTCTCCGCGATGCCGGCCCTCACTCGTTTCTACCTCGCCTACGCCGGCCACGGTTGGACCGGCCTCGTGCTCCGCGGCTTCGTCTGCGCGGTCTGCCTCCTCCCTCCCACCATGCTGATGGGGGCCACGCTCCCTGCCATCGCGCGCTGGGTCGAGGCCACACCGCGCGGCCTCTCGTGGCTCGGCTTCTTTTATTGCGGCAACACCGCCGGCGCCGTCACCGGCTGTCTCCTCGCCGGTTTTTACCTCCTGCGTGTCCACGATCTCGTGACGGCCACGTGGTGCGCCGCCGCGCTCAACCTCGCCGTCGCGCTTCTCGCCTTCGCCCTCGCATCCGTCTCCCCGGCTCCCCCTCCCGCCGTCGCCCCTGCTCCCACGCTGGCTCCGTCGCCGTCGGCTCGCCGCGCCAACCGCACCCTTTTCCTCACGCTCGCCCTCTCCGGCCTGTGCGCGCTCGGCGCCGAAGTCATCTGGACGCGCCTCCTGTCGCTCCTGCTGGGCGCGACGACCTACACGTTCTCCCTCATTCTCGCCGTCTTCCTCGCCGGACTCGGCCTCGGCAGCGCCGCCGGCACCGCCGTGGCCCGTCACTCTACCCGCCCGCGCTTTGCCCTCGGATGCTGCCAACTGCTCCAGGTCCTCACCCTCGTTTGGGCGACACACACCCTGACGCGTATCCTCCCTTTCTGGCCGGTCGATCCGGCCAGGGCCGTCGGCCTGTGGCCGACATTCCAACTCGACCTCGTCCGTTGCGCGTGGGCCATCTTGCCGTCCGCGATCCTCTGGGGCGCCTCCTTTCCCCTCGCACTCGCCGCCCTCACCACCCGCGGCAGCGAGGTCGGCTGGCTGGTCGGCCGCGCCTACGCCGCCAACACCGTCGGCGCCATCGTCGGCGCTGTCGCCGTCAGCCTCGCCGCGATCCCGCTGCTGGGCACCCGACTCGCCGCCCAGTGGCTCACCGGCCTCGCGTTCGCCGCCGCCGCCTGCGCGTTCGCGCCGCGCCGCGCCCGCGACTGGCTCGCCCTCTCCCTCGCCGCCACCGCCGCCACCGCGCTGGCCCTCACCCTCCCGCCAACCCCGTGGCAACTCATTGCCTACGGCCGCCAAACCGCCACCACCGAGGCCTCCGCCAAAGTCCTCTTCCTCGGCGAAGGGATCAACGCCTCCGTCGCGGTCACCGAAGACCCCCACGGCGAACGCTTCTTCCACGTCAGCGGCAAAACCGAGGCGTCCAGCCTTTTCAAGGACATGCGCCTCCAACGCATGCTCGGCCACCTCCCCGCCCTCCTCCATCCGCACCCGCGTTCCGTCCTCATCGTCGGTTGCGGCGCCGGCGTCACTGCCGGCTCCTTCGTCAACTATCCGTCCATCGCCCGCATCGTCATCTGCGAAATCGAGCCGCTCATCCCGCGCGCCATCGCCCCGCGTTTCGCCGTCGAAAACCACGACGTCCTCCGGGACCGCCGCGTCGAAATCGTCTATGACGACGCCCGCCATTACCTCGCCACGACCGGCGAGAAATTCGATCTCATTACCTCGGACCCGCTCCACCCGTGGGTCAAAGGCGCGGCCGTCCTCTACACGCAGGAGTACTTCGCCCTCTGCCGGCAACACCTCAACCCCGGCGGGCTGGTGACCCAGTGGGTGCCGTTCTACGAAAGCAGCCGGGCCGTCGTGCAGAGCGAAATCGCCACCTTCTTCTCCGCCTTCCCCGACGGCACCATCTGGGGCAACGACGACGAGGGCTACGGCTACGACACCGTCGTGCTCGGCTCGCTCACGCCGGTCGCCATCGACCTCGACGCGCTTCAGACCCGCTTCGACCGCCCCGATCACGCCGCCGCCCGCGACGCCCTCGCCGACGTCGGCCTCGGCTCCGCGCTCAGCCTCATGTCCACCTATGCCGGCCAGGCTTCCGACCTGAAGGCGTGGCTCACCGGCGCCGAAATCAACCGCGACCGCAGCCTGCGCCTCCAATACCTCGCGGGGCTCGCGCTCAACTCCAGCCACGGCACCGACGCTTACAGCGAGATGCTCGGCCATGTGACCTACCCCGAGGCCATGTTCCGCGGCTCCGCCTTCCGCCGCGAAGCCCTGCGCAATTCCCTCTTTCCTTCCCCCGCGGCAAAGTAGCGCCGGCCGGCCGGCGCCCCCAACCCTTACCGCGAAATCGCCCCGCGTCGCTTCAGACCATCGTTACGCGTCCGGTCGAATCACCGATCCGTTCGACGCCTTGCACGCCCATGCGGTCGTTCATCGTCAGGAAAAGATCGCTCATCGGCCGCCCACCGAGGTTCACGTGCCGCCCCGCCCGGAGCGTGCCACCGCCGCCGCCGGCGAGTATGACGGGCAAGTTCTCATGCGTATGGCGGTTCCCGTCGGCATTGCCCGAGCCGTAAACGATCATCGAATTGTGCAGCACCGAGCGGCCGTCGACGTCCTTCTTTTCATCGAGCCGTTTCAGGAAGCGCGCAAAGTGATCCATGTAGTAGCGGTCAATGCGCGCAATTTTCCCCATCAGGTCCTCGTCGTTGCGATGGTGGGAACAGTAGTGGTGCCCCTCCGAGATACCGATCTGCGGATACGACCGGTTCGAACCGTCGCCCGCCAACAGCAGCGTCGCAATCCGCGTCGAGTCCGTCTCGAACGACATCGCGAGCAGGTCGAACATGATGTCCATGTGATCGCCGTAGTCCGGCGGAATGCCCGCCGGCGTGTCCGCCTGCGGATCCGGCAAGGCACCGAAGCCCTCCGTCCGTTGGATGCGCTGCTCGATCTCCCGCACGCCCGTCAGGTACTCGTCCAGTTTCGCCCGGTCCGTCTGCCCCAGCTCCCGTTGCAGCGCCTTCGTGTCCTGCCGCACAAAATCGAGCAGCGATTTCTGCGTCGCCTGCCGCAGCCGGAAATTCTCCTGCCGCTCCGCCCCCGCGCCGCTGCCAAACAAGCGCTCGAACACCAGCCGCGGGTTCGGCTCCGGCGCCATCGGCACCGACGGCGACCGCCACGACAAATTGTATTGATACGCACACGAGTAGCCGGAATCGCAGCGGCCCGATTTCCGCACACTGTCGCACGACAGTTCCAACGAAGAAAACCGCGTGAGATGCCCGACGTGCTGCGCGGCGACCTGGTCGACGGACACGCCCACCTGAATGTCCGCGCTGTCGGTCTTGCGCGCCCGGGCGCCGGTCAGGAACGTCGCATTCGCCCGGGCATGGTCGCCCGCCCCGTCGTTGCCCGCCTTCGCATTTTGGTGATCGAGCCCGCCCAACACCTGGAGCGACGACTGCAGCGGCGCGAGCGGCGCCATCGTCTTGCCCAGCTGAAAGGCCGCGCCCTCGCCGGTCGGCCACCAGTTTTCCTGGTGCACCCCGTTCGGAATATACACGAACGCCATGCGCAGCGGCGCCCCGCCCGCGGTGGTCGCCAACGGCGCCGCCCCTTTCGCCAGCGGTGCGGACGCCGCGCGCAGCGTCCTCGGCAAGGCCGACTCGAGCAGGGGCAACGCCAGGGAGACACCGACGCCACGGAGGAACTGACGGCGGCCGAGCGCATACTGACGCTGCGCGGCGAGATCGGACGGGGTGACAGGCTGCATTTTCATGGGAAAAGTGATCGCAGGACGGAAGGGAGAGAGAGGCGGCTATGGGGTCGCGGGGGACGTTACCGGCGGATTCACGCGCCGCAACTTTTGAAACGGTGCCGAGTTGATCACCCCGTTCAGGAGCACCGACATCCGGCCACCCTCGCGCTCCAGCTCCTCGACGATCCGGTCCACCGTGTCCAAATCGCGATACGTCAGGCCGCGGCCGAGCGCGTAAGTCAGAAGTTTTTCCGCGAGGCAGCGATAGTAGTCCAATCGGCGCTCATCCGTGAGCACGCGCTTCAGCTCGCTCACGCTGGCAAACCGTTCGCCCGTCGCCAGGCGCCCCGCCACCTCGATCGTCTGCCCAGCCTCCGCGTCCCGCCAGGTCCCCAGCGCCGTGAAATTTTCGAACGCCAGCCCGAGCGGATCCATCCGCTCATGGCACGAACTGCACAGTTTGTTCGCGCGGTGCACGGCCAGCATTTCGCTCAGCTTTGGCTCCCGCCCTTTGAATCCCTTGATCGCCTCCTCGAGCGCCGGGACGTCCGGCGGCGGCGGCGGTGGCGGCGTGCCGAGGATATTCTCCAAAACAAAAAGCCCCCGCTTCACCGGCGACGTCCGCGTCGGGTTCGACGTCACGGCGAGCACCGCGCCCTGCGTGAGCACCCCGCCCCGCGTGCTGTTGGTCGGCAACCGCACCAGGCGCATCTCGTCCCCCGTCACCTCCGGCAGACCATAGTGCTTCGCGAGCCGGGCGTTGAGAAACGTGTAATCGCTGTCCAGTAACTCGAGCACGCTGCGGTCCTGTTTCAGGATGTGGTCGAAGCACAGCTCCGTCTCGCTCCGCATCGCCCGCCGCAGCGGCCCGTCAAACTCGATCCGACTGCCGTCGCGGTTGCGCGTCGCGGTCTGCCCGAGCACGGCGCGCGCGTTGATCGGCACCGACTCGACATCCCGCACCTGCAACCATTGGCCCGTAAAGTTCTTCACCAGGCCCTGCACCTTCGGATCGGCCAGCATCCGCTTGACCTGCGCGGGGACTTCGCGGCGCAGTTCGCCCGCCGCCGCCAACCGCAACAGCTCCGCGTCCGGCATCGTCGACCAGAGAAAATACGATAACCGCGACGCCAGAGTATAGTCATCCGCGTCCGCCACCGCCTCGGTGCCCGCCACCGGCGTTTCGATCCGGAACAAAAACCGCGGCGACGCCAACACCGCCATCATCGCCCGGCCGATGCCTTCTTCAAACGTCCGCCCGGGCTGCGCCGCCGTGTCGTGCGCGATCTCCCCGAGACGCGCGACGTAGGCCGGCTCCACCGGACGCCGGTAGGCCCGGGCGGCAAACTCGCCCAACAGCTCCCGCGCATAGTGTTCGCGCTCGCTCGCGCCGACGGGCGCCGGGCCGCGCGGAAAAAACCGCGCATAGTTCGCGGGCGCCGTCCAACGCGCCGGATCAAGCGGCCCCTTCACCTGCACCCCCACCACCCGCACCGTGACACTCGTCGCCCCCGGCACCGACTGTGCGCGCACCGGCGCCGGCGTGGCACCCGCCGGCTGGGCCCGCGGCACGATTTGAAACTGCACCGCATGCGCCCCGGCCGGCCACGTGACCTCGCGCACCCGGCTCATGACCTTGCGCTCCTGCCACGCCACGTCTTCGCGGAACCACTCCACGCCGTCGACCCGCGCAATCAGCGTGCCCTGCCCCGGATCAAAATCAAACGTCCCGCGAATCTCCAATTCCGCCTCGACCCCATAGGTCCCCGCTTCCGCGACCCGAAACGTATGCGCCACCGTGACCGGCTTCGTGACGTTCATCCGCTCACCGGTGCCGCCGCCCTCCGTCGCCCGGAACTCCCGGCCTGTCGCCGAGCGCACCGGCATGACCCGCGCCACCTTCGGCACCGCCCGCTCCACAATCACCTCCGCCGCCTGTAGATATTTCTCCAACAGCAACGGCGACACCGTCAGCACATCCCCGATGTTGTCGAAACCGTTCCCCGAGTCGTCGGGCGGAAACTCCACTTCGCTGTTAAACTCGACGCCCATGAGGTCGCTGATCGTGTTGCGATACTCGGTCCGGTTGAGCCGCCGCACCGTCGCCTTGCCGGGATCCGGGGCCGCAGCGCTGAGTCCCAACGCCTCCACCTTGATCCACTGCGTGAGGCGGGCGATTTCCCCGGCCGTGGGCCGGTCGACCCCGTCCTCGACCGGCGGCATGATCCCCGCCCGGACATTCTTGAGCGCCGCGAACCACAGATCGTGGCGCGACAAAATATCTGCGGCCGACTTGAATTCGTCGAACGCCACCTGGCCCTTGTTCACGCCGTCGGCGTGGCAATCGTAGCAATATTTCGCGAGGAACGGCTGGATGGTTTGTTTGAAACCTGCCTCCGCCTTCGCCTCTCCCGTCGTCGCGCCGCTGGCCGGCGACACCCACAGGAGCCAGCCGACGATCCCCGCGCAGCAGCCCGGCAAACACGTCTGCAGAAATCGGCGGGGGGGGCGGGGCGGCATCGGGGTGGTCTGACGTTCGGGAGTGAAACACGGTTGCGCTGCCCGGCCACAGTTTTTCCATCAAAAAAAACGGCCTGCACCGCCCCCCGTCGCCCCAAACGCTCGCCCTGGCACCGCGCCCTCAGCTCAGATCGCGGATACTGCCAAACTGCGGATCGAACAACCGCTGATAAGTCCGCACGATCATCCCGTCGGTCAGCCCGGCCAGCCAGTCGCAGATCTGCCGCGCCTTGCCCGCCTCCGTCGTCTCGGCGTCAAGCAACCGGCCCACCCGCGGCGGCAAAATGTTGATCACCCGCCCGCCTTTCTCCACGTAGTTCCGCCAGCACGATTCCCACAGCTGGAACAACACCCGCCGCGCCTTGTGCTCCATCTGCTGAAGCTGCGGGCTCTCGAAAATCACATCGTTGGCCATCTTCTTGTAAAACGCCGCTTCGCGCTCGGCCCCCGGCGCGATGACCAGTTCAAACCGGTAGCGGTTCGTCGTTGCCGACATGAAATTCGTCCGCTCGCGCAACTTGCACGCCGTGATAAACCCGCCGACTTTTTGCGCGAACACGCTCTCCAACCGGTCGCCGCGGATCGCCGGGCACAACTGGTCGAGCCAGCGCTGCCGCTCCGCATCGATCGCCTCCCCCGCCGCCCACGCCTCGATCCGCTCGATCGTCAGAAACCCCGCCTTCACCCCGTCGACGATGTCGTTGAGCGAATACGCCGCATCGTCCGCCCAGTCCATGATCTGGCACTCGACGCTCTTAAACGCATTCAGCTTCTCCCCGCCATGCAGCTCGTCGGGAATCTTCGCCTCGCCGAAGACAAACGCCCGGTGCCGTTCCTGCGGATCGTAAAGAAAATGATTAGTCGGCGGCGCCGAAAACTCGCGAAAGAGTTTCTTGTATTTCAAGACCCCGTCGAGCAGCGCCCGCGTCGGCACCATGCCGCGCACGCCCGCCTCGTTCTGATACATCGTCTCCGTGAGCAGATGCAGCGTCTGCGCGTTGCCCTCAAACCCGCCCCACTGGCCCATCAGTTCCTGCAACGTCCGCTCGCCCGAATGGCCAAACGGCGGATGCCCGAGATCGTGGGCCAGGCACACCGCCTCGACCAGGTCGCTGTCGATCTGAAAGTCGTCGCGCAGCGGCGCTCCCCGCGACCGCAGGTAGGCGCAGATTGACCGGCCGATCTGCGCGACCTCCATCGAGTGGGTCAGGCGCGTGCGGTAGAAATCGTATTCCCCCGAAAGAAACACCTGCGTCTTCGACTGCAGCTTGCGGAACGCATGCGCATGAATGATGCGGTCGCGGTCCATCTGGAACGGCGTGCGGTAGTCGCTTTTGCGGCTGCCACCCGGCGTCTCGCTGTCGAACGCGGTATAGAAACGGTTGGTCATCGGACTTCATTTCGACACGAACCGCTCGCCGCCCACGATGCAATCCCGCATATGCCGCACGCGACCCGCCGCACTCCGCTCGCCCCCCGCTTCCTCGTGTGGCACGGCCCGATGCTTACCGCCTTTAGTTTGCCCGGCGCCGAGCACCGCCGCCCGGACGCCCGCTCCACCCCTGCGCCGCCCCCGTGGGTCGCTGGCCTCATCGCGCGGGTGCCGCCCATCGCCGGCCATCCGCAGGATTTCTCCGGCCTGTCCTACAATTTAGCCCGCTTCCCGAATTTCACCGCGCCGTCCTTCGTGCCACGCTCACGGGAAAATCCGGCCACCCGACCGCCCACGGCGCCATCGCCGCACCCCTCGGCCAACCGCCCGGCGCCAGCCGTGCCGTCGGCACCGCCAGCGGCGCTAACCCCAGGCCCCTCGTCATCCCCTGTCACCGCGTCGTTGCCGCCAGCGGCAAGATGACCGGCTTCTCCGGCCCCGGCGGCGTCGACACCCAAGCCCGGCTCCTCGCACTCGCGGGCGCTCGGTTGCCGGTAGGCGATACACCGGCTTGCAGGCGATTCGGAACTGCGCCCCACTCCCTCCTGTGAAGAAAACCCACCGCGCCGCCACGCCGGCCCTTTCACCCGCTTTGCTCCGCCGTCTCGAGAAGAACGCGCGCGCCGCCGCTCACGCCTCCTACTCGCCCTACTCCGAATTTCCCGTCGGCGCCGCCATCGTCTGCGGCTCCGGCAAAGTCTTCACCGGCTGCAATGTCGAGAACGCGTCCTACGGCCTGTGCAATTGCGCCGAGCGCACCGCGATTTTCTCCGCCGCCGCGACCGGCGAGCGCCTCGTCCACGCCGTCGTGGTCTACACCCCGACCCCGACCCCGAGCAGTCCGTGCGGTGCCTGCCGCCAGGTGATCAACGAGTTCGGCCCCGACGCGATCGTCATCAGCGTCTGCGACGGCCCCGGCCGGATCGAGACCACGCTGTCCGCCCTCCTGCCCGACGCGTTCGGCCCGCGAAACCTCCTCTGAGTGTGCGGCTGAACTGGATTCAGAGCCGGTCGGATAATTCCCGGAGCGCCTGCCAATAGTCGTTGCCCGCCACGCCCACGAGGTCGTTGTGGCCGGCCGACTTCACCCGGAAAAATCGCTTCGGCTCGCGGGCCGCCGCAAACAGCACCTCGCCGTGGTGGATCGGCACGACGTCGTCGTCTTCGCCGTGCATGATGAGCAACGGACATCGCACCGCGGGGAGCTTCCGCAGGTTTTCAAACGTGTCGAACGGGAGCAGCGGCCAGCGCGTCATGACCCGATAGGCACTGGTGAATGCGCTCTGGAGCACCAACCCGGCCACCGGCTCGCGGGACGCCAGCTCGACCGCGGGTCCACCGCCGAGCGAACTCCCATACACCAGAATGCGTCCCACCGGCACGCCGCACTGCTCGCGCAAATAGTCGAGCGCCACCCGCGTCGCCGCGTTGATCGAACGCTCCGACGGCGCACCCCCGCTGATCCCATAGCCGGGATACTCGCAGGCGAAGACCGCGAACCCCGCGTCGCGCAGCGTCCTCAGCCGCGCCTCGATATCGCCCAAATCCTCCGCATTGCCGTGAAAATACCACAGGGTGAGCCGGGCCGCCGGATTCGGCAGAAACAGCACCGACACGTCGTGCCCCGTATTCGTTTTGAGACTCACCGCCCCCACCGGCGCCCGACCCGATCCGTAGCCCGGCTGAAACAGCAGGCGGTCCGCCATTAGCCAGGCCAACCCGGCCGCGCCCGCGTAGACCAGCAACCCGACCCCTACCCAACGCCAGCCCCACGAACCCGGTGCGCGCCCGTTGCCCATCGGACGGATCACGCGCTGAAAAAATCCCGCACCGTCGCCACGACCTGGGCCCGCGGAATTTCCTGCTCGGTGCGCGCACCAAGATCGCGGAGCTTCACCACGCCCTTGGCGAGTTCGTCCCCGCCGTAAACGAGCGCGAGCTTCGCCCCCGATTCTGCCGCCGTCTTGAACTGTTTGCCGAAGGCGACCTCCTTCAACGGATAGTCAACGCGATAGCCGGCCGCCCGCAGCGCGTGGATGTCGCCGAACGCCGCGAGGCGTTCGGCTTCGCCCCCGATCACACAGTAAACATCCGGCGCCTGCACCAACGTCGGCATCAGGCCCCGTTGTTCGAGCAACAGCGCAAACGTCATGTCGCCGATCGCAAATCCCACCGCCGGCAGCGCCGGGCCGCCGAGTTTTTGCACGAGATCGTCGTAGCGCCCCCCGCCCGCAAGCGCGCGCAACTCCCCTTTCCGGTCGAAGGCCTCGAACACGAAACCCGTGTAATAGGCGAGGCCACGGACGACCCCGAGGTCCACCTCGATAAACCGCGCCAGTCCCATCGCCGCAAGATTCCCGAGCAGTTTTTTCCAATCGGCCAGACGGGCGGCAAGTTTCTCGCCGCCGATCGCGCCGAGCGTCTGCTCGAGGGCTGCGAGCGATTTGATCCGGAGGAAAGCCAGCACCTTAGCCTTCACGCCCTCGTCGAGCGGGCCGAACTGCTCCGTGTAACCCTTGAACGCGTCGTCGCCGTATTTCTCAAAGCGATCCACCGCGCCCAGCACGCCGCGGATGCGCGCCTCGTCGAGCCCGAGCGCTTCCAAATAGTAAAACCAGAGATTCCGGTCGCTCAACCGCACAAAAAAATCCTGCTCGGTGAGACCAAAGGCCGCGAGACACTGCACCAGCAACGCGATCAGTTCCGTTTCCGCCTCCGGACCGGGCTCGCCAAAAATATCCGCGTTGAACTGGAAGAAGCAGCGCCCCCGCCCCTTCTGCATCCGCTCGTAGCGGTAAAACTCCGCGATGCTAAACCACTTGATCGGCCGCTTCAGCGCGCTGGCTTTGGCGCCGACGAGCCGGCAGACCGTCGGCGTCATCTCGGGCCGCAACGCCACTTCGCGCCCGCCTTTGTCCGTGAAACTAAACAGCTGCGCCTCGATTTCGTCTCCGGACTTCGCCTTGTAAAGGTCGAGCGGCTCGAGCACCGGCGCGTCGTATTCGGCAAAGCCAAACGTGGTGGCCGTCTGGCGCCACAGGCGAAAGAGGTGGTTCCGCCGGGAAAAATCCTCGGGATAGAACTCGCGGAATCCGGGCAGCGTTTGAAAGGTGGCCATGGGCCGGACACCTTGGGAAACGCGCCGCGGCAGGGCGAATAAAAAAAGGACCGCTGCGCCCTCGCACGCGACGAACGCGCTCGACCGCCGCGCTTCCGGAGCAACGCGACCTCGCCTGCGCGGCCAGCGCAGAACAGCGGGATCCGCCAGGCTCAGCCCGGCGCCTGCAGTTTTGCTAGGTCGAGCTTTTTCAGCTGCTGCTTGAGGATCTTGCCGGATTTGAATTTCACCACCGCCCGCTGCGGAATCACGACTTCCGCCTCCGGCTTGTTGGGGTTACGGCCGATGCGCTGCTTGCGCACCTGGACCTCAAGCACGCCGAAGTTGCGCAACTCGACGTTGCGACCGTTGGCGAGCGCCTTTTGGATGATATCGAGCGTCTGTTGCACGGTATCGACGATCTGTTTTTGCGGGAAGCCGGACTTTCGGTATATCTCCAGCACGATCTCGCGTTTTGTCAGGTTGGACATGGGGGATCCTTTCACTGAGGCCTTGTTAAACTGAAGCACCTTAAACTATTTGCACCTGAGCAATTACGTCAATCATTATGACGAGTTCGCCTCCGGGCCTTTTTTTCCTACGCTCCTGCCTTCATCGCCATGCCTGACCCTTCCGCCGTCAACTCCATGTTCGGGCGCATTGCCCAACGCTACGATCTCGCGAACCGATTGCTGAGCGGCGGCATGGACGTCTGGTGGCGGCGGTGCCTCGTCGCCGCCGTCCGCCGCCGTTCGCCAACGGTCGTGCTCGATCTCGCAACGGGCAGCGGCGACGTGGCCTTTGACCTTGCTCGGCGGCTGCCCTCCTCCACCCAAATCACCGGCATGGATTTCTGCCAACCCATGCTCGATGAGGCCGAAATCAAAAAAAAATCGGCCGGCGCCGGCCGGTATGCAAACGTCACCTTCCGCCACGGCGACGGTCTGGCCCTCCCCTTGGCGGACGCCAGTTGCGACGCGGTCGCCATTTCCTTCGGTCTGCGCAATCTCGCCGATCGTGACCGCGGCCTGCGTGAAATGCGCCGCGTGCTGCGCCCCGGGGGTCGCCTGTTCGTGCTCGAATTCTCCCAGCCCCAGGCGTGGTTCCGGCCTTTCTATTTCTTCTATCTGCGCAAAATCCTCCCGTTTATCGCCGGCGCCGTCACCGGAGATCGCGCCGCCTACGTGTATCTCAACGAAACCATCGAGCAATTCCCCGACCGCACCGCCTTGTCCCACGAAATCCGTGCCGCCGGCTTCCCGCACGTAACGTCGACCGGTCTGACGTTTGGGATCGTGGCGCTGCACGAGGCCGCCCGATAAATTACCCGTCCGTCCCTCGCTCAACTGAACGACTTGCCGCAACCGCAGGTGCTCTGCGCGTTGGGATTCTTGATCTCAAATCCCTTACCGTGGAGTCCGTCGTCGAAGTCGACCGCCGAGCCGTCGAGATACGCCAGACTGGCCGCGTCCATGAGGATCGGCACGCCTTCGCTGGCAAATTCCACATCGCCCGCCTTCTTTTCATCAAACGACATGCCATATTGAAATCCCGAGCATCCGCCGGATTCCACAAAGACGCGCAAGCGTTTTTCCGGGGCATTCAGTTCGGCGTGCATGGTGCGCACTTGCTGCGCAGCGCGTGAGGTCAGCGTGATCACGTCGCGACCCTACAACCGCACATCACGCTGTCAAATCGACCAACAGCAAATTCCACGCCGAATCTGATATGCGTTCTTGCCAGCTCCCTCCCTGCGCGCCTTCCTCACGCCCGTGGCGTCTTTAAAGCACATTTTCAACGAGCTCCACTACGAGATGACCCGCAAGATTGCGGAGGGGGGCATGGGCTTGGTCTACGAGGCCGTGCAACTCGGCGCCGGCAACTTCAAAAAGGTCGTCGCCGTAAAACTGATTCGCGAGGAATACTCCGCCATCGAGGAGTTTCAAAATAACTTCATCGGCGAGGCCCGGCTGGTCGCCGATCTCATCCACACCAATATCGTCCAGACCTACCACCTCGGCCAGGTCGGCGGGCAGTATTTCATGGTGATGGAGTTCGTCAAAGGCGTGAACCTTGAGCAGTTCCTCGAACGCCACCGCCAGCTCGGCAAGCCCCTCCCCGTCGACCTCGCGGCCTTCATCATCTCGCGCATCGCCCGCGGTCTCACCTACGCCCACTCGAAGTGCGACCGCGACGGCCGCCACCTCAACATCGTTCACCGCGACATCGGCCCGAAGAACATCATGGTCGCGCTCGAGGGCGACGTGAAACTCACCGACTTCGGCATCGCGAAGGCCCTCGACCTCATGTACAATGAGGAAGGCAAAGTCATCGCCGGCAAAGATGAGTATCTCTCCCCGGAACAGGCCACTTATGCGATCACCGATGCCCGTGCCGATCTGTTCCCGCTCGGCATCGTTCTGACCGAACTCCTGCTCGGCAAAAATATCTTCCGGTCGCACGATCGCGCGCAGTCCCGCCGCAACATCCTCACCATGCCGATCCCGCAGTTTTCCACGCTGCGCGCCGACATCGACCCCAAACTCGAGGCCATCATCCAGCGCGCCCTCCAGCGTGACCGCGACCTGCGTTTCCAGTCGGCCCACGAAATGATGCGGGAACTCGAACTCTACCTTTACAGCGACCGCTACGGCCCCACCAACGAGAAGCTCAGCGTCTACCTCAAGGAGCTCTTTGGCATCAAGGATCCGGTCCTGCCCACGCTTTCCACCCGCACCCCCATCTGAGATGAACCCCTCTCCTTTTCATCCAGCATATGAGCGGGCACGGATTTAGTCACGAACTTCGCCAACGCCAGACCCAGTCGCTGGTTCTCGCGCCCCAACTCCGACACTCGCTGAAAATCCTGCAGGTCGCGGCGCTGGATTTGCGTTCGGTCATCCAAGAGGAACTCCAGAGCAACCCCACACTCGAAGAACTTCCGATGGAGGGAGTCAGCCTCGACAACCCCGCCGCCGAGGACAACGCCACCGACCGCGACTCCGATTCCAGCGGCAAAGTCGGCACCGATAACACCGACGCCACCGCCCCGAACGACGCCTCCGAGGTGAAACGCGACGAGATGGATTTCTCCAAAGACAAGGAGTTCGAAATCCTCGGCAAACTCGACGAAGACTGGCGTGACCACATGGCCAGCGCCGGCGGCGCCCAGCCCTACACCTCCGAGGACGCCGAAAAGCGTCAGCATTTCTTCGACTCGCTCGTGAGCGTCACCTCGTTGCAGGAACATCTCATGCAGCAGGCCGAGATGACGGACCTGTCCCCGGTCGCGATCGCCGCGATGCAACATCTGGTCGGCGGGCTCGACGACCGCGGTTTCCTGACCCAAACGCCGTCGGATGTCGCCCTGCAAACCGGCCTCGGACTCGACGCCGTGCAGGAGGCGTTGAAAGTCCTCAAGACCTTCGATCCGCCGGGGATCGGCGCCAAGGACCTCGCCGATTGCCTGCTCCTCCAGCTCGCCGCCAAAGGCCGCAGCGACTCGCTCGCCCTGCGGATGATCCGCGACCATTTCGAACTGCTTACCCGCCGGCGCATCCCGGAACTCGCGCGCAAGCTCTCCGCCGACGCCGACGACGTGCAGTCGGCCATCGAAGAGATCGGCCAACTCGACCCCGCGCCCGGGCGCCGTTTCGCCGAAGACAGCAACCGCGTCGTGATTGCGGACGTAACCGTCGAGAAAGACGGCGACGAGTGGAAGATCCATCTCAACAGCGACTACATCCCGCGTCTCAGAATCTCCAACACCTACCGCGACATGATCGCCAAGGGTACGCTCACCAAAGAAGAACGCGACTATCTCCGCGAGCGCATGCGCTCGGGCAAATTTCTCATCGACTCCATCGAGCAGCGCCAACGCACGATCGAGCGCATCACCCGGGAGATCATCAAAGCCCAGATCGCGTTCTTCGAGGGCGGCGTCTCGCTTCTCAAGCCCCTCACGATGACCCAGATCGCCGACGTCGTCGGCGTGCACGAGACGACCGTCAGCCGCGCCATCGCCAACAAATACATCAAGACCCCGCACGGGATTTTCGACTTCAAATATTTCTTCACGCCCGGCTACCAGGCCGACAGCGGGGCCTCTGTCTCGAACACGAGCGTCAAGGAAATGATCGCCGATCTTGTTGCCGGCGAAGACAAGTCCACCCCGTTGAGCGACCAGGAAATCGTCGCAAAGCTGCAGGAAAAAGGCATCAAGATCGCACGCCGCACGGTCGCCAAATACCGCGAAGAACTTGGCATCCTCCCGAGCAACCTGCGCCGGGATTACAAGTGACCGGCTAGGCGAGGCCCGCGCTGGGCTCGACCCCCAGCGCCAGGTTGCCCGAGCGGTTCACCCCGGTCGTGTCCGCCCACGCGGCGAACGCGATCATCCCCGCATTGTCGCCCGTATGTTTTGGCTGGGCGGCCATAAACGGAATACCCGCGCGAACCGCCTCCGCTTCCAGCGCCGCGCGCAGCGTGCGGTTGTTCGCCACGCCGCCCGACAGCCCGAGACTCCGGAACCTGCCCTCGTGCAGCCGCAACGCCGCGCGCGTCTTCCGCGTCAGCGCATCGACCACCGCCTGCTGGTAACTCGCGCACAAATCCGGCAGCCGCCGCTGCACCTCCGCGGCCGGCATCTTCTCGATCAAATACCGCAGACTCGTCTTCAGGCCGGAAAAGCTGAAATCCAACTCGTCGCGGCGGCCAATCCCGCGCGGAAAATCGAACGCGTCGACACGCCCGTGCGCCGCGAGCTTTTCGATCGCCGGTCCGCCCGGATAACCGAGGCCCAGCAACTTGGCCCCCTTGTCGAGTGCCTCGCCCGCCGCATCATCCCGGGTCGAGGAGAGCACCGCCACGCCCCGCGCCTCGTCGAGCGTGAACAGCAGCGTGTTCCCCCCCGACACGATCAGTCCCAGGTGCGGCAGGATCGCGGCCAGCCGCGTATCGAACGCCTCCGGCAACTCCGCATGCAACGCGATGAACGGCGACCAGACGTGTCCACGAAGATGATTCACGCCCAGCACCGGCGCGCGCAGCGCCAGCCCCAGCGACTTCGCCGACGCGACGCCGATGGCGAGACAGGCGGCCAGCCCCGGGCCGTTCGTCACTGCAATCCGGGCCACGCGGGAGAATCCGACCTCGGCGTGCGCGCGCGCGAGCAACGGCCCGAAGTGGCGCAGATGCTCGCGCGTCGCCAAATCGGGCACCACGCCGCCGTGTTTCTCATGGAGCGCTATCTGGCTGTGCACCCACTCGCCCACCAGCCCGCGCGCCGGATCAAACAAGGCGACCGCCGACTCGTCGCACGAACTTTCGAGCGCGAGAATCATGCCGCAGCGGCCTCATCGGCAACGATCGGGCCCCGCAGCTTCGCCTTGTGCGTCCGGATCGATTTCATCGGGCAGTCGGCGACGTGGCGCGTTGGTCGAGGAGGCGCACGCCGTTCAGGACGTCGAGCGCCGCCTGCAACTGGCGGTCCTCGATGGGTTCAAATCCAAAGCGCTCCTTAAACTCCTTCGCGTCGGTGATGTCGGGCCGGGCCCGCTGCCGGCGCAGCTTCGCATCCTCGTCGGGCGTCATGACGATCTCCACGTGCGGCGCGATTCCCTTCTCGTGGATGCTTACCCCGCTCGGGGTGTAGTAGCGCGCCGTCGTCAGGCGCAAACCCTCGCCGTTTTTCAATTTGAACACGGACTGGACGGAGCCCTTGCCAAACGAGCGCTCACCCACGACCACCGCACGGCCCATGTCCCGCAACGCCCCCGTCACGACCTCGGCTGCGCTGGCACTGCCCGCATTGATCAGAATGGCGAGGGGCAGCGTCACGGGCGCCCCGTCCGCCTCGGCCTTGTAGTCCTCCCGATCGCTCGGCTTCCGGCCCTGGGTGTAGACGATGAGTTCGCCTTTCTTGAAAAACGGCTCCGCCACTTCGACCGCGGCATCGAGCAGTCCGCCCGGATTGTTTCGCATGTCGATGACCAGGCTCGTCGCGCCCGATTTCAGCAACTGTTCGAGCGCCTTCCCGAACTGCTCGCCCGTGTGCTCCGAAAATTCGCTCAATTGTACGTAGCCTACGCCGTCCCCGATCACGCGCACATCCCGCACGCTCTCGATCTTGATGACCTCGCGCACCAGCGCGAGGTCCATCGTGGCCTTGGTCGACGGCCGGAACACCCCGACGAGCACCTTGGTCTTCGGCTTGCCACGCAGCCGGCTCACGATCCCGTCCATCGTCGAGTTCGTCTCCACCACCTTGCCGTCGATACTGACGATGACGTCGCCGCGCTGGATGCCGGCGCGTTCGCCCGGCGTCCCGGCCAGCGGGGCGATGACGACCGCCTTGCCCTGCCGCGTTTCAACCTGGATGCCGATCCCGCCGAATTCCCCGACCAAATCCTCCTCGAACTCCTCGTTGTCCTTGGCCTCGAGAAATTCTGAATGAGGATCGAGCGACTCTACCATCCCGTGCAACGCCGTCTTCGCCAGCTGCTCGAAGGCCGCCGCCTTTTCATCGACGTAATTTTCCCCCACTAGCTGCATCACTTCGCGCACATAGTTCGCCGACCGGCCGAGCTCGCGATTCGGAAACAAATTCCACGCCGCCGCGACCCGCACGCCGGCGACCGTCAACGCGACGCCGAGCAAAGCGCCCGTGCCGAGAGTGAGAATCCGTTTGAACATACCGCCGACAGTGTGCATCCGCATCGGTTTGTAAATGGGTACGTCAGCTTCACCGATACCATCCTCCGCCTCGCCGGAGTTCCTCGCCGTCTTCCGCGCCCACGCGGACGCGGGCGGCGCGATGAGCTTTGCGCGCTTCATGGAACTCGCGCTCTATGATTCCTCGGTCGGCTACTACCGCCGCGCCCGGCCGCGCGTGGGCTATACGCCCGGCACCGATTTCTTCACCGCCACGACCAGCGGCGCGATCTTCGGCGAGCTGGTCGCGGCGGCGTGCGTGCACCTGCTGGGCCCCCTCGATCCAGGCGCGCACACCTTCGTCGAGATCGGCGCGGAAACCGCCGGCGGCATCTTGGCCGGCGTCGCGCACCCCTTTGGCGCCGTCCGAACCGTGCAGGTCGGCCAACCGATCGACCTGCGCGGCCGTTGCATCGTATTTTCCAACGAGCTGTTCGACGCCCAACCCTGCACCCGGACCATCGTGCGCGCCGGTCAATGGCGGGAACAGGGCGTGCGGCTGCTCGATGACTCCCTCGCAACCATCGAATTGTCTATGCCGCCTCCGACCGGCCCCCATTTTCCCCCGCCATCCCAAGAGGGTTACCGGTTTGATCAATCCCTCGCCGCATCCGCCCTTGCCACATCGATTGCGGACCAATCCTGGACCGGCCTTTTTGTGGCGTTCGATTACGGCAAGAGCCTCCGCGAATTGTCCGAGGAAACACCCGGCGGTACCGCCCGCGCCTACTATCGTCACACGCAGTCCAACGACCTCCTCGCTCAACCGGGGGAACAGGATCTCACTTGCCACGTGTGCTGGGATTGGCTCGCCGCCGCCCTGGCCGCCGGCGGCTTTGTCGCCCCGCGGGTCGATTCGCAGGAGGCCTTTTTCATCCACCATGCGGCCGACTTCATCGCCGCGACCACCGCCGCCGAGGCCGCGCGCCTCAGCCACCGCAAACTCGCTTTGCTCCAACTCCTGCACCCCGCGCACCTCGGACAGAAATTCCAAGTCCTGCATGCGTTGCGATAATCCAAATTTCCCCTTGCTTCGACCACGCGCGGACTTTTATGTCTGAACCTTTAACCAACTCGAAACCATCATGGCCAGAATCTGTGCAATCACCGGTCGCCGTCCCGTCAAGGGCTCGATCATCAACCGCAAGGGTCAGTCAAAAAAGAGCGGCGGCATCGGCACGCACGTGACGAGCATCACGAAGCGCAAGTTCCGCCCCAACCTCCAGCGCATCCGCATCAAGACCGCCAACGGCGGTACGAAGCGCGTCTGGGTCTCCGTGAAGGCCATCAAGGCCGGTCTCGTTGTGAAGGCCTGAGTCGAACGACCTGCGCTCTCGTCAGCCTTGCCCGCAGCCTCCCGGCCGCGGGCTTTTTTTTTAGTTCAACGCAGGCAGTGGATCAAATCGCCGTTCGCCCGATGGGATTGTCGCTACTCTCCTTCAAGCGCATGGCTCCTGACAACCCGCCGGTTCCGCCACCGTCGGGCCGAGCCACCGGCGACCAGAAGGTCGAAACCGAGATGAGTCGCCTGCTTTTCCGGTCTGCAGGGTTTGGGTTGTTTCGAATTTTGTCCTCGCGGTCATCCTCGTCTCCGGGACGTTTACGCGCCATCCGGCCTCCCTGCATGTCCGCTGGCTCGGCGCGATTGTGATGGTTTCGCTGTGTCGGCTCGGCCTCCACCGCCCCTTTGACCGGGCCCAGCCGCCAGCCGAGCGCCTCGCCGGTCCTCTTAGCGACTGCTCTATCTCGCCGGCGTTGTTGGGGTGGGATGCTGGGACCTCGCAGAGTGGCTGCATTTCGAGAACCGCAGATGCTCCCGCAGCTCCTCCTGATCTTCATCCCTGCCAACCTGAACGCCGGCGCAGCCCGCTCGCACGCCGCCGCGCGGTGGGGATATCGGATTTACGTCGTGGAAGGCAACCGTGGGACGCGATCTTGATGGACGGCCAGATACCCGGCATGGACGGGTTCGAAGCGACGCGCCAGATCCGACGGCTGCTGGCCGGTAGGTCCATGCCCATCATCGCCCCGACGGCCAACGTCATGACCGGCAACCGAGAAGACGGCGTCAATGCCGGCATGGACGATTTTCGCGCAAAGCCGGTCCGCCGCGAAGAACTCCGGGGGGGCTTGGAGCCCCGGCTGAAAAAGCCCGCCCGCTGATCGTCCCTCTGCAGACCGACACGCGGCTGCCGCGCGAAAGGAATTAGAGGGCGCGAAAGACCACGGAAGCGTTCTGCCCGCCGAACCCAAGATTGTTGCTCAATACGGTCCGCACTTTCGCGGCCCGCGCCACGTTGGGTACGTAATCGAGATCGCACTCCGGATCCGGATCGACGAGATTGACCGTCGGCGCGATCACCTGCGACTGGATCGTCTTAACGCAGATGACCGACTCGATGCCGCCCGCCGCGCCGAGCAGATGCCCCGTCATCGACTTGGTGGAGCTGACCGGTACTTTGGCCGCGTGGTCGCCAAACACCTTCTTGATGGCGAGCGTCTCAAATTTGTCGTTGTAGGGCGTGCTGGTCCCGTGCGCGTTGATGTAGTCGATCTGGTCCGGCGTCACCGCAGCACTCGCCAGCGCGCGCTTCATCGCCATCGACAGCCCCTTGCCCTCCGGATCCGGCTGCGTGATGTGAAACGCGTCGCACGTCGCCGCATAGCCCGCGAGTTCGCAGTAGATGCGCGCTCCGCGCGCCTGGGCGTGCTCCAGCGACTCCAATACCAACACCCCCGCCCCTTCCCCCATGATGAAGCCGTCGCGACCGCGGTCGAACGGCCGACATGCTGTCTCCGGACTTTCGTTACGGGTGCTCATCGCCTTCATCGAACAGAAACTCGCGAAGGCGAACGGCGTGATGGCCGCCTCGCTCCCGCCCGCGACCATCACATCGGCGTCGCCGCGGCGGATCGTGTGCGCCGCCTCGCCGAGGGCGTGGGTGCCCGTCGCGCACGCGGACACGACCCCGAAATTCGGACCGCGCGCGCCCAATTCGATGGCCACCAAGCCCGAACACATGTTGCCGATCAACGAGGGAATCGTGAACGGCGACACCTTGCGCGGCCCCCGCTCGGCCAGCACCTTGAGCTGCGACTCGTACGTATACATTCCACCGATGCCCGAACCGACGATCACCCCGACCCGGTCGGGGTCTTCTTTCGCCATGTCGAGGCCCGCATCCGCCACGGCCTGCTTGGCCGCCACAAAACCAAAATGCGTGTACCGGTCGTTGCGCCGGGCCTCCTTCGGATCCATGTGGTCCGCCGCATCCCAGTCCCGCACCTCCGCCCCGATCTGGCTGGCAAAGTCCTTCGGGTCAAACAGCGTAATGCGGTGGATACCGCCGCGTCCCGCGACCAAGCTGGCCCAGAACGCATCCACGGTATGGCCGATCGACGTGACGACGCCTAGGCCGGTGACCACCACGCGACGGGAAGACGAAGGAGTTTCCATGATCAACAAAAGGGACCGGAAATTTCAGAAAACAAAAAAGGCGTTCTGCCAGATATTTCCGCGGGGGAAACGGGCAGAACGCCAAACTTTTTGCCTGACTTTGCCTTAGGCTGCGCCGGCTTTGCCCTTGATGTAGTCGATGACTTGGCCGACAGTCTGGAGTTTTTCCGCGTCGGACTCGGGAATCTCTCCCTTGATTTCGTCTTTGAATTCTTCTTCAAAGGCCATGATCAACTCGACGGTGTCGAGGGAGTCAGCGCCGAGATCGTCGAGGAAAGAGGCGGTCGGAGTGATCTGCTCTTCGTTGACGTTGAGCTGATTCACAATGATCTCTTTGACGCGTTGTTCGATGGTTTTTTGGTCAGCCATTTTCGGAAATTTTCAGGGATGAGACGAGTACGCGGAGGGTTCACATCGCCATGCCGCCGTCAACGGAAAAAACCTGTCCCGTGATATACCCAGCTTCCTCGGAGCAGAGATAGGCGGTGATATTCGCGATGTCGGCAGCCTCGCCGAACCGTTTGAGCGGCACCGCTTCGAGGATTTTCGCCGAAACCTCGGGGTTGTTCACGAACTCCGTGGTCATGTCGGTCTTGATGAACCCGGGCGCTACCGCATTGACCGTCACGCTGCGCCCGGCGAACTCGCGCGCCAGCGTTTTGGTGAGGCCGATCATCCCCGCCTTGGCCGCCGAATAGTTGGCCTGCCCCGCATTGCCCATGATGCCGCTTACCGAGGCGATATTGACGATGCGACCCCAACGAGCGCGGGTCATCGGGCGTCCGATCAGCTTCGTCCAATGAAAACAGCTCGTGAGATTCGTGGTGATCACATCGTTCCAATCCGTCTCGCTCATGCGGAAAAGCAGACCGTCGCGCGTGATCCCGGCATTGTTGACCAAAATATCGATGGTCGGGAATTCCTTCAGCAAGTCCTCCGACGCTTTGGCGATGGCGGCTCCGTCGGCCACGTCGACGGCGAGGGCCTTGGCTTTGCCCCCGGCGGCAACGATGGCCGAGGCCGTGGCGCCGCAGGAATCGGCGGACTTGGAGACGCAGATGACGGTGACGCCCTGTTTGGCGAGCGTTTCAGCGATGGCCTTGCCGATGCCTCGGCCGGCGCCGGTTACGAGGGCGGTGCGATGAGTGAAGGTGAGCATGAGGGAGCAAAAATAGCGGGTGCCGGGTGGCGGGTAGCGAGGAGAAAATTTCGCCGGCGGGCGGCGCGGCGTCGGCTCAATACACGTCGCGCTGGTACCGCTTTTCTTTTTTCAACTGCTTGACGTAGTCCGCCGCCAGCGCGGGCGTCATGCCACCCTGCACCGAGACAATGTCGTGCAACGCCACGTCGACATCCTTCGCCATGCGCTTCGCATCGCCGCAGACGTAAAAATGCGCCCCGCCCTGCAACCACGTCCACAGCTCCGCGGCGTTGGCGCGCATCTTGTCCTGCACGTAGACCTTGGTAAACTGGTCGCGCGACCATGCGAGGTCGAGCCGCGCCACCTGGCCCTTCGCAAGGTACTGTTCCCATTCGTCGCCGTAGAGAAAATCCGTCGCGCCTTTCTGGTCGCCGAAAAATACCCAGTTCCGCCCCGTGGCGCCGCTGGCCACGCGGTCCTGCACAAACGCCCGGAACGGCGCGATGCCCGTGCCCGGCCCGACCATGATACAGTCCTTCGCCCCGTCTTCCGGCGGGCCGAAGTGCGACGACGACACAAATACCCGGACCGGCGTCGTGCCCACGTGCACCCGGTCCGCGAGAAACGTCGAGCAAACGCCCGCCCGTTCGCGCTGGTTCGTCCGGTAGCGCACCACGGCCACGGTGAGGTGGACATCGGACGGATAGACCCGGGGCGACGACGCGATCGAGTAAAGGCGCGGCATCAGCTTGCGCAGATGATCGACCAACTCCTGCGGCGTGAGCTTCGCGCTCGGAAACTCCGCCAACAAATCGACAAATTCACGCTCGTCGAGAAACGTGGCCAGCACGTCCTTGGAGTCCGGCGACAAGAGCCCGGCCAGCTTCGCCTTCTCGTGCACGTCGGTCGCCTTCGCCGCGAGCGTGCCGACGATTTTCGCCGTCGGACCCGCGAGGGCGAGCCGCGTCGTCAGCGCTTCGCGCAGCGCAATCGGCGTCGTCAGCTTAAGCATCGCCGGCAAAACGGGCTCGTCGCCGGTCGCGCCGAGCAGCCGGATGATTTCCGCGACCTCGCACGGTCGGTTTTCCGGAAAAATGCCCACCGAATCGCCGGCGCTATAGTGCAAACCGCTGCCCGCCAGGCTGACCACGAAGTGCCGGGTTTCCTTCGCCGAGCCAGGCTTGTTCAGCAGGCGGCTCTCGGTCATTCGCGCCGGGAACGGTTGATCTTTCGAATAGGTGGCGGCGGCGGCGGGGGCAGACATGGAGAAAAGCGCATCAAGCTGCGCGACCCCGCCGCATGCAAGCCGCTTTCGCGTCTTGAGCAGGCTTGCGCCATCCGCCGATTTCCCGCCCACTGACCTCCGACCATGTCATCCATCGAACCGATCCGCCTGCAAAAATACCTCGCCGATTCCGGCCTCTGCTCGAGGCGTGCCGCCGAGGCGCTCATCGCGCAGGGCGAGGTCTGGGTCAACGGCGTCATCGCCACCCTCGGGCAGAAGGTCACTCCCGGGGTCGACCGCGTGACCGCCAGCGGCAAAAGCGTGCGCTCGACCGTGCAGCCGCGCCTCACGCTCGCGATGAACAAACCTCGCGGCCTCGCCTGCACGAACGATGACCCGCACAACCCCGACACCGTCTTCACGGTGCTGCCGCGCGAGTTCGCCAAGTTCCGCTTTTTTTGCGCCGGTCGCCTCGACAAGGACAGCGAAGGGCTTGTCATCCTCACGACCGACGGCGATCTCGCCCAGCGCCTCACCCACCCGTCGAACCTCGTCACGAAACGGTATCACGTCATCCTCAAGAATCCGTTCCCGGCGAAACGTCTGCCGTTGCTCATCAAGGGCATCATGTTCGAGGGCGAACGGCTCAAGGTCGAACGCGCCGCACTCATTCACCCCGGCTCGGGCGAACAGGCCACCAACCTCGACGTGCACATGCACCACGGCAAGAAGCGCGAGATCCGCCTGCTCTTCACCACGCTCGGTTACGATGTGAAACGCCTCCGCCGCTACCAGATTGGGGCCTTTCCGCTAAAGGGCATCCCGTCCCGCGCGATGAAAAAACTTACGCCCAAGGAAATCGAACTGCTCTTCCAGAATCCGCGCACGCCCCACGCCACCCTCGAAGCCACCGCCGATCAACCCGCCGACACCGCTCTCCTCCATGAAGACTAAACTCCTCACGCTCGCCGCGCTCCTTGCTGCCGGTGCCGCGTTCGCCGCGCCGCTATCCGAGACGACCGCCATCCACACGAAACCGGACCAAGCCGCCCCGGCCGTCACCTTTCTCAAGGCCGGAACCGAACCGACGGTGCTCCCCGAATCCGTCGCCAGCACGCCTGCGGGCTGGCTCGCCGTGGAGTTGCCCGGCCCCTTCGAGGCCTACGTGCTCAACAAAGACCTCACGAAGAGCCTCGACGTGAAGGCGGGCGCCAACATCTACCTCGCCCCGAAATCCGACGCCGGCGTGCTGACGGTCGCAGCGAAGGACGACAAGACGACCCTCACGGGCCTCTACGGCAAATGGACGCAAATCCGCCTCGAGCGAAAACTCACCGGCTATATTCATCTCGGCGGTGCCCCGGGCTACGTCCCCGCCATCGCGACAGCGCCCGCGACCCCCGCCCCCAGCACACCCGCCGCACCGGCCGGTGCTCCGATGTCGGCGGCACCAGTGTCGCCCGGCGTTTACGGTGTCGCGACTCCCGGCCACGCCGCACCCATGGTCAACCTCGGCGACGGCGGCGCGACCACCCTGCCCCGTCAGTTCGCGGGCAAGTTCGTTTCCACCCGCAGTGCGTTCAAACCCCGCCGGCCCTACGATTGGGCCCTGACCGACGACGCCGGCAAGCGCTATGCCTACCTCGACATTTCGAAACTGCTTCTCACCGACCAAATCGAAAACTACGTGAACCACACCGTGGTGGTCTTCGGTGCCGCGAAAAACGCCCCGGACACCAAGGACATCGTCATCCAAGTCGAAACGCTGCAGCTCAAATAACCGGCCGATCCCTGCGAGGAACGCGTAACCCCCAGCCGCGCCTTGCTTGGTTTCCGCCCGCCGACCACAGCCAGCTCCCCGCCCTTTCTCATGCATCTTATAGACGGCAACCAAATCGCCACCGCCCTCATTGCCGAACTCAAGGCCGAGGTCGCTACGTTCACCGGGCGCAAGCCCTGCCTCACGCTTGTGCGCGTCGGCGAGGACCCCGCCTCCGTTTCCTACGTAAAGAAAAAGGAAAAGACGGCCGCCGAAATCGGCGTGACCAGCCGCATCATTCTTCCCCCCGTGACCATCACGCAGGCCGAACTCTTCGCGTTGATCGACGGGCTCAACGCCGATCCGACGGTCGACGGTATCCTGGTGCAATCGCCGTTGCCGAAACACCTCGACGAGGTCGCCGTTTTTCGCCGCGTCTCCCCCGACAAGGACGTCGACGGGTTTAACACCCTCAACCTCGGCAAAGTCGCCCAGGAGGACGACACCGGGTTTGTGTCCTGCACGCCCGCCGGAATCATGGAACTGCTCGCGCGCAGCGGCACCGACCTCAAGGGCAAGCACGTCGTCGTCCTCGGCCGCTCGCTGATTGTGGGCAAGCCCATCGCCCTCCTCGCTCTCCAGAAACGCGCCGGGGCCAACGGCACCGTCACCATCTGCCACTCCGGCACGACCAATCTCCCGGCGCTCACCCGCCAGGCCGACGTGCTGATTGCCGCCATCGGCCGCCCGGAATTTGTCACCGCCGATATGGTGAAACCCGGCGCCGTCGTGATCGACGTCGGGATCAACCGTGTGCCCGACGCTACGAAAAAAACTGGCTACCGGCTTACGGGCGACGTGCATTTCCCGACCGTGGCTCCGCTCTGCGCGAAGATTACCCCGGTCCCCGGCGGCGTCGGCCCGATGACGGTCGCGATGCTCATGAAAAATACGGTCAAAGCGTTTCACCTGCGCGCTGCGCTCTAGCTTGCGCCCGATCGCTCCGTCGACTTTCCTTTTTTACATGGCAGCCCCTTCGATTCTGGTCGTCGATGACCAACCCATCAACGTCCAGCTCCTGAAGCGAAAGCTCGAGCGCGAAGGCATCCGGGTCACCGCCGCCTACAACGGGCTCGAAGCGCTGGATCTCACCCGCAAGGTCATGCCCGACCTCATTCTGTTGGACGTGATGATGCCCGACATGGACGGCATCGAGGTTTGCCAACGCCTCCAGGCCGACGAGACGACGCGCGGCATTCCCGTCATTTTCGTCACGGCGCGCACGACCAAGGAAAGCAAACTCGAGGGCCTCGGCGTCGGTGCGGTGGACTACATCACGAAGCCGATCGACCTCGATGAGACCCTCGCGCGCGTGCAGACGCAGCTACGGTTCGTCGCGGTCAACCGCCAACTCGTGGATCTGACGCGACGCCTCGAGGAGGCCCGCCGGGCCGCCACCATCGGCGCGGTCACCCAGGGCATCGCCCACAACCTGAACAATCTCCTCGGCGTCGTCATCGGCTACCTCGACCTCGTCAAAGCGTACTACGACAAACCCGAGCAGGTGAAAAAAAACGCGCAGCACGTGGAGGACGCCGTGCAGCGCATTGTCGCGATCATCAAACAGCTCAGCACGCTCGTCGTAAAATCGCGTCCGCCGCTGATGAAAGCGCCGCTGCAAACGCTGCTGGAGAATTGCGTCTCGCGCTTCCATACCGACTACAAACTCCGGGCGCCGGTCACCATCGAAAACCCCCTCGCCGATTTGATGATCGAAACCAATTTCGAAATCTTCGAAGAGGTGCTGAAAAAGGTCCTGATCAACGCGTGGGAGTCCTACGAAAACAAGCCGACCGACCCGCGGCCGATCTCGGTGCACACGCGCATCGTCGAGAAAATCGAGGAGGGTAAATTTGTGGAAATCCGCATCGTCGACCACGGCCATGGCCTCGACGAGGATGTGCGCGACAAGATGTTCGAGCCCTTCGTCAGCACCAAAAACACGGTCGGCGTCGGCATGGGCCTGACCGTGGCCCGCCACGCGCTGCGGAACCTCGGGGGTGAAGTGACCCTGACCGACACCGAAAGCGGCGGCGCGACGGCGATTCTCCTCCACCCTGTCGAAAAGAAAATCCGCCGGAACACCGATGAGTAAAATCGCCTTTCTTGGCGCCGGAAACATGGCCGCGGCCTTCGCCGAAGGGCTGCTCGCCCGATCGGCTCCGGCCCACGCCGACCTGATTTGTTACAGCGAATCGGGCCGGACGGCCGCCGCCCTCGCCGCCAAAACTGGCATCGCGCAGGCCCACTCGCTCGAGGCCCTGCTGGCGGACGCCGACACCCTCATTGTCGCGTTCAAACCCCAGCACCTCGCCGCGGCCGATCCGCGCCTCGCCGACCTCACGGCGGGCAAGCTGGTCCTCTCGGTGCTCGCCGGAAAAAAAATAGCGAGCTTGGCCCGGACTTTCCCCCGGGCGCGCAATCTCGTGCGCACGATGCCCAACACGCCCAGCCAGATCGGCGCCGGGATCACGGGCTGGTGTGTCCGCGATCCCCTGTCCGCCCCGGATCGCGCAACCGTCGAAACCATTCTCGCCGCCCTCGGAAAATCGGTGGAAATCGCCGAACCCCAAATGGACGCCCTCACGGCGGTGAGCGGCAGCGGCCCGGCCTACGTGTTCGAATTTGCCGCCGCCCTCCGCGACGCCGGCGTCGCCGCCGGGCTCGCCCCGGACACCGCCCAAACCCTCGCGCTCGAAACGCTTCTCGGAGCGGCGCGCCTGCTTGCGCGGAAGGCCATCCCGCCGGAGACGCTGCGCAACCAGGTCACCTCGCCAAACGGCACCACCTTCGCCGGCCTCCAATGCCTGGCCGCCCGCGATTTCCGCGGGCTCATCCGCGACACCGTCCTCGCCGCCAAAGCGCGCTCCGAGGAAATGTCGAAGGACAGTTAGCGGTCCACCGGCGCGACCGGCGGCCGCTTTGGAAACTTTTTTCGCACCTTCCACCCGTTTTTCAGCCCTCTTTGATTCATGAGCACACTTAACGGCCGCATTCTCGTCACCGGCGGCGCGGGATTCATCGGCAGCGCGCTCGTGTGGGCTCTCAACCGTCGCGGACACACCGACATCGTCCTGACGGATTTCCTCGGCCACGACGAGAAGTGGAAGAATCTCGTGCCGCTGAAATTCGCCGACTACGTCGAGGCCGACCCGTTTCGCGAGCATCTTCGCCACAATCCCGCCGCGTTCGGCCGGTTTTCCACGGTATTCCATCTGGGTGCCTGCTCGGCCACGACGGAAAAAAACGCGTCCTACCTGATCGACAACAATTACAACGTCACCAAGGAGCTCGCTGCCTGGTCGCTCGCGCACGGGGCGCGTTTCATCTATGCGTCCTCCGCGGCGACCTACGGCGACGGCGCGCAGGGCATGGACGACATGGGCGAGGAGATCCACCGGCTCCGCCCCCTCAACATGTATGGCTATTCGAAGCACCTGTTCGACCTGCACGCCCGGCGCGAGGGCTGGTTGAAGCACATCGTGGGCGTGAAGTATTTCAACGTTTTCGGCCCAAACGAAGACCACAAGGGCGAGATGCGTTCGCTCGTGAACAAGGCCTACCAGCAGATCCTCGCGACGGGCCGCGTGCAGTTGTTCAAGAGCCACAAGCCCGAGTTCAAGGACGGCGAGCAGATGCGCGACTTCCTCTATGTGAAGGACGCGATCGAAATGACGTTGCACTTCGCGGAGCAGGCGACGACGACCGGCGGGCTCTACAATTTGGGCAGCGGCGAAGCCAACACCTGGCTGACGTTGACGCGGGCCATCTTCACCGCCCTCGGGCGCGAACCGGCCATCGATTTTATCGACATGCCGGAGGTGCTGCGGGGCAAATACCAGTATTTCACCCAGGCCAACACGGCTAAACTCCGCGCGACCGGCTACACCCGCGCGATGACGCCCCTGGCCGCGTGTGTGCAGGATTACGTGCAAAACTACCTCGTGCCGGCACGGAAGTTGGGCGAAGAATAACCGACCCGGAGCGCAAAGGTGTGCGCGCAGCCCGAGGCCGGGGCACAAAAAAGCCGCGCTGATGACAGCGCGGCTGAACGGGAAAGAATCGGCTTACGGAAGCTTGAGGAGTTCTTCCACGACGTAGGCCTTGCGGTCGCCCTCTTTGGCGCGAATCGCGGCGACCCGATCGGTCGTGATCGGACCGGCGGTGTTACCCCACTGCTGGCGGACGTAGGTCAGGACGGCGGCCACCTTCTCGTCAGAAAGATTGTAACCGGAACCAGCCACTTTACCGACTGCGGGCATCGCGCCGTTGTAGTCGACGCCGTTGACCTTGAGGGGACCGTTGAGGCCGTAGAGCACCAAACGGATCAGGCGTTCTTCTGAACCGGTGACCCATTCGGCCGCCACGAGCGGCGGATAAACGCCGGGCTGGCCGAGGCCGGTCGCTTGGTGGCAGGAAATACAAACCGCTTCGTACTGCTTCTTGCCGAGGACGAGCGGATCGACTTTCACTGCCACGGCAGCACCGGTGCCGGGCAGCTCGTTCTCGTTGTAGATCTTCGGGTCGAAGAGGCCTGAGTAACGGTTCAAATACGTACCCGCAAAAAAGATGAGGCCACTGAAGATGAACAGCAGATTCAGCGGGAGCAGTTTGTAGCGCGCTTTCTCGTCCGGCTGTTTGCCGAGGAGTTTGTCGTGCGCAGCCAACAGGCTTTCATCCGTCGCGGCGGCCTGGTCGAGGCGCGGATCTTGGTTCGAAGGCGTGCTCATTTGTGTGCGCCCCCCTTGGCGGCTGGCGCCGGCGTCGCCGGGCGCGCTTCGGGAAATTCGTAAGGAGTATTCAAGCTCTGGAGATAGGCGACCAGCGTCCGGGCGCGCTCGCTAGCGACGATCTGCCGACCCGCGGCGGGAGCGAGGCTGGCGGGCAAGGCCAAGGCGTTGGCCGAGACCTCACCGTCGATCTTGCGCTCGTCGAAGAGGAACTTGTAGGGCGGGTGGCTGAGCACCCGGGTGCCGGGCACGATCCCCGTGTAGAGGAATTGCGTGAGCTCGGCGGCGTCGTAAGGGGCCTTGCGCCCGGCGAGGTTCGCCAGGTCGGGGCCGGTGCGGGACTCGCCAAGTTGCGGGCGAACCTGGTGGATGTAGTCGCGGGCGACACTTTGGCGTTCGCCCCAACCGCGGTCCTTGTCGGAGCCGAAGTCCGGCCGGCGCACCTGCTGCGTGTGGCAGGAGGCGCAGCCGAGATCCGCGTAAACGAGCTGTCCGCGGGAGGCGATGCCGGGAGGCCGCGCCGGGAAGGTGGAACCTTCGCCGTCGTCATAGTAGGGGGCCAACGCGCCGAGCTGCAGGTGCGAAGCGAGGGCGATCCCGCCCCAACCAAACACAAAGGCGGCGAGAAGGCCGATGAAGAAGAGGAAACCGTTTTTCATCATGACGCGTGCGCCTCCATCGTCGAAGGCTGACGGAAAGAATTCTCTGCGGGGGCGGAACAGCACACGCTGCTCACACTGATGGCGAAGTTGACCAAAAGGAGGAGATTACCGAGGAGCAAAATACCCTGCGCCGCGGTGACGCCCAGCAGCCACGGCCGCGTGTGCGCGGCGATGTCGGCGAACGAGGTGGCGGCACGAGTGAGGTCGTGGCCCTGGGTCCAACCGGCGGCGGCCAGCGTTACCACGAGGAGCAAGACCCCGAAGCTGGCAAGCGCCAGATGCCCGCGAACCAAGGCGGCGGACGCCCACGCCCGGCCGGTGAGACGCGGCACCGCGAAATAAAGCGAGCCGAACAGGAACATCGAAATGCCGCCGTAGAGGGCGAGCTGTTGCTGCGCGGTGGCGAAGTAGGTGAACTGGGTCACGAGCGCCACGCCGCGGAACGCGGTCACCGCATCGAGGACCGCGCCGAGGAGGTAGGCCACCAGTCCGAACGAAATGAACCGGAGCGCCGTGCCGCCGCCGCTGAACGCGCCGCGGAGGTTGAGAGCCACAACCGCATAGTGGAAGAGCAGCATGGTGCAGGAGGCGTTGGCCAAGGTCGGAATCCACGCCGGGACAGGACCGCCGATGAGATGCCGTCCCCCGGTCAAAGAGCCGACAAAGAGGAGCGTCCAAAACGAGAGCGAGGCAAATTCGTAACTCGGCAACGCGCGGCCCGTGGCTTTCGGCACGACGTAGTAGACTCCGGCCAGGGCGAGCGGAGCGAGCCAGAGGGAAAACGCGCCCTGAACATACCAGCCGTTGACCACCGCCTGCAGGACGCCGCGAACCGGGCTCCACAGGAGCATCGTCTGGGCGGCGATCAGCAACCAAGGGAAAAGGATGAGCGCGGCGACGGCATACCATTGCGAGGCGAAGGTGCCGTCCGTGCGGCGTCCGTTCCACGCCAGAATGCCGGAAACGCCGATCGCCACGTAGGCGGCGACGAGCAGCGGCTGCACGTAACGCGGCATTTCGAGGAGTGCGAAGGACGTCGCATCACCCGTGGCAATCCCGACGAGGCCAAGCGCAATACCGGTATTCCAAAAAAGCGTGCCGACCACGGCCCAGTTGAGGGCGCGAAGCGGGGCGCCGCCGAGCCGGCCGAGCACCCAGAGCGCCACCCCGAGACCAGTGTTGGCCGCCCAGCCGTAGATAAACGTGGTTTCGGCCAAGGAGGTTACCCGGCCGTGCGTAAGGCTCTCGCAGTCGGCAAGGAAGCCCGGCGAGTGCAACTGAATCGACGCGATGAGGGCGAGGACGCCGCTGAGGACGAGCCACACCAGCCCGGAGGCGAGGAGAAGCAGCAGCGGCCAACGGCCGGCGGTATCGGCGGCGGTGACTTCAGCGGTGGTGGAGGGAGCAGACATCGAGAAAGGAAAAATTACTTCTTGGAGCCGTAGTGCGCGGCAGTCAGTTCCATCGCACGTTCGATCGGGAGTTGGACGACGCCGGCCTTTTGGTCGACCCACGCGTAGGAGGCAGCCTGCTTGGCTTGTTTTTCACGGAGCGCGAGGAGAGCTTCCTTGCGGCTGGCGGGGGTGGCCTTCCACGCCAACGACCCGTCCTTGGGGAGATTTTCCGCGACTGCGTTCTGCGGGGACGCGGGGGCCGGCCGGTAGGTGCGCCAGACGACCACGAGGCCGATCGCCGCGAGGGCAAAAATGAACAGCGTCGTAATCAGGGCGACAGGCCGCGGGGAATGGGCGGATGAATCACTCATGGTGCGTGAGGCTCTCGGAGATACGCGGATCGCGGATCGGGATGAGTTTGGCCGTCGGGAAGCTCTTTAGGTAGGACCAGGTGCACACGCCGCCGATGCCGACGACCGAGGTGAGGACCCAGAGCAGATTCAACGAAAGAAACGGGAGCGAGTCACCGTGGCTGTCCTTCAGCGCGGGCAGGATGTTGTAGCACATGTCGACCAAAATCACGGCAAGGATCCACCACATCATCGGCTTGATCTTCGAATGAACGACCTTGTGCTTGTAGGAAAGCAGATAGAGGAACGGGACGAAAAA
>JBIKOK010000007.1:0-71036 GCA_044358025.1 Opitutaceae bacterium
TCGTGTCGAGGAGCATGACGATGAAGAGGAACAGGGCGACGACCGCGCCCGCGTAGACGAGGAGGAGGAGGAACGCCAGGAGGTAGGCGTCGAGCTGCACGAAGAGACCGGCGACACCGACGAGCGCGAGCAGGAGGCACATCGCGGCGTTGACGGCGTTCTTGTTCACGACGACCCCCACCGCGCAAGCGAGGGTGAAGAAGGCGAAGGCGTAGAAAAGGATTTGAGCCATGGCAACGGAAGGCGGGCGATCAGTGCGTGTTGCCGTGCTCGGCGGCGGTTTTCTTTTGGTCCCACTTGTAGTGCTGATCGGGGAGCGTGCCGCCGAGTTCGTAGAGCTTGTCCTTGTGGTTGACCATCTCCTCGCGCGTGTAACCGGAAAGCGAATATTGGTTTTGGAGGAAGATCGCCTCCTCGGGGCAGACCTCCTGGCAGAGGCCGCAGTAAATGCAGCGGAGCATGTCGATGTCGAAGGCCTGCGGGGCCTTTTCGACGTGCGCGCGGTCGGCCTGGTCGGCGGGAATCTCGCCGGGCGTGATACGGATGGCCTTGGGCGGGCAGACGAATTCGCAGAGCTGGCAGGAGACGCATTTTTCGCGGCCGTTGGGGTCGCGCACGAGCGTCGGCACGCCGCGGTAGCCGGGCGGGATCGCGGGGCGCTGCTCGGGATACGAGAGCGTCACCTGCGGCTGGAAGATGCGCTTGAACGTCGTCCACAGCCCACTCGCGATCTGCGGCAGGTAGGTGCGCTCGGCGAAGGTGAGCGGTTTGCGTTCGAGAGGGATGACGGCCATGGCGCGGGAGAGGGGCGGTTATTTCTGAATCACCGCGATGGCGATCGCGTAGAAGAGCAGGTTGGCGATGGAAAGCGGCAGCAGTTTCTGCCAGCCGAGCTTCATGATTTGGTCGTAACGGAAGCGCGGCACCGTCCAGCGCACCCACATGAAGAAAAAGATCATCGCGACGACCTTCGCGAGGAAGATGACGATCGAGAGGACGCCGACCACGAGCGGCAGACCGGTGATGCCCAGCAGCTGCGCGGCGGTGGAGAGGGGCACCCACGGGAGCGGGTTCCAGCCGCCGAGGAAGAGCAGCACGAACACGCCCGAGCCGATAATCATGTGCGAGTATTCCGCGACGAAGAAGAGCGACCACTTGAACGCGCCGTATTCGGTGTGGAAGCCACCGACGAGATCAGACTCGGACTCGGCCATGTCGAACGGGTGGCGGTTGGTCTCGGCAAAGAGCGAAATGAGAAAGATCAGGGCCGAGATCGGCATCAGCACAATGAACCACGAGCCACCCCAGAAGCCCGGGAGGCTTTGAAACTCGACCGCCTTCGCGAGGCTCATCGTGGCGGGCTGGCCGGGGGCATTGATCCAGAGAAACACGGGGATCACGGACATCGTCATCGCCAGTTCATAGGAGATCAGTTGCGCGGAGGCGCGGATGCTGCCGAGGAAGGGGTATTTGGAATTGGAGGCCCAGCCGGCGAGGATCAGGGAATAGATGCCGAGGGAGGAGACGGCGAAGACGGCGAGCAGGCCGATGTCGACGTTGGCGAGGACGAGGGGAATCGCCGCGCCGGCGGCATCGAAATAGGCGCCAAACGGGACGACGGCGACGGTCGTAAACGCGGGCATGATCGCGAGGGCGGGCGCGAGGATGAAGTAGAACTTGTTCACGTGGCCGGGGACGGGCTCCTCTTTGAAGAGCAACTTGCCGCCGTCGGACATCAGGTGAAACACGCCGAGTTTCTGGAGAAACACGCCGAGGAACGGAATCCACGCGATCCACGGCACGATGGCGCGGTTGGGGCCGGGGCGGCCCTGCATCCAGGCGGAGACCTTGCGCTCGGCGAGCGAGCACGCGCCCGCGAGCGGGAAGATCACCATGATGACCGCCAGGCCCTTCGCGAGGCCCTGAATGACCGGATGCAGCTGGAAGAAGAAATCGAACATGTCAGGAAATCAGCACGAGGGCGGCGCCGAAGGCGGCGATCACGCCGCCGGCGATGCGTAGTTTCAGGGTGTTCTTCTGCTCGATGGCGAGCGCGCGCAGGTCGGATTTGCGCGGGGCCGGCGCGCCCGGCGCCGCGGCGGGCTTGCGCAGCGTGAACGCGACGAAGGCCAGGCCGGCAAACACGAAGACAAGACCGAGGGCAAAAATGGGAGTGGAACGGCTCATGGTGCGGGTGGCGTGGGGTCAGGCGGTCGCGGCGGCGGCAGGAGCGACGGGCTTGTAGTGGAGCGTTTCGCCTTCGACGAAGGGCAACGCGGCGAACGGCGTGGCGTCGAGGAGGAGGCCGGTCTCGGGGAGGTTCGCGTAGGTGATGGGACCGAGGCCGGGAATCTCGGCGGCGAGGAGTTTCCAGAGCGAGCCAAGGTCGGAGGGGACCGAAGCACCGGCCGAAGCGGCCAGTTTGGCGAGGACGATGAGATCGTCGGTCGCTCCCGCGGGCGCGGGGACGGCTTTCGCGAATTTCTGCAGGCGGAACTGCTGGTTCACCAGCGTGCCGTTCTTTTCGAAAACGGAAAGCGTCGGGAGAACGACCTTCGCGGCGGCGCTCGTGGCGTTCGCGTGCGTGCCGAGATAGACCACGGCGACTTTCGCGAGCTGCGCGGCGGTGAGGCCGGCGGCGGCGAGGTCTTCACCGACCGAGACGATCACCTTGGTTTTCCCGGCGTCGACCGACGCGGCGAGTGCGACGAGTTTCTGCGCCGGCAACGCGGCGATGAGGCCGGTGACGAGAGCGCCGCGGACGTTCGGGTTGCGGTCGGCGGAGATGAGGAGCTTGTCCCCCTGCCCCACCCGGCTGACGAGCTGCGTCGGGGCGTTGAGCGCGGCGGCGAGTTTCTTCGTGAGGAATTGTTCCTCGACGCTGCTGCGGCCGGAACCGACCACGGTGATGGCGCCGGCGGTGGCGTGCGCCTTGAAGAATTCGGCGGCGGCGTTGACGGCGATGTCGAGGCCGCTGTCGGCGCCGTTGACCTTGACCGCGGTGAGGCGGTCGGCGGCGCGGAGGGTCTTGAAGAGTTCGCGGCCGGAGTCGGCCATCCAGGTGTCGTTCACCTCGTCGTTGCGGCGGGGCGTAACGCGGTAGATCTGGCCCTCGCGGGACCAGACGACGGTGTTGGCGCCGACGGAGGATTCGGTGTCGAGGCTGTTGGTCTGCTTAAGAAACCAGACGCGCATCTTGAACCGGAAATCCGTGCTGGTGAGCGCGCCGACGGGGCAGATGTCGACCGTGTTGAGCGAGTAGTTGTTCGAGAGCTGCTTGCCGGGGAAGCAGGTGAGCGTCGAGTAGCTGCCGCGGTCGATGAAGCCGAGGACGTCGTCCTTCGCGATTTCCTTCGAGAAGCGGATGCAGCGCGAGCAGAGGATGCAGCGTTCGTCGTCGAGGGTGACGCGCGGGCCGAGCTGGGTGCGCTTCGGTTTCACGTTCTTCTGCTCGACGAAGCGGGAGTAGCCGCGGCCGTAGCCGGTGGACTGCTCCTGGAGCTTGCACTCGCCGGCCTGGTCGCAGATCGGGCAGTCGAGCGGGTGGTTGATCAGGAGGAACTCCATCACGCCCTCGCGGGCGTTCTTGACCATGGGAGACGTCGTCTTGACGTGGAGGCCGGGCGAAACGTTCGTGCCGCAGCCGATCTGGGGGCGCGGAATCCAGTTGATTTTTTGTTTGCCGGTGGCCGGGTCCATGATCGGCGCCTTGGTGGCGGGATCGACGGCGGGCATGCCCATTTCGATGAGACACATCCGGCAATTGCCCACGATGGTGAGCTTCGGATGGTAGCAGTAGTGCGGCACGTCGACGTTCACGAGGCGGGCAGCCTCGATGACGTTGGTACCTTTGGGCACGGCGATCTCCCGGCCGTCGATGTTGACGGTGACGAGGTCGGGTTTGGGCGGAGCGATCATCGGAACAGAAAAGGTTAAACGAGTTCGGGCGCGCCGGCGGGCTTCGCGGTTTTCTTGGTCTCGGGATACTGCTTAAACTCGTCGCCGAACTTCGCGATGAAGCTCTGGGTCGGCCACGAGCAGGCTTCGCCAAAGGCGCAGATCGTGCGGCCGGGAATCTGGTCGGCGACGCTCTTGAGCAGTGCGGCGTCCTCGCTGCGGGCCTGGCCGTGGACCATGCGGGTGGTGATTTTCTTCATCCACAGCGAGCCTTCGCGGCAGGGCGTGCACTGGCCGCAGCTTTCGTGGGAGTAGAAGGCGTTGATGTTGGCGAGGGCCTCGACCATGTTGACCGTGTCGTCCATCACGATCACTCCGCCGGAGCCGCCCATCGTGCCGATCATGCCGAGCGAATCGAAATCCATGGGGACATCCTCGACACCCCAGTCGTAGTCGACCATCTCGGTGCCGACCTTGCGTTTGCCTTTGAAGCGTTCGCCGAAACGGAGGATTTTCGCGGAGGACCCGCCGGGGATGACCGCCTTAAATGTGCGACCGGGGAGCGGTCCGCCGCAGACCTCGTAGAGGAGCTGGCCCATCGTGATCTTGCCGGCCTCGAACTCGTAGTAGCCGGGGCGTTGCACGTGGCCGCTGACGCAGAAAATGCGCGTGCCGGTGTTGTTGGGCGTGCCGATTTTCGTGAAAGCGTCGCCGCCAAATTCGACGATGTGTTTCACGTGGCAGAGCGTCTCGACGTTGTTCACGATCGTCGGGCACTGGTAGAGCCCGAGGACGGCCGGGAAGTACGGGGGCTTGATGCGCGGGTTGGCGCGCTTGCCTTCGAGCGACTCGATCAGGCCGGTCTCCTCGCCGCAGATGTAGGCGCCGGCGCCGCGGTGGACGAAGATGTCGCAGGAGTAGGTCGTCCCGAGAATATTTTTCCCGACGAAGCCGGCGGCCCGGGCCTCGGCGATGGCTTTTTCGAGGATGCGCGCGCCATGGGGCATCTCGCCGCGAATATAAATGTAGGCCTGCTTCACGTTGTTCGCGAAGCACGAGATCATCGTGCCCTCGATCAACTGGTGCGGGTCCTGATGCATGATGTAGCGGTCCTTGAAGGTACCGGGCTCGGACTCGTCAGCGTTGACGATCAGGTAAATCGGTTTGCCGCTCTTGCGGTCGACCAAGCCCCACTTCACGCCGCAGGGGAAACCCGCGCCGCCGCGGCCGCGCAGGCCGGATTTCTTCACCTCGTCGATGAGCTCCGCGGGCGGGCGCGTGACGGCCTTTTTGAGGACTTCGTAGCCGCCGTGGCGGACATAGCAGGCGAGATCGTTCGAGTAACCGGGCTCGTCGATGTGCTGGAAAATGATGCGGCGTTGGGTCGGAGCGGCCATGGTGGTTAGCGTTTCTTCGCTTCGGCTTTGATCTGGGCGCTGAGCTGTTTCGCCTTCGCGCAATCGACCTTCTCGTGCAGGTCGTCGTCGATCAGGACGACGGGCGCGGTGCCGCAGCTGGCGAGGCACTCGACGAAGTCGACCGTGACCTCGCCGTCGGGCGAGACCTCGCCGCGGTGCGTGTTGAATTCCTTCTCGAATTGCTCGCAGGTCTTGTAGCCGCCCATGAGCGCGCAGGAGAGCGTGCGGCAGACCTTGATGTGGCGGCGGCCGATGGGCTTCTGCCGGAACATCGGGTAGAAGGTCACAACCTCGTAGACGTTGATCGGCTCGAGCTCGAGCTTCGTGGCGATCCACTCGATGGCGCCCTCGGGAATGTAGCCGACATCCTCCTGGATGAGGTGCAGGAGCGGGAGCGTGGCGCTGCGTTTCGTCGGGTAATGCGTGATTACCTCGTCGATCTGCGTGAGCGTGGTGGGCTTGAGATTCATCGTCGCGGGTCGCGGGAAATAATTAGCGGTCGCACTCGCCCATGACGAAGTCGAACGAGCCGAGGATGGAGACGACGTCGGAGATCAGGGCGCCGACGCAGACCTTGGGAAGAATCGAGAGATTGCAGAACGAGGGGGAGCGGATCTTCAGGCGCCACGGCACGCCGCCGCCCTTGCTCACGACGTAGAAACCGAGCGCGCCCTTCGGGTTTTCGGCCTCGAAGTAAACCTCGCCGGCCGGCATCTGCGGGCCCTCGGTCACAATCATGAAATTCTGGATCAGCTCCTCCATTGAGGTGAGGATCTTGTCCTTCGGCGGCGCGAAGATCTTCCGCGCGTCCTTCGCATACCAGTCGCCGCCGGGAAGTTTCGCGACGGCCTGCTTGATGATGCGGACCGACTGCTTCATCTCCTCGCCACGGACGAGATAGCGGTCGTAACAGTCGCCCTTCGTGCCGACAGGAACGTCGAACTCATACTGCTCGTAGCCGGAGTAAGGTTTGTCCTTGCGGAGATCGAGGCCGACGCCGGAACCGCGGAGATTCGGGCCGGTGAGACCGTAGGCGATCGCGTCCGCCTTCGAGATCACCCCGATGTCGACCGACCGGTCCATGAAGATCTTGTTGCGCGTCAGCAGCCCGAGAATCTCGTCGAGGATGGGCAGAAACTGATCGCAAAAGGCGTTGACGTTGTTCGTCCAGCCCTCGGGCACGTCGCGCTGGAGACCGCCGATGCGGGCATAGCTCGTGGTGAAGCGCGCGCCGGTGAGTTCCTCGAACAATTTGTAGAGTTTCTCGCGCTCGGTGAAACAATACATAAACACCGTCCAGGCGCCCGTATCGATGCCGAAGGCGCCGAGGCCCATGAGGTGCGAGGAGACGCGCGCGAGCTCGGCAGTGATGACGCGGATCGCCTGACAGCGCGCCGGCACCTCGAGTTTGGCGAGGCGCTCGACCGCGATGGCGTAGGCCATGTTGTTCGCGAGCGGGGCGAGGTAGTCCAACCGGTCCGTGTAGGGCACGAACTGGTTGTAGGTCATGTTCTCCGCGATCTTCTCGTCGCCGCGGTGCAGGTAGCCGACGACCGGGTCGCACTTCGTCAGGATCTCGCCGTCGAGTTCCATTTGCAGGCGGAGCACGCCGTGGGTCGAAGGATGCGACGGGCCCATCGAGAGCGACATCTTTTCGGTCTGGAACTCCGGCGGCGCGCCCGCGGCTTTGGCGGCGCTGTCGGGAAAAGCGAATTCGGTGGCCATCGTTGGTAAAGGTCGGCGGAAGAAGCGCTGCGCTTATTCCGGTTTCTCCTTCCGCTCGCTCCAGCTCTCGTCTTTGGCGCGCGGCTCGGCGTCGGTGAGGTTCATTTCCCCGGCCGACGCGACAAACGGTCCGCCGGCCATGGGCGCGGCGATGACCTTGGCCTTCGTCTCCGCGGCGACTTCCACGTCGGGGAGCACCGTCTCGATGCCGGCCAGCGGGAATTCCTTGCGCAGCGGGTGGTAGGGATAACCCTCCCACATCAAAATCCGGCGCAGGTCAGGGTGGCCAGCAAACGTGATACCGAACATGTCGAAGCACTCGCGCTCGTGCCAGTTGGCGCCGGGCCAGAGGCCGACCGCACTGGGGACCGCGGGCTCGGCGTCGCTCGGGCAGTTGGTGGCGATCCGGACGTAGGCGCCGCGCGTGGTCGCCAGCAGATGGTAAACGACCGTGAACCGCGGCGAGGCGCCCTCGGCCCAGTCGATCGCGGTCAAATCCACCAACATATCGAAACCGCCCTCGTCCCGCAGGTAGGCCAACACGGCGAGCACCTCGGCCACGGGGACGTTGAACGCCGGGAGGTCGGAACTGGGGCGGTCGCTCACCTGAGGAAATTTCCCCTTGAGAGCGGTCGTGACGTCGGCGGTGGCGAACATGAAAGGTGCGGTGAGGATGGAAAAATGCGTTGGTCGTCGGGCGGAAAAACCGGCGGCGCGATCAGGCGGACAGCAGGTTCTTGGCCGAGGGCTCCTTGCGGACCTTGGCCTGGAGCTTCATGAGCGCATCGATCAGGGCTTCAGGACGCGGCGGGCAACCACTGATATAGACGTCCACCGGGATAATACGATCGACGCCCTGGAGCGTCGCGTAGCTGCGATACATGCCGCCCGAGCTGGCACAGGCCCCCATGGCGATGACCCATTTGGGCTCCGCCATCTGGTCGTAGATGCGGCGGACCGCGCTCGCCATTTTGTAGGTGACGGTGCCCGCCACAATCATGCAATCGGACTGGCGCGGCGAAAACCGCATGACCTCCGCCCCGAAGCGCGCGATGTCAAACCGGCTGGAAGCGGTGCCCATCAGCTCGATGGCGCAGCAGGCGAGGCCCATGGGCATCGGCCACATGGAATTCGTGCGGATCCAGTTGATGACCGCATCGGCCCGGGTCACCACGACCTCCCCCTCAATCTTGCTGTTGTAGGCGAGTTCGTTGTTGGAGGTGACCATGGTGGGAAGGATGCAGAGGAAGAGAAAATCGCCCGCAGAGTTGCCCTGCGCCATCCGTCGCGCAAGACGGTTTTCGAAAAACTTCCGACGCCCCCCGGACGGCAGCACGAGCACCGCGCCCCCGTTCCAGCGCGGCTCATCACAAATCGACGGCCCAGACCTGCGCCGGCCCGAACCAAGTCCCGGACCGCGCGGCGGTTGAACCGGGAAAAAATGGCGGAGAGGGAGGGATTCGAATCGCCTGGGACCCAACAACCGAAAAGCCTGATGATGCGAGCTTTGAGGTTGATTGTTAGTTGGTTAGAACAGGAAAAAGCGTGCAAATAGTTGCAGCGAAAACAAGGCAAAACAGGCCGGCTGGCAAATCCGTGGCAAACAATTGGGGGTAATTTCGGGCGAACGTAATTTTATGATACAGCGCCAAATTTCGGATGCCTGAATTTTTGCTCAGTTTGCATTTCAAGCGCGTTGATTGGCACCATGAGTCCAACCTAACGCCGACTACTCCCAGAGCTTTCGGCGCTTGCCGCGCTTTGCAGTAACCTCGGTTGCCAAGACATTCGCAACGCCGAGATGAATCGCCGTTGCGCGCTCCGCAGTGGCTGCGGGAAGCTCGGCCGCAGCGGCAAACTCGGGCCAGCGCTGGATCACGGCCGAGACTTCGGCATCGATCTTATCGAACTCGTCGCGCCCAATACCGGCGTCGGCCGCCACCGCGGCGAGCGTGGTCAGTCTGGGCGCCGGGCCGAAGGTGTTGGGTGTGAGCCCCTGATAGTTGCGCCCCTCATCGGCATTGAGGGTTAGGTCGTAGGCCGGCGAGAGCGTCCATTGCGCGGTGGCCTCGTCGAATAGAAAACTGTGGTTCTTTCCGTGGTCGTCGGCGTTCGCCGCGCGCATATTGAAAATCATCCGCCGGACCGCTTCGGCAACTTCGGTTTGATCGCGGGTCAATTGGCGCGTCGTCAAAAGCAGGTGGCGGTAGTCCAGCCGGTGGGTGTGCAACGCACCCGCCAACGTCATGAGATGAAAGCGTCGCGACGAACCTGGGATAGTGTCGAACCGTTCGACAAACAGGTGGTAGCGCGTCCGCTTGGCGGCGGTGTCTCGCATGATCTCGGTCGTCGCCGCCCGAATTCCGCAGGCCCGCGCCATGGCCATAGTGGCATGTTCCAACCGCCCGTCGGTTTCGCGCCCGGCTGAATCTCCGTCGCAATCGAGCTTGAGCAGTCCGAGTCGCGCATCCGGATGAGCGGCGATGGCCGCGGCTACGTCGCCACCGACCAGAACGGAGCCATCCGTCAGCCGTGCGACAGTCGCTTTGGGCAGCGCTCCACCGGCTGTGCCGCCGCGCTGCAAGTGGGCAAAAGCACGGGCGGGTTCCTCCCTTATGACCGCTTGGGCCTCGCGCATGAGCAGCGCCGGAGTGACCGCTTCCCAACTCGAAGCACTATCGTTGCCGCCGAGCGCCGGTTCGAACGTCAGAGCGCCGATTCCACGTCGCCCCACCCAAGCCAGCATCCGCATGGGTGTGGCCCGAACATCGAGCGCGCTGAATTCGCTATCCATGATCCGCCTGCCCCACTGGTCGGGCAGACAATCCGATAGAAACCCGGGCAATTGGTGGAATCCATCGACACGTTGGCGAAACGTCGCATTCGTGAACGGCACCGTGATCGGCGACAGATTGTGGCCACGAGCGAGCCATTCATCGTCGTAGGCAAAATAGGTCGGACCGTTGGTGATCACACGGCCAACGAGACGTCCATCGTGCCAACGGACGTTGAGCGCTGGGATTGCGGCGCGACTCATTTTGCGGCCGGCGATCCGACGGTTGGGCGCCGGCGCCGGGCGCGTTGGCGAACCGGCTTCGAGAGCGCGGCGAGCGTAGGTTCCTCGGTGATAGGCGGAATCATTTGGGCGAACCGCTCGGTGAGGCCCAGCACCCCCAGGATCTTCAGGAGATTGCGCAGGGTGATATTTCCGTAGCCGTTTTCGAAATTCTGGTAGGCCGGCCGGGAAAGGCCGGCCCGGCGCGCCATTTCGACCTGAGACCAATTCTGTTTGAGACGGTGTTGCCGCAGCCCGTCCAAGAACAAGCGGACGGCTTCTCGGTCACTTTGCAGCATTGGATCAGTAGACGCTGAGCTTACTTTCATCGCATACCATAAAGTGCGTTAAACTCGTATTGTCGAACTAAAAGCCTCTTTTAGTAGGCGTTTGCTTCAGGCACTCTTGGTAAGCATCCCCTCCAAGACCGTCCCAAGCATAGAAACTCTGCGCACTCCCACTGCCGATAACAGCCGCAAATCCGACTCGCCGGTCAGGGTGGCGCGCAGGCGCAGCGGAGCAATACCTTGACGGGCGAAGTCACAATCACGCGGGAGACCAGACCGAGTGCGACCATGATGGTGCGGTGCTTCCATCGCACCTAAAAGAGGGAAGCTGCCAGCTGATCTATATCGCCAGCTGATCGAATGATCCTTTTCGGAGAAGAGCATCTGCGAGGTGTGGTCGACGAGCATCTCGAGCACTATCACCGCGAGCGAAACCATCAGGGACTCGATGGCCGAACTATCCAGCCGGCATTGGAGGTCGGAGCCGCGAATGGCAAAGTCCGGCGGCGCCAGCGCCTCGGCGGGATGCTCAATTACTACTACCGAGACGCGGCGTGATCACTTCAGTTTTTGGACCAGACGGCCTTCCTACTTCAAAAGATCACTATCATAAATTGATCCACTGAGATTCCCCCGAAGAACCAAAATATTCGCCAAAGGGAACGCTCTTCAATTCCTGGCCCATGAGGTACCCGCGGTACATCTTCGGCGCGGTGAGCCTGATGGAGGGGATCTCGTTCATTCCGGCGTTGATCGGGCTGTTTGCGGTGTCGGAGGCGCTGCGACTGGCGGAACCGGGCGCCGACACCGGCGCGTCGGTCGCGCAGCCGCACGGCTGGTGGGTGCGGCGCACGGACGCGGTGCGGTGTGCCTGGACGACCGTGAAGTCGGCGGGGATCGGGACCTTCGTCGGGGCGATGCCGGGGGCGGGCTGCGACATCGCGGCCTTCCTCGGCTACAGCGAGGCGAAACGCGCGGCGCGCCCGGACGAACGGTTCGGAGAGGGCGAAGTGAAGGGCGTGGCGGCCCCCGAGGCGGCGAAGACGGCCGCGACCTCCGGCGCGATGATCCCGCTGCTGTCGCTGGGGGTGCCGGGCGATTCGGTCACGGCCGTGATGATCGGCGCGTTTGTGATCCATGGGCTGCAGCCGGGCCCGCTGATGTTCAAGGAGCAGCAGGGTCTGGTGCACGCGGTGTTCGCGTTGGTGCTGCTGGCGCACCTGCTGGTGTTTGTATTCGGCACGCTGGGAGCGCGGGTCTTCCTGCGGTTGGTCAACGTCGACCGGCGCCTGCTCGCGCCGCTGATTCTCCTCTTGTCGGTGGTCGGGGCTTACGCGATGCGCGGCAATCTGGCGGACGTCTGGCTGATGCTCGGTTTCGGTGCGCTGGGCTACGGCATGCAGCGCGGCGGTTACCCGGTGGCGCCGCTGATTCTGGCGCTGATCCTCGGGCCGATGGCGGAGGAGAACTATCGCCGGGCGCTGGTGATGTCGGACGGCAGCCACGGGATCTTTTTCACGCGACCGATCACAGTGACGTTGCTGGGGCTCGCGGTGGCGGCGGTCGCGCTGTCGGCCTGGCGCCGCTTTCGGTCTACAATGTTCCGAATCGCAAGTTTGAGGTGGCATCCTCCCTTACCCTCGGCTGACGCTTGCCGCGCGATTGTGTTCACTGCCGAACGTGCCTCTATCTGCCGTTCTCGGCGCGTGCCCGCCAGGCGGCGGGTAAGTGGCGGATGACCGACGGGCAAGTGGCGGGTAGCCGAGCCCCTGGGCGCGGGCTTCGCGGATGAAATCCGCGTGTGGCAGGAGTTTTGATCGGAACGGCTTGCCCGGCATGGGGTGTTCAAAGTAGTTCAGGCTTGTTCAAGCCTGTTCAAAGACTTTGTACAGATGCGCCCACGAGTTTGAACGGACTTTAAACCGAGTTTGAACGCGCCGGTGCGCGACGCGGTGCCCGGCCCGATGCGCGAAAACGCGTTAGGGATATTGCGTCTTTGCTCATCATGATTGGGTTTTTGGAGGCCATTTTGTGGTGCAATATACTTAGAACGGTTTTCGCCGCGCTGAAGGTGCTCTGTGGCGGTTTCTTCTCTTGGCGGGTGGGTAGGAGTAATGCGCGATGGGGCATGGCGTGAGTAGCAGGGCGGGGATTACGTCGATGAGGGTCCTTCGGCCTCGTTTCCATGATGTGAGGGCAGTCCATGCTGGTAGTCGGTTGAACCCAGATATCTGGGATTCATGGTGATAAAATCAGGAGGATCCTCAGTTCCTTCTGGTGCAGGGTTGCAGGTCGATTACCTTGCTTCGGAGAATCGTCGTTGTCGCTGAGCCGTGCTGGATTCTGGTGGTGGCGGTGCAGGCAGGTGCAGTTGCTGATGTGCGCGTTGATATTCGCATCGGGGGCAAACCGTGTGTCGGCGACGGCCGAGGCACCGGCCTTACGCCGCCAGTTCCCGCGAAAAGATTCCTACTTGGCGCAAGTGATCACCTCGAGAGCAACGGCAGACTCTGAACGCACAGATGCTCCACCAGGGGAACCTCCGACCAACCCATTGTAATCCACCTCCAAAGGAAACCCATTGCCCCAACGAAGCCTCAACCTCCGCAACTCACCAACTATCACCGACCCGATGAAGGCCATCGATTGGCCAATCCAAGCAACCCACAGATCGACTGCCGAACCTCATCAACCGAGGAATCCAGCACCGGCAAGACGTCAGCTTTCAAATGCACCCTTACCGCGGCACACTGATGGCCATCCAAGTCGAATTGATCACAGAAAATGAGCGGCACCAGCCGCATCGCCTACCTATAAATCCGAGGACACGCCACCCCTAGCGTTCGCTACCAGAAAGTCGCAACACCACTACTACTCCACCACTACCCACCACCACTTCGCTACCACTGCCACCACCACTACTGCCGCCACCACAACCGCCAGCGTCGGGAATTGCCCGCCTGGCGGTGAACGCGAAAAAGTTCCGCAACTTTGGGTGAGCCTAACGGTCTCACTTTCCTCTGAAATCTTGCATGAACCGAATTGACCACGCCGTCGATCGCGACCCGCGCAGCGCCCAAGCTGCCGCGCGGGCTGGCGTTGGGGAAGTCGTTTTGGACGTCGTGAGGGACTGCGAGCAGCAAGGCCTGGTGGACGAGTTGCGGCAGGCGCTGGGCATTGAATCGCGGTCGGACCAGACGGCGGTTCGCGCGGTACGCGATTTGGTCTACGAATTGGCCGGCGCGAAGAATCGCGACCTTGCAGTTGACGTGTTGATCTACGCCACCGGAGTTGCGGAGTTCGACGTCACGAGTCTGCGTGGCTACGCCGCCCGGCATGGACTCACCGCGGAAGGCTTCCGCAAGCAGGTTCTGGCTATGCAGCGCCGGCTGGGCCTGCCACCCCGGCCGATGCAGCAATCCGATGCGAACTGAGATCGATCAACTGGTTCGTGAACTGCCGGAAGCCGGCGTTGCTCGCGCCACACGACTGGGCTTGGTCCTGAAGCCGGGATTGGAGACGGAGACGTGGCGCGGGCTGGTCACGCACGTAGCTCGCCTCGTGCGCACCTCGACCGGTGCCCGCCAGACGCTGACCGCCTGGCTCGGCGATGTGCTGGCGTACGGGGCGACCGGCGGCCGCGGGTTGATCACCGAGTGCGCCGCCGCGACCGGGATCAATCCCGGGACTTTGCGAAATGCCAAAATGGTCTGCCTCCGAATCCCCGTGTCACGTCGCCACGACGCTTTGAGTTGGACCCACCACTGCGAGGTCGGGATCGCGTTTGCGGACCCACAGGAAATCGAGCGATGGCTGGCAGTGGCAGAATCGGATGGTCTCTCGGCGATGGCGCTCCGCCGCCGCATCCGGTCACACGTGGCCAGCCAGCATGAGCAGCGGGGCGCAAGTCCTGACGAAGCCTCGATCACTGCGTTTCAATTGATGCGCGAACTACGTGCCGGCGACCGGTTCCTCGACCGGCACCGCGCCGCATGGCGCCAGTGGACACCCAGTGCTGCGCAGTTCGCCTTGCAGGAACTTCGGGCCGTAACCGACTTTGTGGACACCTTGCGGGCCCGGGCGCTCGAACCGCCGGCGCCAAGGCCACACGACATCGAGGCCAACTAGCGCCGGCCGGAACCTGCCGACCGACTTAACGCGACGCAGCAACCGCAGCGGCGTGTTTCTTCCGCAGGCGAAGCGTCACGGCGAAATCGCGCTTGGTTGGCTTTGTGGGCGGCCAATAGCCGGACTCGAACGGGTTCTCCACGACGGTGCTGTAGCGCTTTCCATGAGCGGGAGCGCTCTTCTTGATTTGGGCTACAGCCCGGGCAAGTTTCTGGAGGTCGGTCGGCATTTTAGGCTTCTTCGAAAACAAGGTAGGGCACGCGTAATTTTTGTCCACCGCGAAGCAGGGTCAGCTTTCGTGGGGCCTCCATCAGGACAAACCGACTGTGCCGTGGAAAAACAACTTCGCGTTGTTCTGGGTATTTCGCACCGATGGCATCGAAGATCGGCGCGAAATCACGAGCTGTGCGCGGTGCGCGAATCTCCCAGATCACGCCATGGCGGTTGAGGAACGTCGCACTGGTAGAAACGCGGCGGGATCGACTGGCGCTCATGCCAATGCGCGGATTGACGAAGAAGCCCTGTTTCAGGATGGGACGCATGAACTCGTCGCGCTGCGCCGAGCTGCCAAAATACCAACCGCGGAAAACGGGACGCCCTGAGTTATCACTTTCCAGGTGGGCGATGATGCGCGCCATGGTTTTCCGCCACTCGCGCGCGGCAGACGCGGACGATGTGATCAGGTTCTTGAATGGCTCCTCGTCGTCGCCCCAAAGCTTGATGGCCTGCGTGACAGGGCTATTGGGCTCGCGCGCGAGCACCTTGGTGGCCTCGGCGACAGGCACGCCTGCAACCGACAGCAGATCCGCGGCGCGACGGAGAGAACGCTTCGCACGCATGACGCGAAGGTCAGGTGGACAAGGGCAGGAGGTCAACGGTGCTGAGCAGAGCGGCAGGTTGCGCGTGGACATCGTCAATTCCCCCCGTGGTTTCGCTCAGCCGCGCGCCGGCACCTTGAGCTTGGTGCGGATGTGCAGGGTCACCTCTTGGACATCGAACAGCACAAAGTGGCCAACCTTGTGATAAGGAATTCGCCTGAGTTTGGTCCATGAGCGGAGCGTGCGGATCGACGGCTCACGACCAGTGGGGAAGATCCCGCAGTGGCGGAGGCCGTTGATGTCGGTGAGTGTGGAGGAGAAAGTTGGGGAAGAAGTTGGTGTTTCCATGCACTTGATAACACGCGTCAACTCGCCCTCCGCTCCACCTTTTCCGGCGTCGGGAATGGCAGAGGCGCCGTGCCTTCGACGCCCTCGTCAACTGGGACTGGTGTGGGTTTTCGCTCGGGCTTGATTCCAAAAAACAGTTCCGCCTCGGCAGGATCTTTCAGGTCGAGGTAGTGCTTGCGGATGATGCTTTCGGAATTGCCGGCCTGGAGCGCGGCCTCGCCGATGGAGCGAAACTTTGCGACGAACATCGAAATGTACGTGTGCCGCATCACGTCATGGGTCAGGTCGAACTTCTCGACGGCCTTTTCGCGGAGATGCTGGAGGTTGGCTGGGATGATCGGATTCTTCTCCAACGGGTACGCACGAAGCCAGGCCGCCAGGTTTGGCTGGATCGTGATCGTGCGCGGCTCGCGGATCTTTGAGACCTCGCCGTCGATCCGAATGAAGCCTTCCGTCAACCGGACGTGTCCGGGTTTGAGGCGGGTGATTTCACCGGTGCGGAGGCACGGCCGGATCCCCGCGAAGAGGCACAGCGCGAAGAATGGCACTGCCGCCGGATGGTTGGTTTCGACAAACTCCATCAGCTCATGTGACTGGGTCGCAGTGAGCGTTTGTGCGCCGCCGCGGCGGCGGCGAATGCGGTGGGCGGGAATTTTGACGAGCGGATTCTCAGCGATCCAATCGCGCTGCTGGGCAAACTTGAGGAAGCCCGAGATCACGCCGCGACGGTTGTTGTAGGTCTTGCGCGAGGCGCGGCCGAATTCGAAATACGCCACCAGGCGCGCGGGCGTGAGATCTGATACAGTGGCGGCCGGACAACGCTTGGGCAGCCGGTTCATCTCGCGGCGGAGGCGCACGAGGTACGGCTCGGAAATCAGGTCCTGCTCAAGTTCGTGCTCCTTGAGCGCGATGTAGTCCGCGATGGCTTCGGTGAGTGCCTTTCTGCAGGTGGCTTCGCGCTCGGTCGTCAGTGTTAAACTGACGCACGATGAAAGCGACCGTCCGTGCTCGGCAATTTGGCGAAAGACAGCCTCGGCCTCGCGAATCTGGTCCTCCGTGAGGCAGGTCGTAATCGCCCGCAGGTTTGAGGCGAGACGGAGGGCCTTGATTTCGAGGCCGGCCTTTTCCGCCGCGGCCTCTTCCTGGGTCTTGAAGTTGCGGCGGATGCGGACGCCGTTGAGGTGACCGTGGACTCGCCATGAGAAAACGCCGTTCCGATTTTTGAACCGGCGGACGCTGAACGATTGGTTGGGCATGCTTAGGTTGCCGCGTCAACCTGGCAACCTAGCTTCGTGATTTTGCCCCTCAGAGGGGAAAACTGGCGGAGAGGGAGGGATTCGAACCGCCGAGCCCTGACAACACATCTAGTTCGTTAACCGAGTATTTGTGTTGTTATGAGTGAGTTAGAACAGGGGAAAAGATGCAACGAGGCGTAACGAAATCAAACCAGAAATAAGGTTTCGTCCCAATCTTGTCCCAATCTGCTAACGAGCGATTCGAGACCCCAAAACTACAGTCTCAAAATATACACCCGCTATCGGTTCCGCCCGTTTGCGACATCGAAAAATAAGCTTGATTGTCGTGCCAGGGGAGTTGCTGGAGCCCGGCGGCTCGGCCGGTCGCGATCAATCTATCGCAATTGGCCACTATCTCGCGGCCGGCAACTGGGCGCGGGCGCAGGCGCGGACCAGTCGGCTTCCATGGGTCTAACTCCGAGCGAATAGTGCGACTCGATCTTCTTTGGCCCGTCTTGCATCGCTTCGACAGCGCGAAGGGCCAGCGGGATAACCCTCGCCCCGTGACGACGGCCATCGCTACCGACCGCCTCGCCGACAACGTCGTCGCCGCCTGCTCAAGCAGGACATCTAGACGCGGGGTCGGCGGGCGGGTCAGGAGCCAGTCCACCGCCGCTGACTGCTGCGGCGCGGCGGGGGCGTGGAGTTCGCGACCGCATAACGCGCGACCTCCACACCCTCGTGGCGCACGGCCACTTCGGCCTCGCTGATCCGCACCTGCACCATCGCTCCGATGAGTCGGGCCGGCACCGAGTAGGCGCACTGCTTCGCCCGCACGGTGCTGAAGCTCGAGACGCGGACACAACACTCATCCGCTTCGGGATAACGCGTCGCGGGCAGCGGCTGTAACCGGATCCGCTCCTCGGCTACTTTGACGGCGCGCAGCGCGTTCACCGCCGTTCAGACCGCCGCCACGAAGGCGGCGAACGCCGCCTCGTCGGTAAACTAAAGTGAACCGCGCAACGTCAGATGCGTCGCCAAGCGTCGCTTCAAGTGGCCGTTAGCCGACTCGACGTCGCCGTTTTCGTGCGGACAGGGATTGATCGTGCAGGCTTCGAACCCGAGATGACGGCACAACACCAGATACTCGACGTTGAAGCCACGCTCGCCGGTGGTGCGATTGAGCACATGCGTCGGCGTCGAACTAGGGTCGGTCTGCAGCTTCCCCGGCACGCCACCCAGTAGGCTCCACAGCGGCCCCTGTAATCCGACCCGCATCGACAGCATCGATTCCGACCGGCATGGCGCCGCCCTTTCGCAGTTGGAATACGGCAGCACCGCGCGACACAAAAGTTGCTCCCACTTCTGCCCGGCGATGGTCACGCCGAGTTCCGCCGCATGCGTCCAATCAAGTTGCAGGCTCTCGCCGGGCTCACGGGCCTGCGGGAAGAACACTTCTTTCGGCGGACCATGGTGGCGTCGGCCAACTCAGCACCCGGCGTTGGAACGTGCGCAGCGCGTTCTGCGCCTCGGGCGCGGCGCCACCGGCGAGCAGGTGTTCGAACAACGCCTTCGCCTCCAATTCCGGCGCGTCGTTCAGCAACCGCTCGGCGGCCGCCCAGATTGTCGTCAACGGATCCGGTCGCCGCCGGCCGCGTCGCTTTTCGGGCTGCGGCCCCTGACCTGCCTCCAAGTATTTGGCCGCCGTTTCTCGATGCATCCCTGCTTTCATCGCCGCCGTGCCCAGCACGCCGGACTTTGCATGTTCTTTCATCAGTCGTTGGTATTGTTGCTCCGTAATCATTGGCCTGCGTGGGCCCCGAGCCTCGCCAACGTCAGACCGACGGCGCTTCAAAAACCACCAGCTTCAGTGCTGGCACCCCGAAGATCGTCGGGCTGAATTCAGATTGTCGTTTCACATGCTCTTCACCCCGGCGATCGATCAGGACATCCACGCCACCTTCCTGCGGCAAATCGCCGACAGCGATCCGACGGCCTGGCACGTGATTATCGCCGATCAAGCCGGCTTCCACCTCCAAGCGGACGATACGCGGCTGCCGGCCAATATCCGACTGCTACCACTGCCGCCTTACAGCCCGGAACTCAACCCCGTGGAGAAACTCGGCGACCTCGTGAAAAACGCGATCTGCAACCAGCTCTTCACCGCGCTGCGCCCGCTGGAAGACGCGATCCTCGCCGAACTCGAACCGCTGCGCCAAAGCGGAGCCCGCGTCGCCGAATTAATCGGTCAGGGCTGGCTCCTCGAGCAAGCAAGCGCTGGCGCGCCAACCTAAAGTCTCATTGCGCATAGTAAATGGTATTATGCACGCTTGCCGAAGCTACACGATTCACACGGAGGCCACCACGTTATCCGCCATGAGCAGTGACGTTTCCCCTACCGACTTCCACGCACGCGTTTTCCTAGCGCCTGGCGAAGATCTAGGCAGTTTTGCGCCTCCATAGAAGCCCTGACTTCTTCGGATGGTCAGCCTACCTGCATGCGACCGAGATTTCTGCCCAAAATCCGTTCCGTCTCCAACACAATTGCCAGAGCAGCTTTTGACGCCCCTGACTCGTGTATAAGGAGGGGTTCAGGCCCTTTCTGCAACGACACTAAGGACCGCAGCCTATCCGCAAGCACATCGCCATCGGTAGCTGAAGCAGACAATGCAATATTGGACCGGATACGCGGAACCAAGATTTCATCAACAGGATTTGAGGCGTGAGAAATCGAGACTGAGTGAACACCCAAACTCGCCGCTTCTATGGTCGCACCATAAGTCCCCTTCGTGACAATGACATCACTTGCAGCGTAAAGGCGCTCGACGTCGTCGTAAAACCTGCACACCTCAAAACCCCCTTGGGACTTGGTTAAGTCCATAATGAGCTCGTGATCACTTCCTGCGAGCCAGAAGCATTTCTTATTCTCAAACTCCAGCTGCCGGAAAGCCGCTATTACGGTGGCGGCTATCGGTGCACGGGCTTCCGTTGCCCACCCGCCCTGAACAACCGTCATAACGAAAACCGAGGGCCCTATTTCCAGCTCGCGGCGCAGTCGCGGGCGATCATTTGCCGTGCAGGACATCCTTCTAATTACAGGGCCCACATATATAGGCTTCCTCGACAAGTCTGGGGGCGGCGCAAAGATCCCTGCCTCGCCGCGAATGATGACCGAATCGCTACATGCCAGCGATTCGGCGGAGACGGACCCAAGCTTGGGGAACCACGCGCCAGTGAAGATCGAAGGGACATTTGAAATATTGGCGGCTACGAGCGCGGCAAATTCCTCGTGAGCTATCACAATATCCGGGGAGAGTTCTCGAATCAGTCTGCCCGCACGCATCAAAGTTGTCACAAAGGGATTGGCTTCCGGCAATTCCAGATCCCAAACATTCCGGCCAAGCGATCTAAAGGTTTCCGCGCCCGTTGCGTACGAGGAAAAACTGATTTCGAGGCCCGGCGTGATCCTCGCGATCTCCTCAGCTATCGCTATATCCGGAAATACATGCCCTCTGCCCCGTCCGCGGGAGAAAAAGAGAGCACGAGCGTTTCCATCACGTTGGTCTGGGTTAATCGGATTCATTGTTTTTATTCGATCTCCCGGAGCCCCATACTTGCCTCTTCGCTTCGAGTCGGCGCCAGACTGCAATCGCTAGGATTGGTCACCCCATCGAGAATTCTGCCGAAATCACGGCGCCAGTCCCGACTGACCCTTAAACGAGGCAAGCTGCGCATGCCTGTGGCCTGACTCTGCGTCAAGGATGCGCGATGGATGCGCCGCACATAGAGAAAAGCGTCGATATTGACGGCTGCGAAATAAAAATATGATCGAAAAAGGAACTGAGTATCCATCGACATCTTTGCATGCGTCGAGAAGCCGCCAGCCGCCAAGAATTTGTCGACCCTAATCATCGACGTGGGATGCAGCAGCGCCTGAAACGGCCCGAGAAGGAGCGCCCGCGACACATCTAGTGGATACCGCACAGGTAGAATCTTTTGCCTGATGTCGTCGATTCTGACCTCGTGAGAGCCGACCATCCCAATGGTGCCGTCAACGAATCCATCAGCGAGGATCCGGTCGCGGTATATGCAAGACAGGTCATCCGAATCTTGAAAGCACACAAGCGGTGACGTGCTTAACTGAATCAGCTCGTTCCGAATAGGATATGGCCCGCCTCCAGGGCACGAGGCGTAGTAGCCCCTGACACCAAATTTCCTCAGAAGCGATTTGGCCGGCTGACTTACCGCTTCGTCCAATCCAACTAGCATCTGAGCCTTATTGACCGCGGCTCCGGTTAAACTGGCAACGCAGCCTAAGCAGTTTCTCAGAACGCCCAGATCACCCCTGTGAGCCATCACCCAGTCAGCGGGTCGGCCTCCCTTCACGGGCTCCATTGATACCATGTCCGCAGGAGATTGGAGCGCGGCCAGCCGGAACAGGTTCCCGCTTGCTAGGCCCTCGCTGTAACATTTATGCGCAAAGACGGAGGGCATACCATTCACTAGAAAAGCAGAAACTATCGCCCGAATCGCGTTAGTACCCCGACACAAAAAAGAACGGATCGGTGGGTCCACGCGAAATGCGACAACAGGCGGCCTGCGGGGCGGCACTATAAACACAAAATCGAGATTCTGCTCTTCAGCAAAATCAAAGAGTACTGGAATCTCTAGGCGGGCGTCGACTAGGTCAGTCGAGTGTGAAAATAAAACGAGCTCCCCGCCAAACGCCATGCGGTGAACATCTGGCCCCGAGAGCGAGGCGAAACCTCCCCCGTTCACACGACAATGGACAGTGTACCCGTTAAAACTCATTGCCGTATATCGCCGGCCTAAAATCCATTGACTGAATGAGGCACCTCCGAGGCGGCGCGGCGTTCTTCAAAGTAGAGGCGAGTAAGGTGAATTTGCCTCAATTTTTCCATGAACATTTCAACGTCCGCATTCGCTGAATCCGTGCGAAGGCACTCCGCGAGTTCTGATATTAGGCGCCGCTCGATGGCGCGAATCTCTGCGAGTGCCGGCACTACGACCTCATTTTTATAGATCGCAGCATACTTACCCAAGCTAGAGTAAACTCGCTCTTGGTTTTCATCAAAGCTCATCGTCGTCGGGGGTCGTCTCGCAATTCAAATGAGCCAGTCGCCTGGACCGTCTAAGACCAGCCTCTCCATCACGCGTCGTCTCTGGGCGATGCCTCTCTCGATTGCCCTAAACAGGAATTTGGAATTCGCGAACTCCTGAATTTCAGAAATCGGCACCTTCGAACGGCACTTCCCGGCAAATTCGGAGGATATTTCGTCCTCTAGCGAAGCGAGCTCCGCGAGAGCCGGCTCGACTACCCGGTCATTATAGATGGGATAGTATTTTTCCAGCAACACCCGCAACTCATCAACGTTTTGGTTCATCATGTTCCTCAAAATGGAATCGTCAAAGTGGCACTCAATGCGTCACCCTGAAGACGCTGTTCGGCGGGCCAGATCTCTTGAAGGAGGTTGGCATGGTCATCGTCCTCAGATGCTTAGTAAGGTGCGGAACTCCTGAAGGCTCATCGGCGTTCATAGGAAGCTCGCCACCGACCATAGGCGTACTTTTCTAAGTCTCGATCCTTTGTCGCTGGCTTCTCCGGAGCCAGCGCCGCCGCCGCGGGCATCAGAACAACAAACTCGGCGCAATAGTCCCGACTGAGGATGACTCCGTTCTTCCTCAAACCAGCATCGCTTGGCGCACTATCCATATCGCCCTGGCACTCCCTCCAAATGTCCCAGATCGCACCTTCCTCATAGCTAGAAGCGTTTCGAACATTGAGTCCCATTCTTTTTAAATCGCCGCGCACAAAGCCATGGCTGTGCTCCGGCATCCCCGAGATGAACTGGTTAACGATTGCGTGTATCTTGGACGGACTAGCGGTCGGCAAATGAAGCTTCAGCTGCCCTGCGGCGACCGATCGGAGATACGCGTCGGCGCGGAAAAAGGCCGTGAGTGTGGTTGGAAATACACGACTGCCGAGAACCTCAAACACCCGTGTCCGGGATTCTGTCGAAGAGAGGCCGAACCAGTCCTTCGCCATGGCCGAAAAATTCTTGATGTCTTCCGACGAGATCGCGGCCGGCGTCTTTGCCGAGGGCTCGCTTGCAGCGAGTATGTGCGAGTCAAAGGGGCTTAGTTCGCCGAACGGTCCCATGACCAAGCTGTCAGCCCCGAGACATAAGAGCGTTGCTGCGGATCTAGCCTTGTATGGAACAAAGACGGTTAAATCCTTGGCATATTCGCGCAACAAGACCGCGATTTTCCTGGCTGCGCTGATCTGCCCGCCGTTCGCGGTAAGTATTAAATCGAGGCGCCGAGCCTTCCCCACGCGCCGCAGGCACTCGAACAACGCCAGAGCATCGCTGACCTCAACGCCCTTCGCAGCGCCTTCCCTCAGCGCGTACACTACGACTTCAGTCCCCCGCTTTGCGCCAAAGCCCGTCACGCGAGCCCTGATGGAAGGTTTCATAGGTTAGGTCGTCGAAGGTAGCCGCTGCGGTTCAGCGGAGTTCAGTTGCTCGCGGAAGAGGCGGCCAGTCGAAAGTAGGTCCCGCGGGCCGTCAAGAGCTCGTCGTGGGTCCCACTTTCAACTAATTCGCCATTTTCAATTACGATGATCTTGTCCGCTTGCCGTGCGAGACTAATTCGGTGGCAGATCAGAATGACGCTTCGTCCGGCCCGGCCGGTGCCAAGGAGCGAGCCAAAGAACCTCGCTTCGTTTGCGGCATCCAGTGCGGCGCTCGGTTCATCCAAGACTAGGATGGGGCTGGAGCGCATGATCCCGCGCGCGAGAGCTACCAATTGCTTTTGCCCTCCCGAGAGTTCATGGCCGCGCTTGTACTGCCTCCCTAAGACCGTATCGTACCCGTCTGGGAGTGATTTGACGACGTCTGATATGCCTGAACTGGCCCCTGCCTCCTCAACCTTCGACCGGGTGGCCATTTCGCCGACGTCCCCCAACCCGATGTTCTCGTAAACGGAAAAGTGGTAAATTCCAAAATCTTGGAGAACGACCCCGACCTTGCTTCTCAATACCTCCCTATTGAGCGTCGCGATATCGACGCCATCCAAAAGAATCTGCCCGGCCGTCGGCTCATACAACCCGGCCAGCAGTTTTACAATCGTACTCTTGCCTGCGCCATTATTGCCCAAGATTGCCAACGTCTGGCCGGGAAGAAGGTCAAAGCTGAGATCGCTGATGACGCGCCGGTTTGTATTGGGATACGAGAACGAGACGTGCTTGAACTCAACCCTTGGCACACCGACGGGCATTTCCGAGACGGTCTGGCGAAGGCTCGATTCGACCAGCGGTGTTCTATCCAAGATCGCAAATAAGCTCGAAAGAAACAGATTGTTCTCGTGCAGTTGGCTCGTCGTGGTCGCGAGGGACTGAAGTTGCTGGGAAAGAGTTGAGATCGACTGGGTATAAAAGCTAAACTGCGCCACTGATATCGCGCCCCGAATCGTCTCAGCTGCGCAGTACGCTATTATTATCGGATTTCGTATCGACTCCAATAAGCCAACCGCCCCTTTGCGCACGGACCGCTGGCGGATGAAATCGCTCTCCTGTTTATACAAAATCTTCCACAGAGAATCCATTTTGGCGAGCAGATAGCCCTGCAGCCTCAGCAAACGTATTTCTTTTGCGACGACATCGCTCGTGAGAAGTGAGCGGACGTAGTGGAATCCGCGATCGCCTTCGGCGCGCTTTCTGCTCTGTGCGACGGCATCCTCTGCTGTTCGCACCGACATGAAGATAGAGACCGCCGCCGGCGCAATGACGATGAGAAGGAGCCATGGCCTCCAGAACAGGATTACGGCGACGAAGGAGAGCGCTACGCAGGCAGCTGCCACCGCACTCAAAAGGTTGCTGTATATAACCAGCGGACGGTGACTTACCTCATTGGAGACAGTTTGAATTAAACTATAGAACTCCGGGTGCTCGAAATCCGCCACATCGAGCGACGACAATTTCTCCGCTATCACTCGCTGGATATAATTAGCGATCCGTCTCTGGTACAGGCTCGATACCGCATCACTCAACCGGTTGATCGCCTGGCCCGCAATTGCAGCGACGCCAATACAGGCCACAAGCACCATCGATTCTCGCAGGACGGAATCCGTCGACGATCCAGCATGGAGATTCTCTGCCAATAGTCCGATGAGCCGAGAATTGAAATATATTCCTGCGATCGGCAGACTGCCTTTCGCGACTGACGCAAACAGAAGAAATACAAAAAATCGTCTCTCCGCACGCCAAGCGAAAAGAAAAGCTAGCCTCAACGAACGGAGATATTGCTTATTGGAGAGCGATTTACTCACCGATTGGACCTATTTCCATGAACCGATGATTTTGGCAAGCTCCCACGTGACGAACAGCAGGTATTTCAGTTGCTGCACCCTGCGGTGAGGCACTTGATTAGGGCTTCTGTCATCCTAAGCTCAGGGGCGAGGTGTTCGACGAAAAGCCATTGGCCATTCGGATTGCTCTCCAAAAAAACGTATCTGTCATCCGGCGTCACGATAATATCGATGGCACTAAACTCGAGACCGTAACGCTTGACCAGTGCGAGGCATTTGTCGGCGACAGGTTGCGGCAGGTGGCCGGCCCTCAAGAGAATTGGCACGTCGTGATGGCGCCAGTCTATCTTTGTTCGCTCCTGTTTTTGTGAGTCGATTTCGCCGGTGAAAATCTGATTCCCAATGACGGTGATCCTGAGCTCATGTTTCTTCTCAATGTATTCCTGGAACTGGCACGGCGTCTTCTTAATCTTTTCGATATTGGGCTCGATCATCTCTTCGGTCAGGAGCGTGGTATACGCCGCCATAATTTCATCCGCATCCACGAGCCGCGGTGTCATGTCCATACCGAGGGTGGGATCGCTAAGCACCTTGAACACGACTTTTCCCCCGCACATCTTGACAAAACGACGGAGCTCATCCGGGTCCGACGTTATCAAGGTCTTCGGGACATCGAAACCCAAGGCGGCGGCTAGCTTCAACTGTCCGAACTTCCAACCCGCCTCCCGAAGCTTTCCCGGGAAGCTCATCCAATAGCAATCAAGCGCTGCCCACAGTCCATTTATGACCGTAGTCAGCTCCTGACGGGCGAATCGGTTTTCCCTGGCAGTAAGCCCAGTTGGCAAAACTGGAGTTCGTGGCTTCCGCCACCATATGGACTTCACCGTCTTGAAGTCGAGATTTAGGTCGTACTTCGGGATATTGAGTCTCGCGCTGTAACCGGAAGCCCCGATGCCCATTGAGACCAGCGACTCGGTCGGTATGTCCGCCGTGTCAAAGCGAACGACCTCGTGCCCTAACGCCTTTAGCTTGGTTATAATTACGTCCGCATGCGAGTCCGACTCTTGCGTGACGACGACAATCTTTTCTTTTAGCATAATTTGTGGACATAAAAAGCGTAAGGCGAGCCCGAATCAATCGGGCTCGCCTCGATAAATTTTGGCAGTCCTTTCGAATAGTGCCAGGAACTTAGCAATAATCGGCCCCCTCTACTTCGTCCGCATCGGAGCCGGTGATAGTGTCGGTAGGGCCGCCCGGCGAGATTGGATCTGAGTCCATTGTCGGGCTTGAGGTCTTCTCCTCGACCTTAGGCGGAGTAATTCCCGGGGCAACCGGACCAGCGTGGCGACCGACCCAGATTTGCTGTTTCGGTTCGTATGAACCACCGGAGTTCTTCTGGATCGGGATTCCTTCCGCGTAATCTAACGCGAAAAGGTTGTTTACACGGGCATTCTTTTTTTCGTTCATAACTAGTTGCGATTTCGCTTTTTGTATTGTTCGAGGGGCTAAGCAGCCGTACCCTCTGCGCACCGGCAATCTTTATTTGCATTCAGTTATTTTTACTTGCAAGATAAAAACAGGGATTTACCGTATGGGCTGCGGAGAGGTAAAGCCGGCTTCCTACCTAGGTCGACGGCCTGCGACATCCCGGTTCCATACAATTGGCAGCCTTTAAATCTAATTTTTGACGATACGGATCGTCTCTATGGCAGTAGTGGGCTGAGAGGCTTACAATTTTATTTAAAATATGAAGTCTTTTCTCTGTTTTCTCGCTGGATCTGCCGTTGGCAGCCTTGTGTTCTTTTGGAAGGCAAGCCCGAGCTCTCCCGAGGCTGGGATGGCCCTGCGGGTTGGTGTTGAGACTTCGCACAACCCACAAAAATCAGGTGCCGCCCCCCGCAATCCCGCCTCCGACCCCGATCCTATTGCCGCCGACAGGGCCTCACAACCGGCGGCGGCAAAAGATGCCTCCTTGGCTCTCAAGGCTGTCCTGTCGGCGAAGAAACGTTCGGACCAACTGCGCGCACTCACGGGCCTAATCGACAAACTCCCGTCCGGGCAGCTTGGGCAATTCTTCAGGAGCATCACGGAGTCAGATCTTAACGCGGGACAAAAGCGGATGGTCACGAACGTTCTGATTCAGCGCTGGGCAGAAACCGACCCTGCGGCTGCGGCCGAGTTTTTCAAGGGGCTACCTCCTCGCGACCAGCTCGCCAATGTCGACATCCTCGCCAATTCTTGGGCCTCTTACGATCCGAGCGGCGCCCTCGCGTGGGCCCAGTCGCTGCCGCCCTCCCAGGCGCGACTGTCTGCCCTCGGGCAGACGCTCGCAAAGACCATCGAGACTGACCCGGAAAGCGCCCTTCGGGAATTCGGGCGTCTAGACAAATCCACGGCGCGATCGGTGAGCATGCAGATGTATTCCGCTTGGGTCGACACCGACCCGTCGAGCGCGGTCAAATCCGTCCTCACCGCCGCAGAGGGAGGCACAGTGGGCGACGCCGCCGCGCAAATGGTCGCCGGCAAATGGGCAAAATCAGATCCTGCTGCAGCCCTAAAATGGCTAATGGAGAATGGGAACGGGAGCTCCCCTATGCTCGGTGGGTTCGCAGCGGCGTTAGTTAACGCCGCCGGTGCCGTAGATCCGCGTGCGACCGTCGAGGCGATCAACGGCCTCCCTAGTTCGTTGGCCAGTGTTAACAGCTTGCGCACCTCCGCTATCAAACTATGGCTAGATGCCGATCCGGCCGCAGCAAAAGCTTGGTTTAGCCAGCAGCCCCCGGCTACCCAAACAGAATACGCTCTAGCCGCCACGCGAAACAGCCTAACGCCGGCGAACGCCGAGGCCATGATCCCCTTGGTCGAAGGCATGTCGCAAAGCGGAGCCAAAACGACCGCTCTGATAAACATCCTGAAGCAATGGGCCTCCGCACAACCCGAGGCCGCCTTGCGGTATGCATCCCAGATGCAAGATCGCGCCACGGTTGCTCAAATTATGCCGAGCCTACTCCAAGGGATGGCGTCGGTCTATCCCGACCTCGCATTGAATACGGCCTTGGCCTTACCACAAGACCCGGCCAGAGACAAGGCATTGGTAAATATCGCCACCAATTGGGCTAGCAAAGATCCGGTCAAATCGTCCGCCCAGATTTTGGCGCTGCCCGAAAGCAACGAGCGCACAAGCATGCTGGCCGGGACCGGCGCCGTCTGGGCATACACCAACCCCGCGGCCGCGTCCACTTGGGCTCAAAGCCTGCCGGTGAGCCCCGCCCGCGACACCGTGCTGGCCGCAGTCGCCGACACACTTTCTACGACCCACCCAGAAATCGCGACTGCGAACGCCCAAGGCATTTCTGACGCGAGCATGCGGGCGAAGGCGCTTGCGAAGATCGCAAGCAAGAAAGGCGGGAGTTAGTTTCCCAGTCAGTATCTCGCTCCAAATGCCATCTGACGTTAGCGGCGACCACCACGCGCAAACCGGCTGGCCGTGTGTGTCCCAGGGTGTCAGGCTCGTCGCGCGCTCGCTCGTAGCCATCGCATCGGCAGTTCCGCTCTCATGCAACTGCCTCGGTCAGCCACCGAGCATGGCAGAGGAAGTTCGGCATGATTTGAGCGGCGCGCTCCCATCCGTAACTGTAAAAGAAACCCACTACAGGTTCACCCCGCCAGGGCTGCCGATGTGGTTCATCACCTTCGCACCCCCTCCTCTTGACCTGCGAATCGCGAACCCGCTGCTCCCGGGCTCTAATCTCACTTTTTTTAGGGCGCCTCAAAAAAACGGCGACAGCCCCGCAAGTATTGCGGTTCTAGGCGAAGAGGACCTGCGTCGCACTTCAGCGCCAACATTGGCGGGTACCCTTGTTCTCGCCCCCGACGGTGGCTTATTAAGCCACAGCGGCGACCGTTCGGTCGGCTTGGTCAATCTCGATCAGTCCCTTCGGAACGGAGGGATTGATGTAGCGAACAGGTCTTTAGTTCTTTTAGACGGCGTTCCTGTAAACGATCCCTTGGGCGGGTGGACAATGTGGTCCAAGATCCCGCGCGAAGGTCTCGCGCGCACCGAGTTGGTGCCGTTGGGTGGAGCCACGGCCTGGGGCGAAGGTCCCACGAAAGGCGTAGTCCAGTTTTTCACACTTCCGGCAAAAACCGAGCTGTTTATTGTCGACGTGCCACCGCAGCCCATCGTGGCAGCCCAGAGGGGGAATATCCGTGCGTCTGTTGCAGTGGGGGATTTTGGGACTCGCAGCGCCGAACTCTCAGTCACAGTGCCGATCCGCGGCGGGGTCCTACAGCTACTCGCCTCGGCTTTCTCGACAGACGGTTATCCTATTGTGGCCCCTGAGCAGCGCGGTCCCATCGATGTCGCGGCGTGGGATCGTCACCGATGGCTCGCGCTGCGCTGGCGCAGCCCTGTCGGCGCAAGCAAAAAAGCGGAGTTCACGGCAACGCTTCGCGGACTGGAAGAGTTCAAGGGCAACGGAACTCCGTATCAGCAGGCCAAGGTACGCGAGAGATTTGCCTCTATCGGTGTGTTCGCGTGTCCAAGCGACGACCTGTCTTGGACGTCTAGCCTCTATTGCCAAGCTCAGTCATCGGCCAACACGTTTGGCAGCATCAGCAGTGACCGAACGATGGAGATTCCACTCAGCGACCAGTTTGCCGTTCCGGCAACCGCCTTTGGCGCGTCTTGGAACGCGCTGTGGCGGCACGCCGGGCCGTCGGCGACCTCGTTCGGCGCGGACGCTCGCATCGTGAACGGCGAGACGAGGGAGCGCTTTCAGCGCCACAACGGCGGCTTCGATACCCTGCTATTCGCTGGCGGCTCGCAGGAAGTCGGCGGCATCTTTGCGCTCCGAGAAAGTCGTCTTACCTCGTCGTTGACCGCGACCTTCGGAGCGCGCTTGGACTACTGGAAAAACTCACGCGGGCACCGAAGCGAATATGCTATCTCAAGCGGGGCCGCGATATTGAGCGATTCCTACTCGGAGCGTTCCGGCAAGAGTCCTAGCACAAGCGCCGGGCTGGCTTGGAAGACGAATTGGGGCTGGGGCTTTCGAGCAAACGGCCAACATTCGTTTCGTCTACCAACACTGAACGAACGCTATCAGCCTCTCCATATTGATGGCCCCACCATAGAGCCGAATCCGTCGTTGCGGCCCGAGACCACGACGGGTGTCCAGATCAGCGCGGAGAAAGTTTTTTACTCGCCCCCGCCGCCCGCGCCGGCTGCCCGTTTCGGAGTCTTATACATTGAACCGCCACCCGCCAAGTTGGCGTCCTTCAAACTGTCGGCCTCTTGGAGCGAAACCGACGACGCGATAGTGCAGGCCCACATCGGGACGACCGCCGATGCGCTGCGGAGACAAAACGTCGATCGCGCGGAGACCGCAGGCATAACCTTGTCTGGCAACTGGACCCCGAGCGCGCGGCTGGACGTCGAGGGATATTTCAAAACTAGCCGAAGCATCATTCGTGGGGCCTCTCTCACCCCAGACCTCGAAGGGAAGGCCATGCCTCAGGCCCCAAGCCACACGACAGGGCTCGCCGTGAAGTGGCGGGTAACGCCGACCACGTCAATCGCTCCACGCCTTCGGTGGTTTGGGCACATGTTCAGCGATGCTGAGAACTTGCGCCGTATCAATGATGCGGTTAGCTGCGACATCGAGCTAGTTTATTCCTTATCGAAACATTTGGACCTATATCTGACCCTGAACAACGTCGCAAACGAGCGCGCCGAGATCGCCCGCACATTTCGCGGAACATTAATAGTCGGCCCTCCGCGATTCGTCATCGGCGGGATCCGCGGGAAATGGTAATTCCCCTTCACCGAATCGCGGGCGCTGCGATTGTTTTAGAAATGAGACTCGATCCCCGAGGAAAGAAATGATTGCTTCCCCCCATGCCGGGGAGCCCGAGCGACACACGAGAGTTTCCACCATGAGCTTGCAGAAATCCCTTCCCGTCTCGGCTTCCCAGCCGAATGCCTCACCAAGCGCGAAGCCTTCTTCGTCCTCGGACTCCGAAATCTTGAAACCCTCTGAAATCCGGCTGCTCCGCTCAACGGCGTTATCCGCCCTGAGCAGTGACGTATCTCCGTCCGACGTCCACGCACGCGTTTTCCTGCCGCCCGCCCAATTACGTGGCAAGTGCCGTTACGCTCCTCCCCTTCGGCTCATGCTTCCTGTGCTCACAAAGCCAAGCGGCTTGCTCAGAAACGCCGAGTAGCGTCGCCGCATGGAGCAGAGTGAGGCCCAGATCTTCCCTTCTTTTCCGCAGGCGCTCGCCTACCGTCTTCGGCGTAACCATGTGCTTCGCCTTTACTGGCTTCTTGCACGTAAGGGTAAAGTGACTGATTGAGTATATATCCGTGTCCATCCGACGTTAAAAGTTCCGTGCCCGCCCGAACAACCCCACCTGCACCCAACTCGCCGTAGGGTGTCCGCTTGTCGGCGAGCGCCAGCCCTTTTGCGGCCCAAACTCAATCCGTAATTGGCATGACCCAATTTCTCCGCGACTAAGGGCAAAAAAGCGGCGGGCGCCGAAGCACCCGCCGCTTGTATTCCACGCAGTCAGACGCGGACGCCGTGAGGCCGCACCGTCTGGTTCATGGCCTCCGTCTTCGCGGCGTTGATGAACGCCCGTTCACGATTGGCCTCGGGAACGTTCCGGAGGCGTTCCTCGATTTTCGATTTGATCTCGGGGTGCTCCGCCACCCATGCCCGGAGTTCTTCGTTTCGGCCGTTAGAGTATTCGGCCTTTTGCATTTTTCCGAGCATCAGCTTCCGGATCAGATCATCCTTGCTGAGGCCGTTGTAATACTCGGCGAGCTTCGGATTCTCCCCGATGAACTTATCCAACTTGGCGTCGATTTCCGGATTTCTCCGGAGCGTGTTTTCCTGGGCCTTTTTCTCGGCGACGGCTTGTTTTAGCGATGGCATGATGCCTCCTGTTTTTCCCCAGCCATTTTTTGAACAAGGCGGCTGGTCGCCAGCGGCATTTGACCTTGTTTAGGCGAGAATCGCCCAAAATTAGAGGCAGTCTTCATCGAATTCTCCGCTCGCCGGCGGATTGAGGGTTTTGCGTCGGATATCCAGGACGGCCCGCTCGAATTCGCGCTGGATCTCTCGCGAGGTGCCACACGCCACCCAAAGCCGCACCAACCCGGCCACGCCTGGACTGCTGCCGTATGACTCAAGCAGCTGACGGTCGGCTTTCTCAAAATTCGCCGTCAGATGCGCCGGCAACACGAGCGGCAAGCCGTCGACCGGCGGAGCCTCCATCGTCGTCGGTGCGTTGGAAATTTCGGTGCTCATTTTCTATGGCACCATTCTACACTTCGGAGACCGCCAAAGCCATAGACGGAACCGTCCATTATTGGGATGAATCCGATGCCCACCGGCTACACGCCCCGCGGTTTCACGCCAGCGGGCGAAGGCGAAGATGTCTAATTGTCGCCGGGCACCACTAAGGCGGCTTTGAGCACGGTCATGGGCGAGCAGCCAAAGACATTCCGAAAGCAACGATTCAAATGGCTCGGGTCGTGAAAGCCGACTTCCTGGCCCGCCTGCGTCACGTTGTAGTTCCCGGTGCTGAGCAGCTCCCGCACCTTTTCCATCCGGCGCCGGAGCACGAACTGCTTCGGGCTCATCTTTGTGGTAATTTTAAAGCGACGCGCAAAATGATCCGGACTCAATCCGGCTTTCCGCGCGAGATCGGTTGCCGGGATCGCATCATGCGGGTTTTCGTCGATGTATTTGATGATCTCGTCGACCGTATCAAGCGGCAGCCCCGAACGCGCCTCCCGGCTGGACGCACCACGGGAGCGAGCGTGCGCGAGCGTCCGGGACACTAGTGCGATTGCAATTCCTTCGACAAATTCGGGTTCGGGCTGGTCCCCTTGCCGGCAGAGGGCAAAGAACATCTCGATGAGGCGGGCGAAGTGGGGGTCGCGCCGCAAGAGCGGCAGATAGTCCCCGACGATCGGATCGGACAGAGAATCTTCACCCTCCCTGAATGAATCTGACTCGTCGTAGAGCACGACCAGCTCCGCCCGGTCCCGCCACACGAGGGTCGTTTCCAACTGCGGGGGTATGATGCAGAACTGGTGAGGACCCAAAAATGCCGCTGGCATCCTCCACCTGTCACCCCGGGTGGCTTCGATCAGCCCCCACCCATCGTTGAAGGTAAAAGCAAACCGCACCACACCCAAGGTATGTTCATACCAATTGCTCGGTCCCAGCCGACCACAACTGACACTCAACTTTTCGCCACGGAAAAAAGGCAGGCCATACGGCTGATCCCACGGATCGCCGGGAAGCGAATCCCAGCCGGTGGGTTCAGGGTGATGGCTCGACAACATGCCTCAAAGATAGGCTGAAACGGCGAGATTTTCAATACCAGGACGGTGCTCGCCCATCCGACCCGACGGGAGCCAGTTTCAATTTCTTAAAACTGCCTTCACAGTGCTGAACGACCGCTGTGAATTTGCTCAATTTCCTGAATTCGTGTGGCTCGACGAAATACTTGTCCTCCGGGGTCCATGAAGAAGTGCGGTGACCGCCGGAGTAACCCACGGTGCGTTTTTTCCCTTCGTATTTTCCGAGTGTATCGGCCGCGATCTTCGCCGAGTCTTCGTCCGCCGCGCAAAAAGTGATCCGGTTCGCGAGGTTCGCGATCAAAACTTTGGTCTTTTGCTCGTCGCCCATTGGGGGGATGAGCGAGGCGTAAGACTGGGTCGCCGCCACGACCGTGGCGCGGGCCTCGCGAATCACGTCCACCACGTTGTGATCACTCATCCCGTCGCTACTGGCGGTGACAATTCGCTGCGCTTCGTCGGCCCAAAAGATGACCAGATTGTCGCCAACGCGCTCACGTGCGGATTTGTCGAAACGTCGCTGGGCGTGGGAATAGAAGGCGAGCTTCAGGAGCGTGTTGATGTAGCGGCGTTCGACCTGATAGCGCTGTGGAATTGAGACGCAAATGACCTTGCCGCGGTCGATGTCGCTGAAGGTGAAGCTTGATTTCTCGGGACAGAAAACGGCGGCGATGTCGGGGTCCGTGAAATACTTCAGGTAGTTCGCAATGGTCGTCTTCACCCCGCCCAGTTGCTCGGCCGGCTGGGCGAGCAGATTGCTTTTGAAGTGATCCGTCAGCAACTGCGCCTCGCGCGTGGCTTTCTTTGCCACCAGGTCCATGACCTCGCGGAGCAGCGTTTCGGACGACAGAAATTCATACGTGTTCGCGAGTGTCACCGGGAACTCGGCACACCGGAGCGCCTTGAAGGCGAATTCGATCTGAATCTGCGCCTGCGTTTTGAAAAAGCTCTGTTCTGAGCGCTGGCCGAGCGAGGATGCCACGTCGCAGACGATCATAGCTTTTGCGGAATCAGGCAGACCGGTATCTTCGAGGAAATTGAAGGTATGCGCCGGCTTCCAACCCGGCCCCGCTCCTTCGGGCCGGACCTGAAGCAGGATCAGATCATTCTCCCTCCCGAGATGGCGAAACATCGACGACAGCGTTTCCCAGTAAAGCCCCTTGTCGTCCGCGCATACGCCGCCCCAAGTCGGGCAGTTCTTGGAAACCTGCCAAAGCATCCGGTTGATGGCCGCGGTCGTCTTGCCCGTCCCGGTTCCGCCCGTGATCAGCCAGCCGCGACAGAAGTCGTCCATGCTCCACTTGAGTCCACCAATTTCCAGGATGGTGGGCTGACCGCGCCATCGGGCAGGCACGAGGCGAAACAACGGCCACAAGACTACCAGGCCGAGTCCCCAGAACGGCGCATACCCAGCACCGGGATTGAACAGCCAGAGCACCGATACAGCACCCGCACATGCGGCCACCACGCAAACATACTTCACGAATTCCATTGGTGAGAACCATACCCGGTTCGATGGAAATAGTCGTTGGACGAAACCGGCTTTTTTCAGCCCGAAGACGCGATCCCTGTAGGAGGCGGCGGCGCCATTGACCTGACCGATAGGTTCACGATGAAGGGCTCGGCCGCGTTGCTCTGAAGTTCATATTTTGCCGGAAGGCTGCGGAGCGAGTTGAGATGGAACTGAGCAATCGCCGGCATGAGCGTCGTGAGGCGCTTACCTCTTATTTCCACTTCGTGGTTGGCGAAGAAGAGCACCAGCCGGTCGTTTTCCCCATCACCCAAGTGGCGAGCACACACGAAATGTGACCAGGGCAACACCCACTGTTCGCTATCCGCGGCGAAGACCAACAAGGCCGGAACGGAGGCCTCCGCTGAATGGCACCCACTCTCTGCTCGCAGTTCTCCGGCGCGACGGTGATGGAGCGTTTCTTGCAGCGTGCTCATCGGGTGATCTTTTGCCGGATCAGATTCGAACCGTTGGGTCTCACGACAGATTCGTGCAGCCTCACGCGTTCCGCAACAGCCAGCGCACGGCGCGTCCAATCCGAGAGGCGTTCACGTAACACCGGTCGGCTGCAGCGCTCCCCTGTGCTGAGCTTCATTTCCAAAGCGAGGCCACGGTCGCCACTTTGCCCTATGCTCGCACGAAGCCCGGCTTTGTCGTCTGTGAAAACGATAACCCGTTTCCGCCCGCGCGAAATAGCGACATACCACTGATTCCGATTCGTCGCAGCGCGGCAGCCCGCATCCGCCACCAGCACGGTGTCAACGGTCTTGCCCTGTGAAGCATAGGATGTGACGGCATAGCCACGATTGAAAAGCCGTTGTTGCGGCGAAAGCGTCTTCACCGCGCGGCGGTCGTCTTCAATCGTGATGGAGCCATCGGCGGCGACGCGGCGCACGGTGACGAGTTCGCCGTTGGCGATGGGAAGTCCCTCCTTGGACTTTCCGTTGAACTTCAGTTGCAGCCGGTCGCCGGGGGCGACGTTGGTTTCTCGCTCAACTGCGACGGCGAGCCGATGGGTATGACGGTAACTCATGGTTGATCGCCGGCCATCCTTGATGAGCACCAGGCCGCGTTCGTTCGTCCCGGCGATGGGGCACAGATCGCCTTTCGCAAATCGACCATAGCGCTTGATGACGTAGGCAAATTGGCCGGGTTGATAAAACCGGGCATCCCGTTTCTCAGCTTCGTTGAAATCTACAGCTTGGTAGGTCTTCAACGCGACCCCGCTGGCGATCCGTCCGCTCGCTTGAAGTTCTGCCCGGATGGCTTCGTTCATGCCGTTCACCTCTTCCCACGTTTGGCCCACAACGAGCGTGCGTTCATTCCGATCAGTGCTGGCGAGATACTCGCGAGCGACTGTAGCACGGCGAGCATCGGCTGCGATTTCGCGAACACATCCCAGCCGATCCAGTCCATCGAACGATTCGGCGATGTGCCCGGACGCCGCCGCTTTGACCGACCGGCGGTAGGCCGCGACGAACGTGCGTTCTGCTGTCGATTTGGCGCGCGCCGGGTCTTGCCGGCGAATCTCCCGCAACACCGCTGCCTTCAAACCGCTGAACTCCTCGATCGCGCGCAACGCATCCGATGCCTGCACGGCGCCATGCTGGCGAGTGTCACCCGAGAGGATCAATCGGCCACCATGTGTTCTTACCAAAGCCACCAGGTCGCCCATTTGCTTCCCGCCAATCTGGCCGGACTCATCGACCAGCACCACCGCACGCGGCGGCAAAGATTTGAGTTCGAGGCAGCGCGAAAGCGTTTCGGCCGGGAGGCCGTCTGCGCAAAGATCGGCGACTTGCTGGCGTTGGGGAGCCAGCACGACCACGGAGTGACCGGCGGCACGAAGTCCCTGCATCACTTCGCGCAGGGTGAAACTTTTGCCCGTGCCCGCGCTGCCGCGAAACAGCGTGATGAAATCTCGGCTGGCCAGAATCTGCTTCACGGCCGCCGCCTGCTCCGTGGACAGATCAGTCGCCAGCGGGAAACTGGCGTTCAGGGGAGCGTGTCTCCCGCGACCATCGCGCGCGGCCATCACGATTCCGAGTTCGCAGCGCAGCACCTCCCGTGAGGTGATCTTCGACGTGCCGACTTCGCGCACGTAGCCGCGTTGCTCGATTGCATGGCGCAACGCGGCCAAATCGAAATCCTCACCTCGCCCGCGGGCCAGCGCCGCCGACATCAACTCGTAGTCGTTCACCACGGAGCGCCGCTCGAACAGGTGCTCATCCGCCCACGCGGCGATGCCCGCCACGTTGGCCGGTTTCGCCGGTTTCGGTTGGATGGATCGCAATACGGCGAGCGCCCTGGATTCGTCGACCGTCATCTGTTTCTCCCACGCCGGTCTCAACCGTTCCACCGTCGCTTCCTTGAGTTTTCTCCGCCGGTTTCCATGCGCGATGCGCTTCCGCAACTCCCCGACATTCGAGACGGGTGATCCCATTTCCAAGCACTGCCGAGTCTCTTCGTTGATCTGCCGGTTTCGTTTCGAGAATCGCGTGATGACGGATGCGGGCACGCCTTTGATTTCAAAGCCACGGGCCGAGTTCTCAATCTCGTAGCCGAGTGCACAGAGGCCCTTGCAGAGTTCGTGCCGGTAGACATTCGTGGCGAATTCCTTCGCCCGATACATGCCCGCCGGATGTAGCGCCTTCCATCGGTTTTCGACCGCATCAAAGGTCGCGTTGAACACGACACAATGGGTGTGAAGGTGCGGATCGAGTTCCCGGCTGGTATCGTGACGGAAACACGCGGTCACGAGATTGCCGGTGACCCGCTCGTTGTTCGCCTTGGATTTTCGCACGCGAGTTTCCGCGAACTTTTCCAGCTCATCCATCGCTCGCTGGACCGCCTGATTGTGCAGCCCGACAATACGATCATCCTGATGAAGGGCGACGACCGACACGCTCTTCGGCGGCGCGACCACGAAATCAAAAAAGATGCGGCGGTTAGCGACTGTATCCCTCTTCCCGTCATCGCGGACCGTGTTCATTCGCAGGCCTAATTTTTCTCCGGTCGCTGGGTTCTTGCCCTCACACAACGCGAGGAATTCCGCCTCGTTCACTCTGCCGCTCAGGCCCAGTTTTTTCGCCCCCTCGCCGAGCCACTCACCCGCCACTTTCATGCCCTGAGAGTAGTAGTCACCGACGCTCAAATGCTCGCGGAAATACTGCCTCGCATTCGCGAGATTGAACTGGATGCGTGGTTGAATCATCGTGGTGAAATCCGACTTGGCGGTTGTGATTTAGGTAACGTAGCCACGTTACTTTTTGCCTGAGACACAGGACCCCTTAACGCTGCGCGTAAGGTTTCGATTTCCGTAAGCGCGACACGGCTCGTGTCGCACAATGCGCAGCGTCAACCGGCGCGACCTGCGCCGGAGTAGAATGGCGGCAGTCGCCGGCCTGCCAGACGCACCGTTTCCGACGACCACGAAGACCCGCCGCGCTACGCTGTTTCGGCGTGCCCTCGTGGAGATCGCGGAGCGAGCGGCACGCGCGCGGAGACATGGGGCCGCTCCTCGCTTCGCCAGCCGTCCGCCTCCGCTGGCCGCCACCTGGCGAGCACGCTGCGGCGGGCGGCTCGGCTTCGCTCGTCGCGTCCCCAAGACTCCGCGCCGGCCGACGGTCGTGTCGCACCCGCGCCAGGGGAGAAAATGGGATCACCCAGCGGGCATTCGTTCCACAAACGACCGAGGCCGTGAGATCCGGAGGAGCATCACCCCCTACGCCGACCTGTGCTACATACAACGCGCGCCACGAAGTAAATACGGGCAGTCGCCGCCTTGGCAGCTGCGCCGATTTCCGACCGCCACGAAAACGCGCCGCGCTACGCTGTTTCGGCGCGCCCTCGTGGAGGTCCGGGCCATCCGGCACGCGCGCGGCGACTTGGGCCCGCTCTTCGCTTCGCCGACCTTCCGCCTTCGCTGGCCGCCATCTGGCGAGCACGCTGCGGCGGGCGGCTCGGCTGCGCTCTTCGCGTCCCCAAGACGCCGCGCTTGGCCGCCTTCGTCGATACCGCCGCCCCTTCGCGAGGATTCGAACGCGAACTCACCCTGATGCCCGATCTGCGGTGCGCGCCTTCCGTGATTGAACCGCGCGTAGCGTCCAAGTCTGACAAGCCGAGCCGGTCGCTGAACCGATTTTAGATCCGTATCCGCGAACACCGTCGCGCGTGTAAAGAATTTCTCCGTCTCCGCTCGCTGCCCTATTCTTTCACACCCGCCATGGAGTTCTCGCTTCGCTGCGCTCCTGCTTGGAGACCGCGTCGACGAAATTACCTCCTTTTTCGCTGGCCGGAGATAGGTCGCGCCTGCGTTCAGCCCTAAACTTTGCGGCGCTTCAAAACCGATTGCTGCGAAGGGGCTATGTTTGGTCTCGGCGGGGCTCGGTGGGTGTCGCCGGAGCTTCGCGCATCGTTCCCTGCGATGCTTTGCAACGGCACGCGCGGCCCCGAACGCCGCCGTGCCTATCTGGGGTCGAGTCCGGCCCCAGCCCCCGTTTAGCCGGCAGCTCGCGCGTCAGTGTGAATGCGAGGACGGCCCGCGCGTTCGTCACGGCGGATGCCGTGGCGTTTGCAGAAACGACGAAAATCGAGGGAACTGATCCGCAGGCCCAGCGTTTCGAGATGCGCCCGCACTTCGCGTGTGCGATAGGCTTCGCGAGGATGCCGCAGCATGTAGACAAGCGCGTGCAGTTTCCACCAGTCCGCGTAACCGAACGCCGTGCGCAGGCGGCGGGGATCGAGGCCGGCAAGTAACTCGGCGGCATGGCCGAGATCGGCGAGTCCACGAGTTTCGCCGGATCGGATCGCCGTATCCAACAAATCCGCCCCGGCTTGGAGCAGCCGAGGCGATGCCTTGGCCGCCTCGCCGGCCTTACGCCAATCGCGGGCGAGGAGAAAAACATTCAGGCCGATCGTGCGCGCCTCATAGCGGCGCACCAACGCTTCCATTTCGTCCCAAGTGAGCCCGCCAAACGGGCGCGTCGCTTGCGCGGGCAACTGCGCTTTCATCCGGCGTTTTTCCTCACGCCACCCGTCGAGTTCGCCTGCCAGTTCGGCGAAGCCGTCGGACTCCGGCTCGCCGGTGAGATCGCCACGTTCCACGAGGGCGAAAAAGTTCGCCCGGGTTTTGGCATCTTGTCCGAAATCCTCCAGTAGCCAGGTCCGCAGGTCGGGAAACTGCCGGCACATGTTTGCCAATAGCCGCAGAAAGGCGCGGCTCCGGCGTTCCGAAGCGCGACCCGATGAAGCTGAGGCGGCGGCAGTCATACCCGGTGAGAAAGCTGAGGCGCGAAAATGTTCGCTGGCGACGACAATACGGCTGGCGATTCGAACCAAGGGCGGAGTTTTTCGTAGAGAATCCGAAGGTCGCGCCGATACGCTTCACCCTGCTCCTCGCCGGACTGACCGGGCCGGCGTTTCAGTGTGCGGACGAGCCGGTTGGCGAGGACGATGTGCGCCGGCAGCGTATGCCGCAGCCGGCGTTTGCCGGGTGTTTTCGGCTCCGTCGCGATACCAAGCCGGGCATAGGCCTGACGCAGACTCATGCTCTGCAAGACGGATATGTCGGAAACGCTGCGGGCAAGGCGCATATAACGTTGGGCCGTTCGGGCCGTGCCGCGGAAGTTGGCTTTCAGCCAGAGAAGCCAGGCACCCGACCCCATCGTATGAAACACCCGTTTTCTTTCCTCAACGAGCAACTGTCCGGCATACCAGGCGGCGCCCAGCGCCTCTTGCAAAGATTGGCGTGAGGCACAGGCACACCGCTTGGCCTCTTCGTGCAGACGGTTGATTTCCGCCGCAGTGGTAACGGCCGTGGCGGTCATGACGCGAGTCCCGTCGTTTCACGGAAGCTATTCGCCATGTGATGCACCGCCTGTTTTGAGCGGCCGGCCACATGGCCAATTTCCTCGAGTGTGGCTTCGGTGATGAGATCGGGCCGCACGCAGTAGAGCGCGACCGTCGCGCGCACGCCGCGCTCTTCGAGCGACGCGGCTTCCGACATCCATATCAAGAGCCGGCAAACCACTTCTGAGGCAACAAAGCGCGCCTCATGCGTGGGATCGACCGGCTCCGCGAAAAACGAATCATGGTTGGTTGTCATAGGGAGATTTAGGTTCGCCCCTACCATACCGCCCAAAGACAATTCATAATAGATACAGCGTGCGCGGTGCCGGCTGATCCGATTTTCGCGCTGCCTCCAACGACTTGCGACAGGGTGCGTGTCGTTTCGCCCAAAAACGAAAACACCGCGCGGGAAATAACCCGCGCGGTGCGAGACCCTCGCTAGCGCACGAACTCAGCCTCGCGCCGGCACTTTTAGCCGAGTCCGGATGTGCGCCGCGACTTCGGATGCGTCGTAGTAGACGAAATGGCCGACGCGATGATGCGGGATTCGCCGCAGCTTCGTCCAATTGCGCAGGGTCGCGATGGAGGGCTCTTTGTCTTTGGGAAAAATCCCGCTACTGCGCAGGCCGACGATGTCCGTGAGTTGGTTTTCCATGGTGGGAGAGAGTTGGGTTTCCATGCCCCTGCTTGCCCGGTCAAGTGCGGCAAGCAGGGCGTGGCGCGGTCAGGCTGAGTTGGGCAGCGGCGAAGCGGTCGGAGCGGCGGGAACGTCCGCTTTTTTCGGCAGGATGCCGAAGAATTCTTCTCCTTCCTCTGCGGTCTTCAAATCGAGGTAGTGCTTGCGAATGATGCTCTCCGAGTTGCCGGCTTGCAGCGATGCCTCACCGATGGAGCGGAACTTGGCGACGAACATCGAAATGAACGTGTGTCGCATGACATCGTGTGCGAGCGGAAATTTCTCCGCCACCTTTTCTCGGATATGCTGGAGGTTCGCCGGGATGATCGGGAATTTCTTGAGCGGATACGCCCGCAGCCATCCCGCGAGATTCGGTTGAATCGTGACGTTGCGCGGTTCGCGCACCTTCGACACTTCGCCGTCGATTCGGATCATGTTGGCGTCGAGTTTGACGTGCACCGGCTGGAGCCGGAGAATTTCGCCGGTGCGCAGGCAAGGCCGGATACCGGCGAAGAGGCACAAGGCGAAGAAAGGCACGGCGGTGGGGTAATGCTCCTCGACGTAGGCCATAAGTCCCGCCGACTGCGCCGCGGCAAAGGTGATGGCGCAGCCACGCCGACGCCGGATGCGACGCGGCGGGATTTTCACGAGCGGATTGTCGGCAATCCAGTCCCGTTGCAGCGCGAACTTGAGGAAAGACGAGACCACGCCGCGCCGGTTGTTGAACGTCTTGTGGGCCGCCCGGCGGGCTTCAAAATACCCAAGGAGCCTTGTCCCGGTCAGTTCGGCTACGGTGGCAGCCGGGAAGTGCTTTTGCAGGCGCTTGAGGTCGCGTTTCACGCGCGTCAAATACGGCTCGGACAGAAGGTCCTGTTCGCGCTCGTGATCCTTGATGACGAGGAATTCCGCGACGGCTTCCGTAAGGAGCTTCTGCGTCGTGGGTGCACGGTAGTTCGCCAGTGCGAAATCGACGTAGAACGACAGCGAGCGCGGCTGGCCGGTCACACGTGCGAAAACCGCCTCTGCTTCGCGAAGCTGCGCGTCGGCGAGGCGCGTCGCGGCCACGCGCATTTCGGTTTCCTGGAGATACTGAATTCCGAGGATTTGGCGTTCGGTTTCTGCTTCGGCACGCGTCGGGAAGTTTTTCCGAAAGCGTTTGCCGTCGATGCGCGCGTAGAGCTGAAAAACGATTTTCCCTGAGGGATTCGTGAATTCTGAGATGACGTATGGATTTTCCTGCTTCATGACCGATTTGGCCGGTCAACGTCCAAATCGGCTGTCAGGGAAAATAACCCGTTGGTTTAGAACGGGTAAATGGCGGAGAGGGAGGGATTCGAACCCCCGGTTCCCTTGCGGAAACACGCGCTTTCCAAGCGCGCGCATTCGACCACTCTGCCACCTCTCCGGGTGTCTGACCGCCTCGTCGAAAACGAGCCGGCCATCGGTCAAGGGGTGGAACAAAGGCGCCCCCTCCTCACCGGGTCAACGAGGAATTCGCGCGACTTCCAACCCGCGCTGCGCCTCGCCCCACTTGCGTTCGTCGCGATCTTCGGGCGTTGGACCCCAGCCTGCCCGTTAACTCCGCCGCCGGGCGCGACTCGCAAATCGAAAACGCGGCTTTGCGCTTCGCCCAGTTTCCCCCACTGTCCGCCACTCACATGTCCGCCGATCTCACCGAGCTCTACCAGCAGGTCATCCTCGACCACAACCGCCGCCCCCGCAACCGCGGCAAATTGCCCACCGCCAACCGCGTCGCCCACGGCGACAACCCGACCTGCGGCGACCAGTGCAGCGTCTACCTGCGGATGGACGGCGACCGCATTGCCGAAATTTCCTTCGACGGTTCCGGTTGCGCCATTTCTCAGGCGAGCGCGTCCCTCATGACCACCCAGGTCAAAGGCAAGACCGCGCCCGAGGTGCAGGCCCTCTACAAGAATTTCCACGACATTGTCACCACCGGCCACGCCCCGGAGGAAATCAGCGATCTCGCCGCGTTCGCCGGCGTCCACTCTTTTCCCGCGCGCATCAAATGCGCCACGCTCGGCTGGCACGCCGCGATTGAAGCGATGAAGTCCGACCCGATGCCGACCACGACGACGGAGAGCCACGTCGACTGACGCCCATCATGCTCGATATCCAAAAAATCCGCGCAGATTTCCCGATCCTGCACCAACAGGTCCACGGCAAACCCCTCGTTTACCTCGATAACGGCGCCACCTCCCAGAAACCGCGCGCCGTCATCGACTCGCTCGTGCACTACTACGAGCGTGACAACAGCAACGTCCACCGCGGCCTCCATGCCCTCTCCATGCGCGCCACCGACGCCTACGAGGGCGCGCGCACGCGGATCGCGCAATTCATCCACGCCGCCGATCCCGCCGAGATCATTTTCACGCGCGGCACCACCGAGAGCATCAATCTCGTCGCCCGCAGCTGGGGCCACGCCCACCTCAAGCCCGGGGACATCGTCCTCACCACGGAGATCGAGCATCACTCGAATCTCGTTCCCTGGCAGCAGGCCGCCCGCGCCAGCGGCGCCACGCTCAAATACGTGCCCGTCCTCGGCGCCGACGGCGAGGGCGGCCTCGACCTCGCCGCGCTCGATCGCCTCCTCACCCCGCAGGTGAAGCTCTTCGCCTTCACCCACATTTCGAACACCCTCGGCACCGTCAACCCCGCCGCCGAATTCTGCCGCCGCGCCCGCGCCGTCGGGGCCGTCACCGTCATCGACGCCGCCCAGTCCATCGGCCACGCGCCCTTCGACGTGCAGGCCCTCGACGCCGATTTCGTCGCGTTCTCCGGCCACAAAATGTGCGGCCCCACCGGCATCGGCGTCCTGTACGGCCGCCGTGCGCTCCTCGACAAACTCGCGCCCGACGAAACCGGCGGTGGTATGGTCAGCCAGGTCACCTACGACGACGCCCGCTGGAAACCCGCCCCCGAACGCTTCGAGGCCGGCACGCCCAACATCGCCGACGCCATCGCGCTCGGCGTCGCCTGCGACTACCTCGACGCCCTCGGCCGCGAGCGGATCGCCGCGCACGACGCCGTGCTCGCTCAGCTCGCGATGGAGAAACTCTCCACCCTCCCCGGCATCCGCATCATCGGACCGCGCGCCGGCGCCGAGCGCAGCGGCCTCGTCAGCTTCGCCTTCGCCGAAGTGCACGCCCACGACATCGTGACCTTCGCCGACGAAGACGGCCTCGCCCTCCGCGGCGGCCACCACTGCAACCAACCCCTCATGCGCAAACTCGGCCTCACCGGCACGACCCGCGCGAGTTTCTATCTCTACAATACCGAGGAGGAAATCGACCTCCTCGTCGCGAGCCTCCGCCGCACGGTCAAATTCTTCGGCGTCACCTGATCGCAGCCGCCACGGTGACACCGCGCAAACCGGGGCCCGCGGCGCGGCGCCCTCGCTCCGCCCACGGCAGATTCCAGCTCGCCTCACGGCGAGGTTATGACACGGTGCGCCCCCTATGAAACTTCGTTCCCTCCTCTCCCCTGCCCTCGCCGCGCTCCTCGCGTTCGCCGCGGGCAGTGTCACCCGCGCCGACGAAGGCATGTGGCTCTACTCCGCCCCGCCGCGCGACCAGATCAAAAAGAAATACGGCTTCGACCTCACCGACGCCTGGCTAGATCACGTCCGCCTTTCCTCGGTCCGCTTCAACAGCGGCGGCTCCGGCTCCTTCGTCAGCGGCGACGGCCTCGTCATCACCAACCATCACGTCGCCGCCGACGACCTCCAGAAGCTGTCCGACGAAAAGCACAACTATCTCAAGGACGGTTTCTCCGCCACCACGCCGGCCGAGGAAAAAAAGTGCGTCGATCTCGAACTCAACGTTCTCCAGTCCATCGAAGACATCACCCTCCGCGTCAACGCTGCGATCCCCACCGGCGCCACCGGCGAACAGGCCGTGCTCGCCCGCCGCAAGATCACCGCCGAAATCGAGAAGGAATCCCTCGCGAAGACCGGCCTCCGCAGCGACGTCGTCACCCTCTACCAGGGCGGTGCGTATCACCTTTACCGGTTCAAGAAATACACCGACATCCGCCTTGTCTTCGCCCCCGAACAGGGCGTCGCGTTCTTCGGCGGCGATCCCGATAATTTCGAATACCCCCGCTACAATCTCGATGTGTGTTTCTTCCGCGTCTACGAAAACGGCCGGCCCGTGAAGACCGCGCACTACCTCACGTGGTCCGCCAACGGCGCCAAGGAGGGCGAACTGTCCTTCGTCTCCGGCCACCCCGGCACCACCCGCCGTCTCCTCACGGTACCGGAACTCGAATACATCCGCGACAACCAGTTTCCCTACCAGCTCGCGCTCCTGAAACGCCGCGAGGTCCTCCTGTCCAACTGGGGCAACCGCGACGCCGAAAACGCCCGCCGCGCCAAGGATGAGCTGTTCGGTATCCAGAATACCCGCAAGGCCCGCGACGGCGCCCTCGCCGCGCTCCAAGATCCCGGGTTCTTTGGCGCCAAGGTCGCGACCGAAGCCGCCTTCAAAAAACAACTCGCCGACCGCACCGACGGCAAAGACGCGCTCGCCGCCTTCACCCGGATCGCCGAAGCCCAGAAAACCATCGGCAGCATCGCCACCCGCCAGCGTCTCCTCGAGGGCAGCGTCGCCTTCAATGCCGATTCCTACGGACTGGCCCGCCACCTCCTGCGCGCCGGCGACGAACGCCCGAAGCCGAACGGCGAACGCCTGCGCGAGTACTCCGACGCCCGCCGCGAGTCCTTCGAACAGCAGCTGTTCTCCGACAAGCCGATCTACGCCGACCTCGAAATCGTCACGCTCGCCGACTCCCTCACCTCTTTGGTTGAGCAACTCGGCGTCAACGACGCCGTCGTCAAAGCCGTCCTCGCCGGCAAATCCCCCCGCGCCCGCGCCGCCGAACTCATCACCACCACCCAGGTCCGCGAGGTCGCATTCCGCAAGAAACTCTACGAAGGCGGCGCCGCGGCCGTCGCGGCCGCGAAAGACCCCCTCATCGAGGTCGCCCGCGCGGTCGACGCCGAGGCCCGGGCGCTCCGCAAAACCGTCGAGTCCGCCGACGAGACCAAGCAGCAAGCGCAGGCCATCATCGGCAAAGCCCGCTTCGCCCTCGAGGGCGCCGGCAACTATCCCGACGCCACATTTACCCTCCGCCTCAGTTACGGCCCCGTGCAAGGCTACGAGGAGAACGGCCAAAAAATCCCGGCCCACACCACCTACGCGGGCCTCTACGAACGCAGCGCGAAGCAGGGCAATCAGGGCGACTTCGAACTGCCGGCGCGCTGGCTGAAAAAGAAATCCGCGCTCAACCTCGCCACGCCGTTCAACTTTGTCAGCACCGCGGACATCATCGGCGGCAACTCCGGCAGCCCCTCGGTCAACCGCGCCGGTGAATTCATCGGCATCATCTTCGACGGCAACCTCGCCTCCCTCTCCGGCGACTTCGGCTACGAAGACAAGCAGGCCCGGGCCCTCAGCGTCGACAGCGCCGGCATCCTCGAGGCCCTGCGCAAAGTTTACGAGGTCCCCGTGCTCGTGAACGAGCTCGTCACCGGCAAGCGCTGAGCCACCCGGCCCGCGCCGGCGCGGCATCCGCCTCACGCGCCCCTCCTTGGCGCCGGTCACCGACCGGCGCCTTTTTTTCGCCCACCGCCCGGCGGGTGCGACCCGGCACCGGCGCGCCGGACGGCAACACCTCCGTTTCCTGCGGGGCTCCGTGTCGCCGGGCGGGCCGCGCGCGGCCCAGCAAGTCGCACCACGCGGCGCCTTCCGCCGCCCGCGGAGCGGCCGGTCTACCTCGCCGGACGTTGCGGCACGGCGTGCGAGACGCGCCCCCACCCTCCGGGCCGGACGCCCCCGCCGTTCAAGCTTTCCACCTCCCTCCGCGATCGATATCACACCGTCAGCCCATGAGTATCCTTGCCCTCCAAGATTCCGTGCCCGAGACCGCGCACGAGGCCCGGCCTGCTCGATGAACCTGCCCGGCTCAGACCCTGTCACCGCTGCGTCCGCCCTCCCCGACCGCGAGCGCGAACTGAAATTGCTCGGCGACCATTTCACCGAGGGCGCCCTCTACCAATCCATCGTCACCGCCGACGGCCGGCGTCTCATCACGTATCTCGGCGCGGGGGTCGAACGCATTTTCGGCGAACTCCCCGCCGCACTCCCCGTCGACGTCGCGTGGCTTACCGCCCGCATCCATCCCGCCGATGAACCCGGCATGGCCGAGGCGGGCCTGCGCTCCCAGCACAGCCTCCAGCCCTTTCGCCACGACGTTCGCGTCCGCTCGGCCGACGGCACCGTGCGTTGGGCCAGCTTCCGCACCCAGCCCCGGGCGACCTCGGACCTCAGCGTCGTCTGGGACGGCGTGATCATCGACATCACCGAACAGCGCCTGACCGAAGAGGCCGTGCGCCGGCAGGTCGAGTTTCTCGCCGCGCTCAACCAGACGACGCTCGAACTCGTCGGACGCCGCAACGTCGCCGAACTTCTCCACGCCCTCGTCTCCCGCGCCGCCGTCCTGCTCGCTTCGCCCCACGCGGAAATCGCCCTCCTCGAAGCCGACACCCTCATCGTCCGCGCCTTCTCGTCCGGCCTAGCCTCTCTCCTCGGCGACCGCGTGGACCGCAGCGAACAGTCCCTGTCTTGGCGAGCCGTCGCCGCACGCACCCCGATCGTCGTGGACGACTACGCGGCCGATCCCGACCGCCGCGCCGTCTATCGCGCCCGCGGCATCTGCGCGGCGGCCGTTTTCCCCATCGTCCGCGGCGACGACTGCGTCGGTGTCCTCAGCGTCGCGCGCGAAACCCCGGGGGCGCCCTTTTCCCCCGAAGACATCCGGGAAGGCCTCCTGCTTTCCCGCATGGCGGCGCTCGTGTTGCACAACGCCGGCCTGCACGAAGAGACGGTGCGCGACGCCGAACTCCGCACCGCCGCGCTCCGCGAAAGCGAGCAGCGTTTCCGCGGCCTCTTCGACCGCAGCCCGATCGGTATCGGGCTCTTCGCCATTCCCGACGGCACCATCGCCGAACTCAACGCCACCGCCCTCGCCGTGTTCGGATTCACCCGCGACGAAATTATCGGGCGCACCACCGGCGAACTCCAGCTCTGGGTGGATCCCGCCGTGCGCACCCGCCTCCTCGCCGAGCTTCAGCTCCACGGCGCCGTCCGCGAGTTCGAGGCCGAGATGCGCCGGAAAAACGGCGAGGTCTTCACCGTCGTTTACAGCGGCAGTCTCGTCACGATCGGAGGCCAGCCCTACAGCCTCGCCTCCGTCCTCGACATCACCGCCCGCAAACAGTTCGAAGCCGCCCGCGACCGCTCGCTCGTGCTCATGCGCGCCACCCTCGAGTCCACCGCCGACGGCATCCTCGTCGTCAACGCCGACGGCCACATCGACACCTACAACCGGAATTTTGCCGAGATGTGGCGCCTCGCCGGCCTGAACTCCGGCGCCCCGCCCGATGAGGAGCAGGTGATCCCCGCGATCCTCGCCCAGCTCGTTTCGCCCGAACGCTTCCTCGTCAGTCTGCGCGACCTCTATTCCGGCTCCGACGAAGAGGTGTTCGACGTCCTGGAATGCCACGACGGCCGTGTATTCGAACGCTACTCACACCCGCAGCTCGTGGCCAACCGCCCCGCCGGCCGCGTCTGGAGTTTCCGCGACATCACCGACCGCCTTGCCGCCGAGGCCGCGCTCCGCCAGAGCGAAGAACGCTTCCGCGTCCTCGCCGAAGTTTCCCCCGTCGGCATCTTCAGCTCCGACCCGGCCGGCCGCACCACCTTCGTCAACCGCCGCTGGTGCGAACTCGCCGGCCTCACCTTCGAGCAGGCCCTCGGCGACGGCTGGCAAGCCGCCCTGCATCCCGCCGACCGCCCGTCGCTCGCCGCCGCCTGGTCCGAGGCCGTCCGCGCCGGCGAATCCTCCGCCGCGGAATTTCGCTTTGTGCGCCCCGACGGCTCCGTCAGCTGGCTCGTCGGCCAGTCCCGCGCCCATCGTCACGCCGACGGCAAACTCGCCGGCTACGTCGGCACCATCACCGACGTTTCCACGCTCAAGCGCGCCGAGGAAGCGCAGAAAAAAATCGAGGCCCAGCTCCGCCAGAGCCGCAAGATGGAGTCGCTCGGCACGCTCGCCGGCGGCATCGCCCACGATTTCAACAACATCCTCAACGGCACCTTCGGTTCCATCGACCTCGCCCGTCTCGAGCTCCCGCCCGGCCATCCCGTCCACGCGTGGCTCGACCGCATCGCCGCCTCCTCGCACCGCGCCCGCGAACTCGTCCGCCAGATTCTGACTTTCGGCCGCCGCAACGCGGACGAACGCCTCCCCCAACGCCTGCACCTCGTCGTCGACGAAGCCGTCGGTCTCCTCCGGTGCAGCCTGCCGGCCATGGTGGAACTCGACGCGCGGATCTCGCCCGATTCGCCCCCCGTGCTCGCCGACGCCACCCAAATCCACCAGGTCGTCGTCAACCTCTGCACCAACGCCGCCCACGCCCTGACCGACCGCGGCGGAAAGATCACCGTCACCCTCGATGCCACCACGGTCACCGCCGAACAGGCCGCCGCGCACCCCGACCTCCCCTCCGGCACCGCGGTCCGGCTCTGCGTCGCCGACAACGGCAGCGGCATGGCGGCCGCGACACTCGAGCACATTTTCGAACCGTTCTTCACGACGAAGGAAACCGGCGCCGGCACCGGCCTCGGCCTCGCCGTCGTCCACGGCATCGTCAAGTCCCATGCGGGCGCGATCCTCGTGCACAGCGCCGTCGGCACCGGTTCCACCTTCGAGATCTTCTTTCCCGCCGTCGCCCCCGCCCCCGCGCTCCCGCCGGCTCCGCCCGCTGCGATCCTCTGCGGCCATGGCGAACGCATCCTCGTGGTGGACGACGATAACGTCAGCGGCTTCGTCATCGAAAAACTCGTCGAGATCCTCGGCTATACCGCCACCCGTTGCACCCGACCCGAGGAGGCTCTCGTGCTTTTTTCGGCCGACCCGTCCGGTTTCGACCTCGTTATCTCCGACCTCGCCATGCCGGGAATGAACGGCGAGGAACTCATCGGCCGCCTCGCCGCCCTCCGCCCCAACCTCCCCATCGTCATCGCCAGCGGTTTCCTCGAAAACGCCCGGCAGCGCATCCTTGACCGCGGCATCGCGCGCGCCGTGCTGGACAAACCCGTCTCGCGCGACGAGCTCGCCCGCGCTCTCGCCCAACTCCTCGCCCCGCGCGAGTGAACGGCCGGACCGACGTCCACGCGCCGCCTGCCCCGTCCGCACGGCCCGCCGCCGGCTGTGCGCCGTCGCCGAAAATCCCGGAGCACCCTCACACGGTCATCCGGCCGCGTTCCGCCCGCCACCGCGCCCGCCGCGCCAGCAGCCGGTCAAACCGCCGCCGGTGCAGCTCGCCATCGAGCACGTCGTAATGCTGCGGCACGATAAACCGCGCACCGATCCGCCGCGCCTTTTCCAAACTCGCGTCCATCTGCTCCGGCGCACTGTTCAGAATCGGCGGCGGCACATGCACCTTGAAAAAGTAACTCGCGAACAGATCCCCGCTGAACAGCACGTCGTGCCGCGCGCTGTAGAACCCGCAGTGCCCGGGCGTGTGTCCCGGCAAGTGCACTACGCGGAGCCCGCCCCACCACGGCAGCTCGTCGCCGTCCGCGATTGGCCCATCGATCTTCGCCGGGGCGCCCACGCCGAGCAGCGCGCGCCCCATCCGCTCCAGGCGCCCGCACCAGCGGTTCACTCCCGCATAGGGAAACGTCCCGTCGATCAAAGCCTGCTCCGCCGCGTGGGCGTAGATCGGCGCGCCGGTCCACGCCTTGGCCCACGCGAGGTTTCCGGCGTGGTCGAGATGGCCGTGCGTCAGCACAATCGCCCGCACGTCGGACGCATCGAGCCCGAGCCGCCGCAACGCCCGGCGGATCTGCCCCTGCTCGCCCACGAGCCCGGTATCGAGCAACACCACCCCGCGCCCGTCCGGCTCCACCAGCAGATGGCACACGCCCATCACGCCGCGGATCGTCCGCACCCTCCCCCGCCAGTTGTCCCGTTCGTCCGCCACGCCCCCACGCCAACGGCCGAACCGTCACCCGTCAACGTCCCCCACCGGTGCACCCGTCGCAGGCTGCCGTCATCGCCAGCGTTTTGCCTTTGAATCCGGCTCGAAACCGGACATCTCTGAGCTCCCCCGCGGAATCCCCCTCTGGTCCCCCGACCGCTTTCCGCCTCAGAAAACTGCGTTCCTCCTCGCATCTCCCATGAGCCATCCCGCCAACGGTGAGTCCGCCCCTGCGTCGCAGCCGCCCCCCCCCGCCGCCGCGCCCCACCCGAAGCCGAAATACCCCGGCTTCCGCGTCACCTGCAACGGCAACTACCTCGTCACCCACTACGTCGAGACGCGCATCACCGAGGGCGGCGTATTTTACCCGATCACGCCCTCCACCGAGGGCGGCGAACTCTATCAACAGTCCTTCGCGCAGGGTGAGCTGAACGTCTGGGGCCATCAAAAGGTCGCCGTCGAAACCGAGGGCGAACACGCCGCCCAGGGCGGCGCCACCGCCTACGCCGTCACCGGCCGCCGCACCGTCAACTTCACCTCCGGCCAGGGCATCGTCTACGCCATGGAGCAGTACTACCACGCGCCCGGCAAACTCTCGACGATGGTCCTCGAGGTCGGCGCCCGCGCCCTGACCAAGCACGCCCTCAACGTCCACTGCGCCCACGACGATTTCTACGCCGCCCTCGACACCGGCTGGACCATGCTCATGGCCCGCGACGCCCAACAGGCCGCCGACCAAGCCATCATTCTCCGCCGCGTCACCGAGCTCTCCCTCAATCCCGGCATGAACATCCAGGACGGCATGCTCACGACGCACAGCGAGCGCATGTATCTCGCCCCCGAGGCCGCATTCCTCCGCGAATTCCTCGGCGCCGTCGACGACCAGATCGATTGCCCCACGCCCGCCCAACGTGAACTCTTCGGCCCCCAGCGCCGCCGCGTCCCGCAGATGATGGACCTCAAAAACCCGATTCTCCTCGGGCCCGTCCAAAACCAGGAGCACCACATGAACGGCGTCGTCGCCCGCCGGAATAATTTCAACGAGCCCATCCTCCCGCTGCTCGCCGCGGCCTACGCCGACTTCGGCCGCCTCACCGGCCGCTCCTACGGCTTCCTCTCGCACTACAAAACCGCCGACGCCGACACCGTCTTCGTCTCCCTCGGCTGCGCCGCCGACAACATCGAGGCCGCCTGCGACTACCTCCGCGAACAGCGCAACGCCAAAGTCGGCTCCATCCACGTCAACGTCATCCGCCCCTTCCCCGAGGCCGCCCTCATCGCCGCCCTCCGCGGCAAGAAACACGTCATCATCCTCGAGCGCACCGACGAGGGCATGGCCGGCGACAATCCCCTCGCCCGCGAAATCCGCGGCGCCCTCGGCAAAGCCGCCGAAGCCGCGAAATTCGGCACCGGCTCCGCGCTGCCCGCCCTCACGCCCGCCGAGACCCCGCGCCTCTTCCGCGGCAGTTACGGGGTCGGCTCCCGCGATTTCCGCCCCGAGCATTCCCTCGGCGCCTACGAATTCGCCACCGGGGCCACCGCCCGCCAAGACGGCCGCACCGCCGCCGACGGCGAGACGTTCTTCGTCCTCGGCCCCGATCACCCCTACGCCGTCGTCAGCAAGGACACCCCTTCCCTCCTCCCCGCCAAAGCCATCGCCGTCCGCTTCCACTCCATCGGCGGCTGGGGCATGATCACCACCGGCAAAAACCTCGGCTCCATCATCGGTGACTTCGGCCAATTCATTTCCGAAGCGAATCCCACCTACGATGCCGACGGCGAACTCGTGGAAAAAATCAACGTGATGGCCAACCCGAAATACGGCTCCGAGAAAAAGGGCGCGCCCACCAACTACTACCTCACCGTCGCCCCCGAGCGCATCAAGGTGAACTGCGAACTCAACCACGTCGACGTCGTCCTCTGCTGCGACCCGAAAGCCTTCACCCACACCAACCCCCTCGACGGCCTGAAAAAAGGCGGCGCCCTCGTCTGGGAATCGAGCGACACTCCCGAGGTCGCCTGGCAGCGCATCCCCGCGAAACACCGCCGCTTCGTCGAGGAAAACCAAATCCGCGTCTTCATTCTCCCCGGCTTCGACATCGCCCGCAAAGCCACGAATCAGACCGAACTGCAGCTCCGCATGCAGGGAAATTCCTTCCTCGGCGCTTTCTTCCGCGTCTCGCCGTTTCTCCAAACGTTCGGCATCTCCGAGGAGCAGTTCCAGAGCGTCGTCCACCAACAATACGTCAAAAAATTCGGCCGCTTCGGCGACGCCGTCGTCACGTCCAACATGACCGTGATGAATGAGGGCTGGGCCCGCGTCGTCGAAATCCAGCACGGCGCCGCCTGCGATCCCGACCGTTCCTCGATGCGCAACCCGCTGCTCGCGCCCCTCGGCGAACACAATTTCCCGCCGACCGCCGGTTGCGGCCCGTCCGGTTGCGGCAGCATCGCCCTGCCCGCCGCGCAGGTCGCCCGCGCCCCCGTGCAGACGCTCGCAAAATTCGATGCCGAATTCCGCGCCGGCCTCGGCTACCACCAGCCCGCCGGCGCCTTCGCCTCCGTCGGCGTCATGGGCGCCGGCACCGGCGCCACCCAGTCCAAATACGTCGCCCGCCGCGAGACCCCCGTCTACATCGCGGAAAACTGCACGCAGTGCATGGAGTGCATCACCGCCTGCCCCGACACCGCGCTGCCCAACACCGCGCAGGACGTCGTCACCGTCCTCAAAACCGCGATCAACAACTACGTCACCGATCCCACCGAGCGCCAGAAATTCGGCGCCGAGCTCTCCGGCCTCGAAGCCCGCGCCCGCGCCAAAATGAACGAGTCCGTGAAGGCCAAGACCAACCTCCCCTTCAAAGACATCATCCGCGCCGAGGTCGCCGCGCTCACCACCGTCTCCGAACGCGCCAAGTCCGAGCTCACGACCATCGTCGACAAGCTCCCGCTCGCCTACTCCAACGTCCCCGCGATCTACCGCTCCCTCGAAGCCAAGACGCCCGGCGGCGGCGGCCTGTTCTCCATCTTCGTCTCCGACCTCTGCAAGGGCTGCGGCGAATGCGTGCAGGTCTGCGGCGATCACGACGCGCTCCGCATGACCCGCGAGACCGAGGAGCTCAACGCCGAGCTCACCACCGCCCAGGTCTTCTCGCGCCTCCTCCCCGACACGCCGCAAAAATTCCTCGGCCTCTACAACGACGCCGATGCCGCCGGCTCCCGCGAGGCCGCGCTCCGCAATCACCTCATGGTCCGCCGCAACTACGAGGCTCTCGTCTCCGGCGACGGTGCCTGCGCCGGTTGCGGCGAGAAGAGTGTGCTTCGCTCCGTCGCCAGCGTCACCGAGGCCTACATGCGACCGCTCTATCATCGCAAAGCCGACCGCCTCCGCGCCAAGGCCGCGCGCCTCGAAAAAGAGGGCCCCGAAAAACTCGCCGCGCTGCAAGCCCGCAGCGCCACCGAATACGCGCTCTACCGCAAGACCTTCGCGCACGTCATCGTCGGACTCGGCGGCGAGACCGACGAGGACACCGACCAGCGCATCGCCGCCTACGAGGCGAGCCACGGCGCCCTCACCGACGCCCACCTGATCGGCGGCCTCGTCGCCGTCCTCCAGCAGGACGCGTTCAACCACAAGGAACTCCAGGCCGTCGACGGCCGCCGCGCGAATGGCATGTCCGTGATGATGATGGGCGCGAGCACCGGTTGTAACACCGTTTACGGCTCCACCCCGCCCGCCAACCCGCATCCGTATCCGTGGATGAATTCACTGTTTCAGGACGGCTCCACCATTTCGTGGCTCATGGCCGAGTCCGTCATCGTCCACCACTCGCGCAGCTCCGTCGCCCCCGAGCGCCTCACCGACGCGCTCCTCGACCGCGCCGAAAACGTGTCGAGCGCGGCCGAGTATTTCACCCTCACGCGTCTCGACGACGCGCTCATGACCGAGCAGGAAATCCGCGAGCTGCCGAAAGTCTGGGTCATCGGCGGCGACGGGGCCCTCGGCGACATCGGTTTCCAAAACGTTTCCAAGGTCGTCCTGCAAAACCGCCCCAACGTGAAGATGCTCATGCTCGACACGCAGGTTTACTCCAACACCGGCGGCCAAAACTCTGACTCCTCCACGATGCTCGGCGGCTACGACATGAACCAGTTCGGCGCCGCCTCGCAGGGCAAACTCACGGAAAAGAAAAACGTCTCCGAGATTCTCACCGGCGGCCACGGCTCGCCCTTTGTCGCCCAGGTCTCGATGGCCAATGCCGCCAAACTCTACAAAGCCCTCCTCGACGGCCTCGAGTATCGCGGCACAGCGTTCTTCCAGGCCTACACCACGTGCCAACCCGAGCACGGCGTCGGCGACAACATGAGCGCCGACCAGGCCAAGCTCGTGCGCGACGCCCGCGGCATGCCCGAGTTCGTCTTCAACCCGCGCAAGGGCGAGACCGCGCAGGAAGCCTTCGACCTCAAGGGCAACCCCACGCCCGACCGCGACTGGTGGCGCACGAAATACACCGACGGCACCGACTACAGCTTCACCGTCGCGCACTGGGCGATCACGGAAGTCCGTTTCCGCAAGCACGTGAAAGCCATCAAGGCCGACGAGGCCGCCAAGCTCACCCTCCTCGACGACCAACTCGCCTTCCTCTCGCAGGATGACGTCGTGCACCGCCGCTTCTTCGACCCCAAGCACCGTTCCTTCGTCCCGAACTTCGCCTGCTACATCAAAGCCGAAGAGCACGGCAAAACGAACTACTACGCCGTCTCCCGCCAGATGGTCCTCTTCGCCGTCGAGCGCCGCAAAGCCTGGCGCATGCTCCAAAGCAAAGCCGGCGTGGTGAACAAGGACTACCTCGCCCAAAGGGCCTTCCTCGCGAAACTCGACAAGGGCGAGCTCCCGCTCGCGGAGGCGAAAGCCCACACCCGCGAGCTCCTCGCCGCCGAACTCGCCGCCCTCCAGTAGGGCCGGCGCTCGTCGCCGGGCCGAAGCAGGGCCGGTCTCGCGACCGGCCCTTTTCTTTTCCTCCGTTTGCTGCACGCTTCGCCGCCCCACCATGCGCCGCCTCCTCCCGCTCCTCCTCCTCGCGACCGTCGCCCGCGCCGAATCCTTCGATCTCATCATCCGCCGCGCGTCCGTCATCGATGGCACCGGCACCCCCGCCTACTCCGGCGACCTCGCCATCCGCGGCGATCGTATCGCCGCCATCGGCCAACTCCCCGCCGGCTCCACCGCCGCGACCGAGATCGACGCCGCCGGCCGCGTCGTCGCCCCCGGCTTCATCGACGTCCACACCCACTCCGAGGACATCACCGACCTCCCCGTCGCCGAAAATTTCCTCCGCATGGGCGTGACCACGATCATCACCGGCAACTGCGGCGGCTCGAAGCTCAACGTCGCCGAATTCTTCGCCGCCATCGTCCAAACCAAAGTCGCCCTCAACGTCGCCACCCTCGTCGGCCACAACACCGTGCGTGGCCAGGTCATGGGCGGCAGCTTCGCCCGCCCGCCCACCGCCGGCGAACTCGCGAAAATGTGCGCCCTCGTCGACCAGGCGATGAAGGACGGCGCCGTCGGCCTCAGCACCGGCCTCCTCTATTTGCCCGGCACCTTCGCGAAAACCGACGAGATCGTCGCCCTCGCGAAAGCCGCCGCCGCGCACGACGGCATTTACGCGAGCCACATGCGCCAGGAGAACGCGCAGATCCGCGAGGCCCTCGACGAAGTCGTCACCATCGCCCGCGAGGCAAAAATCCGCGCCGAGGTCTCCCACATCAAACTCTCCGGTCCCACCGCCTGGGGTCGCGCCGCCGAAATCCTCGCCTATCTCGACAGCCTGCGCGCCGAGGGTCTCGCACTCACCCAGGACCAATACGTCTACACCGCCTCCAGCACCGGGATCGGCGCCAATCTCATCGACGCCCGCTTCCGCGAGGGCGGAGCCCAACGCTACCGCGAGCGCCTCGCCGATCCCGTCGAGAAATCCAAGATGGTCGCCGACATGAAGGACTTCATCGCCAAGGGAAAACGCGGCGACTACGCCTACGCCGTGGTCGCCAACTTCAACGCCGACCCCCGCCTCAACGGCAAAACCATCGCCCAAGCCGCCAAGCTGCTCCGCGGCGCCGACACCCTCGACGACCAGATCGAAACCATCCTCGACATCGAGGCCCGCGGCGGCGCCCAAGGCGTCTTCCACGGCATGAGCGAGGCCGATCTCAAAATCTTTCTCGCGCATCCACTCACGATGATCGCGTCCGACGCCGCCCCCCGCAAATTCAACGACGCGGTCCCCCACCCGCGCGGCTATGGCAACAACGCCCGCGTCCTCGGCCGCTACGTGCGCGACCAAAAGGTCCTCACCCTCGAAGACGCCGTCCGCAAAATGACGTCGCTTCCCGCCAAAACCTTCCGGCTCCGCGACCGCGGCGAACTCCGCCCCGGCGCCATCGCCGATGTCGTCATCTTCGATCCCGCCACCGTCAACGATCCCTCAACCTACGAGGCCCCACACCACTACGCCGTCGGCTTCAGCGACGTGATCGTCAACGGCGTCCCCGTCATCCGCGGCGCCCAACTCACCGCCGCCCGGCCGGGCACTCCGGTGCGCCTGAAATAGCCGCCGCTCGCCCTCGATGGCCCGCATCGTCCTCGCCACCTTCGGGTCCTTCGGCGACCTCCATCCCGCCCTCGCGCTGGCCCACGAACTGCGTCGCCGCGGCCATACGGCCGTGATCGCCACCAGCGAACCCTACCGCGCCAAAGTCACCGCGCAGGGCCTCCCCTTCGCCCCGGTCCGCCCCGATCTCTCCCTCGCCAACCCCGACCTCGTCCGGCGCGTGATGGACGGTCAACGCGGCTCGAAATACCTGCTGCGGGACCTCGTCTACCCCAGCGTCCGCGCCATGCACACCGACCTTCTGGCCGCGTCCGCCGGCGCCGATCTGCTCGTCGGCAGCGAACTCGCCTGTGCCGTCCCGCTCGTCGCCGAACAACGTCGCCTGCCGTGGGCGTTCTTCGCCCTGGCACCGATCTCCCTCTTCTCCGTCCACGATCCCGTCGTGCTCCCCGGCCCGGCTTTCCTCCGCCACATCCAAGCCCTCGGACCCCGGGCCAACCGGATCATCCTCCGGATGGCCCGGTGGGCGTCCTATTCATGGTGGGCGCCCCTCCGCGAACTCCGCCGCGAGCTCGGCCTGCCCCCGGCCGACTCGCCGCTCTTCGCGGGCAAATACTCGCCGCAGCTCAACCTCGCGCTCTTCGCCCCGCTCCTCCAGCCACCGCAGCCCGATTGGCCGGCGCACACGCTCCAACCGGGTTTCTGTTTTTTCGACGAAGAGGAAACCGGCTCCGCCGCTGCGCCGCCGCTCCCGTCGGCCGTGGCTTCGTTTCTGGCGGCGGGCCCGCCGCCCATCGTCTTCACGCTCGGCTCCGCCGCCGTCCAACTCGCCGGGGACTTCTACCGGCACAGCGCCCGCGCCGCGCACCAACTCGGCCGGCGCGCCCTCCTCCTCCTCGGCCCCAACCCGCCGCCGCCCGACCTCCCGCCGTCCGTGCTCGCGTGGGACTATCTCCCCTACAGTCGGATTTTCCCCCACGCCGCCGCCGTGGTCCATCAGGGCGGCATCGGCACCACCGGCCAGGCCCTCCGCGCCGGTCGCCCCATGCTCGTCGTGCCATTCGCCCACGACCAGTTCGACAACGCCGCGCGCGTGGTCCGCCTCGGCGCCGCCCGCACGCTCGCCCGGCACCGCTACGGCGCCGCCTCCGCCGCCTCCGCGCTGGCCGCCCTCCTCGACTCCCCGCAACCCGCCGAAATCGCCGCCGCCCTCGGCGCCCGCCTCCGCCCGGAAACAGGCGTCGCCGCCGCCTGCGACGCCCTCGAGCGCGTTTTGCGCTGACGCGCGCCGGCCCTGCACGGCCCCGGCGCGCCCTATTGCGCCAAATCGTAAGCCACCAGAATCACCAGCGCGACCCCCAGCAGCGTCACCGTCGGCGCACACACCGCGTAAAACCGCATCTGCCGCCGCGCCTCCGCCGGCGTCATTTTGTTGTCCTTGATCCGCTCCTCGACCGCCATGCGATGCCGCGGCAGGTAAAGGTGCAGCGCAAGCCCGACCAACATGAGCACCAGCGCGAGGACCACGCCGATCTCGTTGAGCAGCGGCGCGTGCGTGAGCTGGGCCAAAATCGGATACGGTTCGCCAAGTTTCATCGGTGCTCAGTCCTCCCTGTGCCCGCCGATCGGCCGCGCCCGCGGACTCTCGCCCCGCAGCGCGCCCCAAAATCCCCCCGCCTCATCGGCGCGCGTCTCGACCGGCCGCCCCGCGAATTTTTGCGCCAGCCCCGCCCGCGTCGTCACCCCCAGCGGCGTAAACGCCACCCGTTGCGCCCCGTGGTCGTCCCCCGTCAGTGCGCGCAATTCCTTCAACTCTGCCACGGTCCGCTGCGGGCCGGATGGGCCCGGCGTGTACACGCGTCCGGACTTTCGTTCGCGCCCACCGCCCAGGCGGCCGCTCGCCGCCCACGCGACCGCCCGCCGCGCGATTCGCGGCCGGGGTGAACGGGAACTTTCGACACTTAGCCTTCGCATAAAAACGTGCGCCGCGCGTTCTAGATCACCCCCGCGCACACTCAATCCGGCATTCGGCCCAATACCTTCGTAATTCTACGCATACCGGCGCCGAACGGTCGGCAAATGCCCGCGCCCCCGCTGCGCACCCCGCCTGCTTTGTCGCACTTTCCCTCCTGGGCGCTCCCACCGTTGCACCCCGCCCCGGGCCAGGCCGCCAATTTCGCCGAGATCAGACCTCCCCTCCGTCCGTCGGAGGCCCGCGCCGAGGCCTGCCGCTGCCTCGCCTGTTTCGACGCCCCGTGCATCAGGCCTGCCCCTCCGGCATCGATGTCCCCACGTTCACCCCAAAGCTCGCCCACGGCCACGAGGTGGCGCCGCCCCCACACCGAGGTCATCGATGCCTCCGGCAAGGTCATCCTCCCCGGCTTCATCGCCCCCCGTCCACCTCTACCTCCCGTTCCGGGGGACGTTTGCCAAAGACACCTGCGTCGCCGGCTCCTCGACCGCACTCGTCGGCGGCACCGCCACCCTCATCGCGATGTGCTGCCCCGCGCCCAAGGCCCACGCCCATGCCGGCGGCTTCGGTCCGGCCCTCGCCCAGCCCTCCGCCTTCGCCCCCGGTCAGCCCAAGGCCGGACAATTCCAGGCCTTCTTCTTCCCCTCGCTGATCGGCATGATCGGCTCTGGGCCACCGTCTCGCTCAACTTCCCCGACTTCTCCCGCCCCGCGAAATCCCCACGCGCCCCAACCGTCGGCCGCGCTCTCGGCCTCCCCGCCACGAGGGCGCTCGACTCCTTCATCGGCTTCGCCGTCACCTCCGCCACCGCGATCATTTGCGGCCAGACCGTCTGGGCCCCCGCCGACGTCCTCACGCCGTTCAAAACTCCGTCCTCCTCGTCGTCGCACGGCTCGCCCTCTGCATTGCGACCCTCGCGACGAACATCGCGGCCCACGTCGTCTCCCCGGCCCACGTCGTCTCCCCGGCCCACGTCGTCTCCCCGTCCCACGACTTCGCCCACCTCGCCCCGAAAAAATCTCGATCCGCGTCGACGCCACCCTCGCCCGCGTCATCGGGATCGTGATGATGCCGGGGAAACTCGTCGCCGATCCCACCGGCTACATTTTCACGTGCCTCGTCGGTTACCGCGCGCTCCTCGGCCCCATCGGCGGCCGCATGATCGCCGACGATATTGTCGTCCGCCGCCGCTGGCTCGACGTCCTCGGCCTCGACCATCCCGGCGGCGAATACCCCGACCGCAACGGCATCAGCCTGGCCGCCCTCGCGCGCGCTCGTCGCCGGCATCTTCCCCAGCCGCCCCGGCTTCCTCGGCTTCCTCGTCACGATCCACGCCCTCACCGGCGCGCCTACCCCGCCCTTTCTCCTCGGCCTCGACCCCTGCGCCTGGTTCGTCGGCTTCGGCTTTTCCTTCGCCCTCTGCCCCGTCCGCCGCACACTCGCGCCCAACACTTGAAACACTTTCACCGCGACTGACGCAGATTTCGCGGATCGCTTAAAACCACCCTGCCTTTATCCGCGCCATCCGCGTAATCCGCGGTCAAAACTCCGTCCCACGTCTTCCCGGCCCGCCTCTCTCATGAAATCCATCCCGCTCCCGCCCACCCCGCACACGCCCGCCCCTTACACCGGCCCGTCCGCCGCCGCGGTCCTCGCGCAGCGCAAGCAGTTCCTCAACCCCGGCCTCTTCCTCTACTACCAACAGCCCATCATGATCGTGGAGGGCAAAATGCAGTACGTCTGGGACGACACTGGCAAACGCTACCTCGACGGCCTCGGCGGCATCGCGACTGTCAGCGTCGGCCACTGCCACCCCCACGTCCTCAAGGCCATCAACGCCCAGAACGCCACACTCCAGCACTCCACCACGATTTACCTCAACCCCCACATCGGCGCCTTCGCCGAGAAACTCGCCGCCAAATTCCCCGGCGACCTCAAGGTCTGCTACTTCGTCAACTCCGGCTCCGAGGCCAACGACCTCGCCCTCCTCATGGCCCGGCTCTACACGGGCAACTACGACGCCATCGCCCTCCGCAACGCCTACCATGGCGGCAACTCCTCCGGCATGGGCCTCACCGCCCACAGCAACTGGAAATTCAATACGCCCCATTCCTTCGGCGTCCACCACGCCGTCGCCCCGTATCCTTACCGCGGACACTTCGGCTACGACGACGCCGAGGCCGGCGTCAAATATGCCGACGACGTCAAGGACCTCATCAACTACGCCACGCCCGGCAAAGTCGCCGCGTTCTTCGCCGAATCCATCCAGGGCGTCGGCGGCTTCGTCGAGTTCCCCTCGGGCTATCTCAAGCACGCCTACGAACACGTGCGCGCCGCCGGCGGCGTCTGCATCGCCGACGAGGTGCAGACCGGCTTCGGCCGCACCGGGACCCATTTCTGGGGCTTCGAGACGCAGGGCGTCATCCCTGACATCGTCACCCTCGCCAAGGGCATCGGCAACGGCGCCCCGCTCGCCGCGGTCGTCACCACGCCGAAAATCGCCGCCGTGATGGCGCAGAAAGTCCACTTCAACACCTTCGGCGGCAACCCCGTCGTCAGCGCGATCGGCACGGCCGTGCTCGAGGTCATCGAGCAGGAAAAAACCCAGGAAAACTGCCTCAAGCTCGGCGCCTCTATCCTGGCGGGACTCGAAAAACTGAAGGCCAAACACAAGGTCATCGGCGACGTCCGCGGCAAAGGCCTCATGCTCGGCATCGAGTTCGTCAAGGACCGGACCACCAAAGCGCCGGGCCGCGAAGAGTGCGCGCAGGCGCTCGAAAACGCCCGCGAACTCGGCCTCCTTCTCGGCAAGGGCGGCCTCTGGGGCCAGACCATCCGCTTCGCCCCGCCGATGACCATCACGCCGGCCGACGGCGACTTTCTCCTCGCCGTCCTCGACGAAGCCATCGGCGCGGTCTGAGCGCGTCCACCGCTCCGGAATCGCGTCGCGACACGGCCGCCTGACCGGCGCGGCTTTTCCTTGCCGGCGCGGGATCAAACCGCCTCTCTCCGCCATCCCTCGCCCGTGCGATCGGTGCCGCCTCGTCTCCGTTTCACCTCCTTCTTCCACCATGTCCCACAAAGACTCCCGTCTCGAGTCCCTCCTCGAAAAATCCATCTTCGCCAGCCGCTGGCTCCAAGCCCCGCTCTACGTCGGCCTGATCGTCGCCCAGGGCATCTACGTCTATCAGTTCTTCATCGAACTGTGGCACCTCTTGCACAGCGCCTTCTCCGGTCAGGTGCCCGCCGGCTCGACCGTCCCCGATCTGAGCACGTTTATCATGCTCAACGTCCTCGGCCTCATCGACGTCGTCATGATCGCGAATCTCCTCATCATGGTCATCATCGGCGGCTACGAGACTTTCGTCTCCCGCCTTCACCTCGACGATCACGCCGACCAGCCCGAGTGGCTCAGCCACGTCAACGCCGGCATGCTCAAGGTGAAGCTCGCCACCGCCCTCATCAGCATCTCGTCGATCCACCTCTTGAAAACGTTCATCATGGTGCAAACCGCCCCCACGGTGAACAACGACGGCGTCATGTGGCAGGTCATTATCCACATCGTCTTTGTTTTCTCCGCCATCGCCCTCGCGTGGACAGACCGCCTGATGATGGCCGGCGTCAAAGCCCAACACGAGGTGACGAACGGCCACTGAGCCGCCGGATTGCCGCCCACCCGTCGAACACGGTGCCGCCGTCGGCGTCCGTCGTTCGCCGGGCGGGCTCGTGTTCACTTGCCGCCGCGCAGGGAAGTCGCCCACGCTTCCCTTCGTGAAAACGCCCCCTGACGACGACGCGATTTTCGCCCTCGAGCGCCCGCATCCGCGCCTCTGGACCTACTCCTGGCTGACGCTCCTCGCGTTCCCCCCCGCCCTGCCCTTCCTGATTCTCCCGCGGTGGTTTCGCTACCACACCCTGCGCTACCAGTTCACCCCCGAGGGGATCTCGATGAGCTGGGGCCTCCTCTTCCGGCGCGAGATCATCGTGCACTACGCGCGCATCCAGGACATCCACCTCCGCTCCAACGTCGTCGAACGCTGGCTCGGCCTCGCGAAAGTCCTCGTCCAAACCGCCAGCGGCAGCGCGGCCGCCGAACTCACCCTCGAAGGCTTGCCGGACGGCGAAGCGGTGCGCGATTTCCTCTACTCGAAGATGCGCGGCGTCAAAGACCAGGCCCCTCCGGCGCCCACCGCCCCGGCCTCGCCGCCGGCCACCGGCGCCGACGCCGCGCGCGAACTCGCCGCCGCCCTGCGGGAAACCGCCGACGAACTGCGCGCGCTGCGCGAGGAACTCGCCCGCCGCGGTTCCGGGTGAACCCCGCCGCCACCATGTATCCGCGTTTTCGCTCGCTCATTCTGCACTGGCTGAAAGTCCCGCCGGAGCCCCACCCGCCCGCCGGCGATCCGGCATCCCTCCGCGTCTTCCGCGCCGGCAAACACGACCTCACCCTGCGCCTCCTCGGCTGGGCCGGCCCGCAGGCCCTTGCGCTCGCCGGCATCATCTTCTGGACCGTCATGCTCGTGCAGGTGGAGGACGCCGTCCGCACCCAGCGCGCCGCCCGCGCGCTCCCGCCGCCGCCGTCCGCCCCTTCGCCCACCGCGGGCGCGTCGCCCGTCACCACCCCGCCGACGCCTCCGACCGGAAAAGCTCCGCGCCAGAAAGTCCGCGTCGGCAGCTGGGCGGAATTCCGCGCCGTGCTCGTCCACCTCGCGCTGCTCCTGCCCTGGTGGGGCTTTCCGCTGCTCGGGTTGTTCAAGATCGGCGGCATTCTGCTCTACCTCGTCCAGATTCCGCTCACCTACGCCATCCGCCGCCTCGACTACGAGATGCGCTGGTATGTCGTCACCGACCGCAGCCTCCGGATTCGCACCGGCGTCTGGCGCGTGCAGGAGCTCACCATGAGCTTCGCCAATCTTCAACAGGTCACCGTCTCGCAAAACCCCGTCCAGCGCCTGCTCGGCCTGGCGGACGTGCGCGTGCAGACCGCCGGCGGTGGTGGCGACGCCCACGAAGGCAAGCAGACATCGCTCCATCTCGCCGAATTTCACAGCGTCGATAACGCGGCCGAAATCCGCGACCTGATCCTCGACCGCCTCCGCCGTTTCCGCGCCGCCGGCCTCGGCGACCCCGAAGACCACCGTCACGACCAGACGGTTTCGCCCGGCCCGCCCGCCCCCGCGCACCCGCCGGCCGCCTCCGCCGAAGCGCTCGCAGCCGCCCGCACCCTGCTCGCCGAAGCGCGTGCTCTGCGCCGGGCGCTCGTCAAGTAGTCCGCCGCCCCACCGCTCGAATCACCGGCGCGTTCGCCCGCGCGCCGCTCCCGTTCGTTCCGCGCTTCGGCTGCGTCCTCACGCCCGTTCCGCCACCCCGCGCGCGTCGCCCCGCGCTTCCGCAAATCGTGCGCGGCGAATGCCAACCCATGCACAGTCACTCGCGGCGAAATCGGCCATGATGGGCCCCATAAGGCCATTCCGGCCCCTCCTTCATGAGCTCCCCCACGTCCGCTCCCACCTTCGTCACCCTCGACGCCAACGAGGCCGTGGCCTCCGTCGCCTATCGCCTCAACGAGGTCATCGCGATCTACCCCATCACCCCGTCTTCGGCCATGGCCGAGTCCTGTGACGAATGGTCCGCCGCCGGCAAACCCAACCTCTGGGGCGAAGTCCCGCGCGTCGTTGAAATGCAGTCCGAGGGCGGCGCCGCCGGAGCCGTGCACGGCTCGCTCCTCACCGGTGCGCTCACCACGACGTTCACCGCTTCGCAGGGTCTCCTGCTGATGATTCCCAACCTCTACAAGATCGCCGGCGAACTCATGCCCCTCACGTTGCACGTGAGCGCCCGCGCCCTTGCCGCCCAGGGCCTCTCCATCTTCGGCGACCACGCCGACGTCATGGCCTGCCGCGCCACCGGCTGCGTGCTCCTCGCCTCCCAATCCGTTCAGGAGGCCCACGATTTCGCCCTCATTTCCCACGTCGCCTCTCTCCGCGCGAGCCTGCCCTTCATCCACTTCTTCGACGGCTTCCGCACCTCCCACGAAATCCAGAAAATCATTACCCTCAGCGACAGCGACCTCCGCGCCATGGTCGACGAAGGCGACATCACCGCCTTCCGCGCCCGCGCCCTCACGCCGGACCGCCCCACGATCCGCGGCACCGCGCAAAACCCCGACGTTTACTTCCAGGGCCGCGAGTCCGGGAACCGCTATTACGACGACGTGCCCGCCGTCGTCCAGTCCACCATGGACCGGTTCGCGGCCCTCACCGGCCGCAAATATCACCTCTTCGACTACCACGGCCACCCCGAGGCCGACCGCGTCGTCGTCATCATGGGCAGCGGCCTCGAAACCGTCAGCGAGACCGTCGACTGGCTCGTCGCCCACGGCGAAAAAGTCGGCGTCATCGCGGTGCGCCTCTTCCATCCGTTCCACGTCAAATCGTTCATCGCCGCGCTCCCGAAATCCACCAAGGCCCTCTCCGTCCTCGACCGCACCAAGGAGCCCGGCTCCCTCGGCGAGCCCCTGTTCCTCAACGTCATCGCCGCCCTCGCCGCGGGCCGCTCCCCCCTCGCCGGCTCCACCCGCGTCGTCGGCGGCCGCTACGGCCTCGGCTCGAAGGAATTCACCCCGGGCATGGTCCGCGCCCTCTTCGCCGACCTCATCCACTGGGAACCCCGCCACCGCTTCACCATCGGGATCAACGACGACGTCACCGGCTCCTCCCTCGACTACGACGCCGATTTCGATCTGGAGGCCGACGACGTCCGCCGCTGCGTGTTCATCGGCCTCGGCGCCGACGGCACCGTGGGGGCGAACAAAAATTCCATCAAAATCATCGGCGAACAGACCCCCCTCTACGCCCAGGGCTATTTCGTCTACGACTCGAAGAAATCGGGCTCGATGACAACCTCGCACCTCCGCTTCGGCCCGCGCCCCATCCACGCCCCGTATCTCATCCGCAAGGCCGACTTCGTGGCCTGCAGCCAGTTCGCCTTCGTCGGCCAGACCGACGTGCTCGGCTTTGCCCGTGTCGGCGCCACCGTGCTGCTCAACTCGCCCCACTCCCTCGCAGAAACCTGGCGCAAACTTCCCCTCGACTGGCAGCGCACCCTCCTCGCCAAAAAACTCCGCGTCTTCGTCATCGACGCCACCCAGGTTTCGCAGACCGCCGGCATGGGCCGCCGCACCAACACCGTCCTCCAGACCTGTTTCTTCGCCCTCTCCGGCGTCCTCCCCCGCGAGGAAGCCATTTACCAGATCAAGGCCACGATCAAGAAAACCTACGGCAAGAAGGGCGAGTCCATCGTCGCCATGAACTACGCCGCCGTCGACGCCGCCCTCGCCGGACTCCACGAGTTGACGCCGATTTCGCCCGAACTCGCCGCCGCCGTCGACGCGACGCCCCTGGTCCCGCTCCCGCCCCGCTTCGTCGGGGCGCCCGACTTCGTGCAACGCATCACCGCGCGCCTCCTCGCCGGCGAGGGCGATCTGCTCCCCGTCAGCGCCCTGCCCGCCGACGGCTGCTGGCCCACCGCCACGAGCCGCTTCGAGAAACGGAACATCGCGCTGGAGATTCCGTCGTGGGATCCCGCGGTCTGTATCCAATGCAACAAGTGCGTGCTCATCTGCCCGCACGCCGCCATCCGCGCCAAATTCTGCGAACCCGCCGCCCTCGCGGGCGCACCGGCCGACCTCAAGTCGACGCCTTTCCGCTCGAACGATTTTCCGCACCAGCGCTACCTGCTCCAGGTCGCGCCCGAGGATTGCACCGGCTGCTCCCTCTGCGTCCAGGTCTGCCCCGCGAAGGACAAGACCAATCCCCGCCACAAGGCCATCGACATGGTGCCGCAGGCCCCCCGGCTCGCCGCCGAGCGCGCGAACTGGGACTTCTTCCTCGCCCTGCCCGATCCGGACCGCACCACGCTCAAGACCAACGAGCTCAAGGCCTCGCAGTTCATGCGCCCCCTCATCGAGTTCTCCGGCGCCTGCGCCGGCTGCGGCGAGACGCCGTATCTGAAACTCCTGACGCAGCTCGTCGGCGACCGCCTCCTCATGGCCAACGCCACCGGCTGTTCCTCCATCTACGGCGGCAACCTGCCGACGACACCCTATTGCCAGAACAGCGCCGGCCGCGGCCCCGCGTGGGCCAACTCGCTCTTTGAGGACAACGCCGAGTTCGGTCTCGGCATGCGCCTCGCCACCGACCGCCACGCCTCCGCGGCCCGCAGTCTCCTCCAACGTCTCGCCCCGCAACTCGGCGAAACCTTCGTCGAGGAAATGCTCGCCGGCGATCAGACCTCCGAGACCGGGATCGCCCTCCAGCGCCACCTCGTCACGGTGCTCGTGAAGAAGCTCGCCCTCCTCCCCGACAATCCCGTCGCGGCCCGGCTCGCCCCGCTCGTCGATCACCTCGTCAACAAATCCGTCTGGATCATCGGCGGCGACGGCTGGGCCTATGACATCGGCTACGGCGGCCTCGACCACGTGCTCTCCACCGGCGCCAACGTCAAGATTCTCGTCCTCGACACCGAGGTCTACTCCAACACGGGCGGCCAGTCGTCCAAGTCCACGCCCATGGGCGCGGTCGCGAAATTCGCTTCCGGCGGCAAGCCCATCGCGAAAAAGGACCTCGCCCTGATGGCCATGCAATACGGCCACGTTTATGTCGCCCGCGTCGCCATGGGCGCGAAGGATTCCCAGACGCTCCTCGCCTTCCGCGAAGCCGAGGCCCACCCGGGCCCGTCGCTCATCATCGCCTACAGCCCGTGCATCGCCCACGGCTTCCCGCTCCACCTCGGCGCGGAACAACAAAAACTCGCCGTCGACTCCGGCTACTGGCCGCTCTTCCGCCGCGACCCGAAGCTCGCCGACGCCGGCCAGAATCCGCTCCGCCTCGATTCCGGACCGCCCAAGATCGCCCTCGACCGCTTCACCGCCAACGAGACGCGCTTCGGCATCCTGAAAAACGTCAATCCCGACCGCGCCGACGAACTCGCCGTCCTGGCGCAGGCCGATGTGCGCCGCCGCTTCGCCTTCTACGAGTCGCTCGCCGCGCCCCCCGCCGCCCACGCCGCGCCCGCCGCCGTCGACAAAGCTCCCGCCTCCAAACCTGCCACACCATGATCCCCCACCTCCCCACCCGCTCCCCTGGGGCACGGGTCTCCCGACCCGAGATCGTGATCTCCTCCGCCACGCCATGATCCCCAACCTCACCACCCGCTACCTCGGCCTTGAGCTGCGCAATCCCTTCATCGTCGGCGCGTCGCCTTTCAGCGACAACCTCACGTCGTGCGCCGCGCTCGAAGAGGCCGGCGCCTCCGCCATCGTCCTGCGTTCGCTCTTCGCGGAACAGTTCGAACTCGAGCAGCGCGCCCTCGTCCACCACACCGAAACTCCCGGCGAGAGCTTCTCCGAAGCCGCCTCCTATTTCCCGCGCTACGAGGAATACCAGCTCGGCCCCGACCAGTATCTGCGCCGCATCAAGAGCCTCAAAAAACTCCTCCGCATCCCCGTCATCGCCTCGCTCAACGGCCACGAACTCGGCTCCTGGGTCGGCTGCGCCCAGCAGTTCGAGGACTCCGGCGCGGACGCCATCGAACTCAACCTCTACCAGCTCGCCACTTCGCCCGAACTCGACGCCGACCAGGTCGAGGTCGAGATGCTGCACATCGTGCGCACCGTCGTCTCCTCCGTAAAAATCCCCGTCGCCGTGAAGCTGTCCCCCTTCCACACGACGATGACCAACTTCGCGCTGGCCCTCGAGCACAGCGGCGCCGCCGGGCTCGTGCTCTTCAACCGTTTTTATCAGCCCGACTTCAACATCGAGGATCTGGAGGTCGTCCCCCATCTGAAACTTTCCGACTCCTCCGAGCTCCTGCTGCGCCTGCGCTGGCTCTCGATCATTTCGCCGCACGCGAGATCGTCGCTTGCCTGCAGCGGCGGCGTCCACACTGCGGAGGATGCCATCAAGGCCATCCTCGCGGGCGCCCACGGCATCCAGGTCGTCTCCGCGCTCCTCAAACACGGACCCGCCTTCCTGACCGTCCTGCTCAACGGCCTCCGCACGTGGATGACCGAACGCGGCTACGTGTCGGTCGAGGAATTCCGCGGTGCCATGAACCTGAGGCGCTGCCCCGACCCCGCCGCCCACGAGCGCGCCAACTACATCCGCATCCTCCAAAGCTGGCGGGTGTAGGCCGGGGCCGGGCGGGGCGTGGGCAACCGCCGCCGGCTCCGCTCATCGGCCGTGGTGCACCGACCTCATGGGTTCGGCGCCACCGTCGGACCCACGGCCGGGACTCGGCTCGACTTGCGCGGCCCCGCGTCCTCAACTTCCGAAAACTGGAACAGCACCGGCACCTGCATGTGCGTGTTCACCAACTGGCCGTTGCGCAGGCCCGGCTCAAACACCCACTGCCGCACCGCCAGAACGGCGTGGCCGGAAAACGCCTCGTGCGTGCTGCGCACGGCCACCGGATTCCGCACCCGCCCCGTCGTATCGACGATGAAATCCACCACCACTTGCCCCGAGGTGCGGGTCAGCCGGAGCGCCCGCGGAAACACCGGCCGCACGATCTTGGCGATCATCGGCTGCCGGTTGACCGCCTTGGTCTCGGCGGGGAGCCGGCGCTTCGCCCCGTAACGTTCCACGTAACGCTCTTCCGGTGACACCGTCATCACGTGCCGGAAAGCCTCCGGCAGCGTCTTGCCGTCGTTCGCCCACTCGAGCACCTCGTCGGC
>JBIKOK010000311.1:0-6691 GCA_044358025.1 Opitutaceae bacterium
CGGGCCGGCGGCAGGAGTGAAACAACATGGTGAAGGGAAGGAGAGGGGAGGTTGGGGGCAGACGGGCTTCGCGGAGGCCGCAAAGACGCTTAACCCCTGCCCGAAGGTGCAAGGAGGCGTCCAGTTTTTTCGCAGGCCGGCCGCGGGTTTGTTTCCGGGGCCGGGCGGGTCAGCGGCGGGCGCCGACGGCGATGAGTTGGTCGCGGGTGCGGAAAAACAGCGCGCCGTCGGCCAGCGCGGGGGTCGCGAGGCAGGTTTCGTCGAGGGCGTTTTTTGCGGCGAGGGAGAATTTGTCCGTGGCGGGCACGACGAAGACGTTGCCCAGTTCGCTCGTGAAGAAAAGGTGCCGGCCGTCGGATACGGGCGACGCGGTCACGCCCTCCGACGCATTCGCGGTGAGGCGTTCGCTGTAGCGCACCTCGCCGGTTTGCGCATCGAAGCAGGTGAGCGTCGCGTTGTCGCGGCAGCCGTAGAGCAGGCCGCCGACGAGGATCGGGGTCTGCATGTAGTTGCCGCGGCGGTCGTGGTTCCAGGCGATGGACGGGTGTTTCCAGTCGGCGTTGTCGGGCGTGATGTCGCCGCGGGCGTCGGCGCGGATGGCGCGCATCGGGGCGCTGCGCCCGTGGGCGCTGGTGAAATAGATGAGGTCGCCGGCGGCGAGCGGGGTCGGCACGGGAATGTCGCCGCCGCCGTCGAGTTTCCAGAGCTCCTGGCCGGTGGCGAAATCATAGCCGCCGGCGTGGTGCCAGCCGTTGACGGCGATCTGGGTGCGACCGCCGGCGGTGACGATGGCGGGGGTGCTCCACGTCGGGACGTCGGTCCGCGCGGTGCGCCAGACTTCGCGACCGTCCGCGAGGTCGAAGACGGCGAGGTAGGAGCCCTGCTGGACGTCGCATTGGACGATCACTTTTCCTTCGTGGATAATCGGCGAGGCGGCGTAACCCCATTGGGCGGTCGGCATCGCGAAGTAGCCGGAATCCATCGGCCCGAGGTCTTTTTTCCAGAGGAGGCGGCCGTCGGTGGCGTCGAAACAAAACAGGCCCTCGCTGCCGAAGATGGCGACGATGCGCGAGCCGTCGGTGGCGGGGGTGGAGTTGCAGTGCGTGGCCTTGGTGTGGCGGACGGATTTTGGCACGCCCTCGTGGCCGAGACGGTTCCAGAGGATTTTTCCGGTGGCCCGGTCGAGGGCGAGGAGGCGCCACTGGTGGGAGGCGTTGTCTTTGGCCGCGCCGATGTCGCCGTAGAGTCCGACCTTCAGATCAACCGCGCCGGCGGCGCTGATCGCGGTCGTGACGTAGAGGCGGTCGCCCGCCACGATGGGCGAAGCGTGGGCCAGGCCGGGGATCGGGGTTTGCCAGCGGATGTTTTCGCCGGTCGCGATGTTCCACGTCGTGGGGAGCGGCGCGGAGGCGTCGAGCCCGCTGGCGTTCGGTCCGCGGTATTGGGGCCACGAGGCGGCGGAAACGGACAGGGTGGCGGCGAGGAGTGCGGCGGCGAGGACGAGCGGGTGAGAGCGAGCGTGCATGGCTGGACGATGAGGGGGAGCAGGGCGCCGGGGCGGCCTCAATCGGCGGCGCGGAGATCGTAGCACAGGAGGCGGGTGGGCTCGTTGCGGAGGGAGCCGCGGGTGTTTTGGCAGATGTAGAGCAAGCCGTGGGAGAGCACGGGAGGCGTCCACGTTTCTGTGGCGGCGAACAGCCAGGTGCGGGACTGTTCGCGGTAGCCGTCGGGCGACAGGTCGAGCCAGAGCAGGTGGCCGAATTCGCCGAGACACAGGGCGCGGCCGTCGACGTGCAGGAGCGAGGAGCGAAACGTGCCGACGGTGAGGTCGCGGGGGCCGCGGGCCGACTCGACTTTTTCCTGCCAGGTGGGTTGAGCGCGCCAGCGTTCACGCCCAGTCTTCAATTCCACGCAGACGAGGTCCGCGTTGTTGGGGCCGTGGCCGTGGACGCCGTAGAGGAAGCCGTCCTGGTGGATCGCTGACATGAAGTGCATGCCGAAGGTGGGATTCGTCCACGCCGGGCGAGCGGTGCCGTCCGCCAGCAGGTCCAGGAGTGCGCCGCCCGCGCCGTAGCACTCGGCGATGAAGACCTGGTGAGCGACGACGACGGGCGAGGCGGCGTTGACGGACTCGTAGCGGGTGCCGCGCCAGGGGAACGTGAAGTCCACCTGACCGGTGACGGGATCGAGGCACAGCAGACCGCCGGTCGGCGGTTTGCTTTCGCCGCCGGCAAACACGAAGACGCGCCGCCGGCCGTGGATGGTCGCCGGGACGGGGGAGGCGTAGCTCGGGCCCCAGGTGGTGCCGGCGCCCCAGGCGAGTTGGCCGGTGCGGATGTCGAAGGCGGCGACGCAGGGGCCGCCGGGCACGCCGAGATTGATAATGAGCAGGTCGCCTTCGACGAGCGGGGTGGAGGCGACGCCGAAAAAATCCTGCTTGAGGCCGAACTCGGCGAGGAGTTCACGGCGCCAGAGCACCTGGCCGGTGGCCAAATCGATACAGTGGAGCCGGCCTTCGGCGCCGAAGGTGAAGACGCGGCCGGCGGCGATGACGGGGCTGGCGCGCGGCCCCGAATTGAAGCCGTAGCGGTCGCGGTAGGCGCTCGGATAGGCGACCTGCCAGAGGCGCTGGCCGTCGGCGGGGCGCAGGCAGTCGACGACCTCGTTGTCGCCGACGCGGTGAAACAGCACGAGCCGGTTGTCCGCGATGGCGGGGGCGGCGAAACCCTCGCCCTTCTTGATTTCCCAGACGGGGCGAAGGCCGTCCTTGGGGAACTCCTTGAGCAACGCCGTCTCGGGCGAAACCATATTGTGCGTCGGGCCGAGGAAGGACGGCCAGTCCGAGGTGGTGGCGCGCGCGGGGAGCGGCTTGGGCGCGGCATGAAAGGTTACGTCGGGGTGGTCCTGCGCGGCGGGGGCGGGCACCTCGCGCCGCGGGGTGACGACGGGCGGGGCGGGGTCGGGAAATTTCCGGCCCGTCCGGGCGGGCGGGTCCGCGGCGCCGAGCGCGACGGTGGAGACGAGCAGGCCGAGGACGGAGGACAGGGGGAATTTCATGGGAGCGTCGGCGGGCGGCCGCGGCGGGGCGGCTATTTTTCCACGGCGAGCGCGAAGAGCTGGGTCTGTCCGGTGATGTAGAGGGTGCCGTTGGCGGCGACGGGCGTGCCGTGCTGGAGCTCGGGGAGGGCGCTGTTGGTCGCGAGAATTTTCTTCTCCCGGCCGGCGGCGAACACGAAGACCGCGCCTTCGGAGCTCTGGACATAGACCTTGCCGTCGGCGACGAGCGGCGAGCCCCAGATGTTGGCTTTCAGGTCGTGCAGCCAGAGTTTTTTCCCGGTCGCGGCGTCGAGGCAGTGGAGGTAACCGGGGGTGTCGGCGGCGTACACCAGGCCGTCATGCACGGCGGGCATCGAGATGCTGTCGTTGAAGTCTTCGCCGGAGAGGCGCCAGAGCTCGGCGGTTTTCGTGACGTCGCCGCGTTGGCGCGCGTCGAGGCAGCGGAGGGCGCCGGGGCCGGAGCCGGCCTCGGGCTCGCCGATCGCGGCCAACACGCGGTCGCCGACGAAGACCGGGGCGGCGAGGAACTGGAAGACGGTCTCCGGCTCGCCCGTGGCCGACGGTTTTTCGTGGGCTTTGCCGTTGAATTTCCAGAGGAGTTTGCCCGTGGCGGGTTCGAACGAGTAGAGCCAGCCGTCGCCGGCCGGAAACGCCACCTGCGGCACGCCGGCGACGACGCCGTATCCGGGTGAGCCCCACTGGCCGGTCAGGATGCGGCTGCCGGGGGAGTTGTCCTGCCAGACGATGCGGCCGGTCTTCGCGTCCACGGCGAGGAAGCTCGGCGCGGCGGGGTTCTTGACCTTGCCGGTCTTGTAGTCCGCCGAGTTGCCCGTGACGACAAAGAGCAGTCCGCCGACGATGAGGGGCGACGAAGAGGAGGCCTGATTGGGGAGGACGCCGAGGGTGGCGCGCAGGTCGATCAGCCACACTTCGCGGCCGTCCTGCACGGCGCGGCAGACGAGCTCGGCGCGGTTGCTCACGTAATAGACGAAGTCGCCGGCGACACACGGGGTGGAGGTGATGCCGATGGTGCCGTCGTCCTCGGCGGGATTGCGGAGTTTTTCGTGGGTGACCGCCCAGAGGAGACGGCCGTCGTTCTCGGCGAAACATTTCAACACGCCGCGGTGCTCGGTGTGGTCCTTCGCGTCGTTGTCGGTGCCGATGAAGACGCGGCCGCCGCTGATGACGGGGGCGCCGAAGGTGACTTTCCCGAGGGGAGCGGACCACTTGAGGTTTTTCCGGGGGATCTTTCCGCCGGCGCTCCAGTCGAGAGGCAGACCGGTCTCGCGCGAGACCATGTTGCGGTCCGGCCGGCCGCCGAGCATCGGCCAGTCGTCGGCGCGGAGGACAGCGGCGGCGAGGGCGGCGAAGCTGCAGAGGGTGAGTCGGGAGAGGATCATGGGGCGGCGATGCAGACGAGGTGAGTGAAGGTTTTTACGTAGAGCCGGCCGCCGTCGACGCAGGGGGTGCTGTGGGTGCCTTCGCCGAGGGGGCTGCGCCCGAGTTCCTGAAACGTGTCGCCGGTGGCGAGGACGATCATTTCGCCCTTGGTGGAGGCGCAGTAAATTTTTCCGCCGATCAGGACGGGCGAACTGAAGAACTCGGCGCGCAACCGGGCGGTCCAGAGTTCGCGGCCGGTCGCCGCGTCGAGGGCCGTGGCGATGCCGGCGTCACTGATGAGATAGAGCCGCCCGTCGAGGTAGAGGGGGGTGGGGACGTAGGGGGTGGCCTTGGTGAGTTGGTAGGCGACGTGGGTTTTGCTGACGTCACCGGTGCCGCCGAGTTTGATGGCGGACAGGTAATTGCCGGCGCCGCCGCCCTGGCCGCAGCTGCCGATCACCAGATCGCCGGCGACAACGGCGGAGGCGACCATGCGCTTGGTGAACACGGGCGCCTCCCAGTTGAGGGTGCCGGTCTGGGGATCGAGGCTGGAGACGCCATGCGACTGGCTCGTGAGCAGGAGTTCGACGGAGCCGTCGGCGCGGGTGTGGGTGATGGGGGTGCAGTAGGCGGTGGCGATATTGGCGTTGCGGCCGGCGCCCCGCGGGGAATTCCACGCCACCGCGCCGGTCTTGAGGTCCAGCGCGACGACGGAGCTTACGCCATCCTGGTCGTTGGTCACGATGACGTTGCCCCCGTAAATCATGGGCGAGGCGCCGTGGCCGTGCTGGGCGACGAAAGTCCCCAGATCGCGGCTCCAGAGTTCCCGGCCGGCGTGGTCAAAGGCCCGCACCCAAAAGTGGTCGTTCGATACGAAACAGGCGACGACGCGTTCGGCGTCCACGACCGGGGACGTGTTGGCGTAGCCGGTATTTTTGTTGCCGAGACGCGGCATGGGGAGCGGGTAAGTTTTCTTCCACAACTCGTGGCCGTCGGTCTTGCGCACGCATACGAGCGCGCGTTCTTTGCCGAAATCCGTCGCGGTCAACAGGAACATCCGTTCGCCCCAAATGACCGGCTGCGAGTGGCTCTCGCCGGCGATCGGTACGCGCCAGGCAAACTCTTTTTCGGTCCACACCGCCGGCACGCCCGGGGTGACGCTGATGCCGGTGCCGTTGGGGCCGCGGAAGCGCGTCCATTCCTGGGCCCGCGCGTTGACGACCACGCTTGCGGTGGCGAGCAGGGAAAGAAAGGTGAGGCGGGGAAGTGCATTCATGGGGTCGAGGGGTGGAGCGCGGCCCGGCGGCGAGACGCGGGTCGAAGCACAGGCGGCGGAGGATTCGCGGTCAAAGAGAATTCGACCGATGGACCGCGCGGCGCGCGCTTGCCGTGGGCCCGTGATTCGGCCAACTCCTGCACCGCACCGCCCCCGCCCCATGAAAATTTATCCCGCTCTCCTCTCGGTCTCGTTTCTTTTCGGCGTTTTAGCCGCCCAAGCCGCGCCCGGGGCGGACTGGCCGGTGTGGCGCGGCCCCACCGCCGACGGCCACGCGGCGGCCGGCCAGACGGTGCCGGTGAAATGGAGCGAAACGGAAAACGTCGTCTGGCGGGCGCCGATCCGCGGGCGAGGGCACAGCACGCCCATTGTGGTGGGCCAGCACGTTTACCTGACCAGCGCCGACGAGGCCAAGCAGGAGCAATTTGTGCTCTGTTTCGACCGGGCCAGCGGGCAGCCACAATGGGAGACGGTCGTCCACCGCGGGCCGCTCGACACCATCGGACATCGCAACACGTCGCAGGCCTCGGGCTCGGTGACGTGGGACGGCGAGCGGCTGTATGTGAATTTTCTGCACGACAAGGCGATTCATGCGACGGCGCTCGACCCGGCCGGGAAAATTCTCTGGCAGCAGCGCGTGTCCGACTACGTGCCGCACCAGGGCTTCGGCTCGTCGCCCGTCGTGCACGAATCGGTGGTGCTGGTGGCGGCCGACCACAAAGGCGGCGGCAAACTCGTCGGGCTCGACAAACGCACGGGCAAAATTCTCTGGCAGCAGGACCGGCCCAAGGTCGCGAACTATGCCTCGCCGGCGGTGGTGAAAATCGCGGGCCGCACGCAGGCCGTGCTCGGCGGCTGCGGAGTGGTCGCCAGCTTTGATCCGCTGACCGGGAAGAAACTGTGGGAGATCGAGGGCTCGACTGACGAAACGGTGGTGACGGCGGTGACCGACGGCCGGCGGGTTTTCGTGAGCGGGGG
>JBIKOK010000312.1:0-6675 GCA_044358025.1 Opitutaceae bacterium
GTCCCGCAAGGTTCCGGCCAGCTTCCCGGAAGGATCCCGGAAGGATCCCGCCAGGACCAGGCTCCCGTCCCCACCGCCCGCGCCCGCCGCGAAATCGACGAACTCCCGCAACGGAGCGGCGGTTTTCAACCGCCGATGTGCCGGCTCGCCCCCCTCGCCCGGTTCACCGGCGCAGCCTGACCGCGCTTCCGCCGCCAAAACGCCCTCGAACCGTCCTCGAATCGTCCTCGAATCGTCCCCGAACCGTCCCGCAAGGTTCCGGCCAGCTTCCCGGAAGGATCCCGGCCCCGCCGCCCCCCCGCCGGCGGCGGAAATCGCCACCAACCCCCTCGCCCGGGATTGTGCCCTCCACTCCGCCCCTATTTCGTCGGCACTGTGGTGATCAAATCTCCCCTACCCGTCGCCTGTGCCGTCATCGAAGACGCCGCCGGCCGCGTCCTCGTCGCCCAACGCCCCGCGCACAAACACCTCGCCCTCAAATGGGAATTCCCCGGCGGCAAGCTCGAGTCCGGCGAGTCGCCGGAGTCCGCACTGCGCCGCGAACTCCACGAGGAACTCGGCTGCGACGCCTACATCGTCCGCGCCCTCCCCCCCGTCGTCCACGACTACGGCGACCGGCGGATCGAACTGTTCCCGTTTGTCTGCCGCCTCGCTCCCGCCAGCCCTGCCCCGCACCCGCATGAACACCTCGCGCTCCGTTGGGTGAGGCCCGCCGACCTCCTCGCGCTCGACCTCGCCCCCGCGGACCTTCCCGTCGTCGCCAGCTACGGCCCCGTGCGCCCGCCCGCGCAATTCACTCCCCCATCTCCGCCGCCCGCAGCGCAACCAAATCCGGGTCCTCCCGCCCCGCCGCTTTAAACTGCGGATCCATCCGGCACGCCCGCGCCAGCCGCCGCTTCGCACTCCCCAGCGCCCCGAGCAGCGAGTCATAACACGCCAGATTGTAGTGCAGCACGGCGCTCGTCTGACCGTGGTGCGACTCCGCCGCCACCAACACCGCCCTCGCCTCCTCGATCCGCTGCAGTTCCCGCAGCGCATAGGCCCACCCGATCCAGGCGTTCTCCACCTCCGGATGCGCCCGCGCCAACTCACCCGCCACCACCACCGCCCGCTTCCATTGCTTCGCCGCCAAATGATAGTCCACCCGCGTCGACCGCACCGGCGGCAGCCCCTGCTCCTCCGCCGCGATGCCGTCCAGCTCCGTCAACGCCGCGTCGAACATCCCGAGCCCGATGTAGCCCAGCGCATAGTCCACGCGGCGCCGGGTCTCCTTGCCCGCCTTCATCGGGCACCGCCGGCCGCCCGCATCATCGCGAAATGCCCCAGCGCCGCCTCCCGCATCGCCTTCCCCGCCGCCGCCGAAGTCGTATGCCCCGAGGGAAGGTCGTTAAAGATTCCCTTCGCCGTCGGCAGCGCGTTGTAGGCCGCATACACGCTCGTCGGCGGACACGTCGTATCCACAAATCCCACCGTAAAAAACCCCGGCGCCTTCGCCCGCGCCGCGAAATTCACGCCGTCGTAATACCGCACCGCCGCCACCACCTCCGGCGCCGCCACCTCGCCCGTTGCGATAAACTTCGGCCAACCCGCGATCCGCCCCACCAGCCCGCCCGTGTGGTCGCAACCCGCCGGCACGCCCGCCACAAAAAACGTCACGCGCGCATCCAGCCCCGCCGCCGCGATCGCCTGCGCCCCGCCCTGGCTCGACCCGTAAACCACCACCGTCCGCCCATCCCACTCCGGCTGCGCCGTCAGCACGTCGAGCGCCCGCACCAGCCGCAGATACATGCCGAGAAAATAAACCGTCTCCCGCGACTCGCGCCCCGCCCGCCGGTAGTCCTTCAACGCCCCCGCCGCCAGCGCCTCGTAAAACGCCTTCGGCTGTCCGTTCGGCAACCCGTGCGCGTTCAGATCCATCGCCAGCGCCCCCTCCTTCGCCCACCCCGCCGCCCCGCCCAGATTCGCGCTGTTCACCCCGGCTCCGTGCACCGTGAGCATGATCGGCAGACTCTTCGGCTTCGCGCCGACCGGCCGTGCCAGATAAGCCGATACGCCGGCGCCCACACTGTCCGCCTGCACGTCAAACGTCTCCACGCCTGCGCGCGGCGACTTCACCGGCGTGAACCGCGCGTTCACCGGCACGGCCGCCAGTGCCGCTATCTTCGCCGCCCAAAACGCCTCGAAATCCTCCGGCGCCGGTTGGCTCGGCCGGATCGCCGTCGGCTCAACCCCCGCCCCGCCCAGCGCCGACAGCTTCGTTTCACCGCTCTGCCACGTCGTGCGGCACTGCAAAAACCCCGGCCCCTCCAGCGCGCCCGTGATCGTCGCCCGCCCGCCCGCGAGCGTCGCCTTCCCGCTCCGTTTCGGCTCCACGCCGTCGTTCGTCAACGTCCATTGCACCTCCCCGTCGGCCGCGGGTTTCCCGTCGACTTCCAGCTTCACCGTAAACGTCACCGCTTCGCCCCGCCGATAGAGCGCATCCGCCCGATCCGCCACCACGGTCAGCACCGCCGCTGGCTTCACCGCCACCGCTTCGGCCGCGCGCAGCGGCCCCCACGCCAGACCCAACCCACCCGCCAACCCGACCGTCAAAATCGTTCGAAGCGCCCAGGACCGGAATTTCATGGCGACACCCTCAACCCGCCGCCCCCGCCACGGCGATCTCATTTCCCGCCTCCGCTCTCTCAGCTTTCAGCCCCCCCCTTCCGCCCTCAACCGCTCAGCCCTCAACTCTCAGCTCTCAGCTTTCAGCCCTCAGCTCCCCCTCCTACAGCGTCCGCTCCAACCACGCCACCGTCACCTCCACCACCCGGCGCGCGTGCCCCAGCTCCGGCTGGAACACGTTGAAAATATGGTCCGCCCCGCCGAGCACCGCCGCCTCCGCCGGCCGCCCCGGCGCGATCTGCATAAACGCCGCCTCGTGCGCCGGCAAAAAGTCCCCCGACCCGCGCACCGACAAAAACGCCCCCGGATACTTCGCCAACGCCGCATCGAGGTCCACCCCCCGGAAGCTCTCGTAAAACGCCCGCTTCGTCGTGATCGACTTCCATCCCGGCACCACCTCCGTCGCCACGCCGTCGCGCAACGCCCGCTGCGCCGTCTCGCTCCCCGCCAGCTGCGCGAACTGATCGCCGCTCGGACTCGACCAAAGCACCATCGTCCGAAACCACGCCGGCCGCGCGCTCCCGACCACAATCGCCGTCGTCGCCCCCAGGCTCCAGCCCATCACCCCCACGCGCTCCGCCTTCACCCCCGGCTGCTTCACGACCCACGCCCGCGCCGCCTCCGTGTCCGCCACGCGCATCGCCAACGTCGACTCGATTTTCTCTCTCAACCGGTCGCCCTCCCCGCGAAAATTGATCCGCAGGCTCGCAATCCCCCGCTCCGCGAGTCCGCCCGCCAACCGCTTCGTCAAATCGCCCGCCCCGTCCATGTCGTCGGCGAATCCGTGCAACAGCAGCACCGCCCGTCCGTCCCACTTCGCCGCCGGCACCGCCCACGCCCCGCCGACCTCCGGTGCCACCGTGACCCGCGTCTCCGCGGCACCCGCCACCGGCCCGCAGGCCAAGCCCACCGCCATGATCCCGCCGCCCCAGGAAAAAATTCGCGTCATCCCGCCACCCTGCCCTCCCCGCGCCTCCCCTGCAATCCCCCCGCTCCAACGTAAGCCGACGGCCGACGCCTCGCGGATGGGCCGTGGTGTTTCCCGCCTCATCCGTGGGGTCCGCGCGCCCCACTCCCCCGTCCCCCACGTCTTCCGCCCTCCCTGTCTTCCCGCAACAGCCCTCGTTCCCGTAATCGTTCGCTTTCTCCTCCGCCCCTCCGACACCACGGCTCGTATTCCCTCCGAGCTGTAGGCCCGGGCGCCGACCGGGCTGCCGCTGCGCACGCCGACCAGACGAACCTCGAATCCACCGTCCACTTGCCTTCGCCTCCGCTCCGACCAGTTTTTCCGCCATGACGCTCGCGAATTTCCCGGAGCTCCAGCGACTCTCACGCCCCGCGCGCCTCAAGATTGCTGCGGAACTTTGGGATTCGGCGGCCTCGGACACTCTGCCCGTGCCGGCCAGTCACAAGACCCTCTTACGCGGGCGCCGGGCCGCCTACGCCAAAGGCGAAATGTCGACCGTGACGATGGCCGAACTGAAGCGATCGATCCGCCGGCAGAAGTGAAAACTCCCCCCGTCGTAGCCCTCGCCGCGGTGCGAGAAGATGTTCAGGCGGCGCATGACTATTTTTCCGCGCGCAGTCCCGCCGGTGGCGACAAACTCTTGGAGCGCTCCTTTGCGACCACCGATCGGATCGAAAGCAACCCCGAGGCATTCCCTTTGAAATTTGACGACTATCGTCGCGCCCTTATTCCCGCAGCCATCTCGCCATCTACGATTTTATCGAAACGCATCGTTCGGTCATCGCCGCCGTGATCGACGCCCGCCGTCATCCCCGCCTGATCCGAGATCTCGTCCGCGCCCGCCGGTAATCTCCCCCAAAAATCGTTCTCGTAATCGTTCTCTTTCTCCCACCCGCCGATCGCACTCGCCACTCGGCCGGCGATCAGCCGCCCCCCTCCACTCCACCCCGGAGCCGATCAGGCGCAGGGCGGCCTCCTCGTTTCGCCCCTTGGCGATACCTCTTGGCGATTCACGTCGGCCTTTTTCCAATCTGAGCCCCGCCCAGTCGTAATCGGTCTCGTTCTCTTCACCGTTCTATTCCTCCGTTCCCTCTGTTCCGCCACTCGGCCGACGACTAGCGGCCCTCTTTTTCTTCAATATTTAGGCCCCGCCGAGCCCAAATCATTTATCTTTCACGCCTCCGCCGCGCTCCCGTTTTCGAAATCCCGCTCCAGCGTTTCGATCAAGACCGGCAAATCTACCGTCGCGGTTTTCCACACCAACTCGAGATCCACTTCGCCGTAGTCGTGCGCGATAATGTTTCTCATCCCGCGCATCGCACGAAATGGCAGTGACGGAAACTGCGCCTGCGACTCAGGTGCCAGCCGACTCGCCGCCTCACCGATGATTTCAAACCGCCGCAAGACGGCGTCCTGCTTCTCGGCATCACCCATGAACGACTCGCGCCTCACTCCCGCGAGATAACTGCGGATCGAGCGCGCCGAATCCAGCACGTCCGTCAATAGACCGGCCTGCCGTTCATCGAGCATAGAGCGCGACCGGCCCGGCTAAAATCGCCCGGCGCCGATACAGATTTTTGCTCTTCTCGACCGCGCGCCGGCTCAACAAATCCACCCGACACCCGAGCTGTTGTTCCAACGCCAGCTGGAGCGCACCCATTTCGAACAACCCCGGATTCGCCTCCGGCAAAAACTCGACCAACAGGTCGACGTCGCTGTTGGCCAGAGCCGTCCCCTCGGCCCGCGAACCAAAGACCTCTAACCGCGAAACCGGATGCCGCTCGCAGACCGGCCGCACAGCTGCCCGGAGTCCCGCAAGCGAAAGAGAGTATGGCAACGACGAGCCCATGCCCTCTTTTCAATGCAAAACCCGCCGGTTGGCAAGTGGCCGCTGCCTCCCCCCCTCCCCTCGTTCTCGCTGCTCGTTCCCGCCATCGTTCTCCCCCGTCCGACAGACGTCAGTCCGTGCGATTCACCTATTCCGCGGCAATCACTGGCGATTAGTCATTGGTCCTTGGTCCTTGGTCATTCCTCGGCCCTCGCCGCCCCATCGTTCTCCTTCCTCGTTCTCGTTCCTCGTTCTCTTTCTCCCTCTTGAAAATTCTCTGGAGCTTGGAGGTTGGAGCATGGTGTTTCCCTCCTCCTCCGGGTGTTCCGTCGGCCCGCTCCACCCTCGTTCTCCGCTCGTTCCTCGTTCTCGTTCCTCGTTCTCGTAATCGTTCTCCTTTTCCCGCTCCGGATTCCGCCCGCCCCTCCGATCACCCGCCGCGCACTTCCACTGCGCTGTCGGCCCGGGCGCCGACCGGGCACCCGGCGTTACCACCGATTCACTTAAAATGAGACTTAAAGTCCGTGGTCCTAAAGTCGTCATACCGGTAATGTCTGGCGATGCCTGTCCCAGAACCCGCACTGAAAAAATTTGGCGCCAATGTGCGTGCCAAACGTGAAGCCAAAGAACTCTCCCAAGAGAAACTCGCTGAGTTAGCGGACCTAGACCGCACCTATATTAGTAGCGTCGAACGCGGCGCGCGAAACATCAGCATGCTCGGCGTCGTGCGCATCGCGAAGGCGTTGAAGTCCTCGGCTTCTGACTTGTGCGAAGGGATCGACCGATGACTGCCCAACGCCGAAAGAAAGCAACCCGCGTCGAAGAAGAACAAGCGCCCTATTACGCAGGCCCGAACCCTCCTCCTGCCACGCCGTTCCGTTTCGTCGACCTCTTCTGCGGCATTGGAGGATTTCGCTTCGCCTTTGAAAAAACCGGCAGCCAGTGCGTCTTCTCCTCAGATTGGGATAAGTTTTCCCAAATAACCTACGCAGCGAACTTCGGTGAAAAGCCGCACGGAGACATCCATTCGGTAGCTGTGGCCGACATCCCGCCGCACGACATTCTGTGCGGCGGATTTCCATGTCAGCCTTTCAGCCTTGGGCTTACCTCGAAAAAATGGACACTAATTTAGGCGGCTTTACTTTTGTTTAGTGTATTTTGTTTTTCAAATACCACAGGGGATATATTACCGAGCGAGCTGTGGCGTCTCGTCGGG
>JBIKOK010000313.1:0-6651 GCA_044358025.1 Opitutaceae bacterium
ACCCGCGGACGAGCGCAGTCGTGAACGCGAGCCCCACGAACGCTTGGCGGGCGCCGGTTTTGATGGCGTCCGCGCTGCGCACATCGTCGGCGGCGCGGCGGTCCGCGGCTTCCCTCATCAGGTTGACGCGCGCCGTGCGGGCGTCGAACCACTCGCCGGCGCCGACGATGGGCCATTTCTCAGGCACACGGTGGCCGGCGAAAAGACGACGGCAGCGACCAGCCGCAACCGCCCGAGCCCCCGTCTGAGGGTGCGCGTGGTTTTTCCCGGAGGCCACGGGCAAACGGCCGCGGGGCGGGGGGCGTCCGGCACCCTGCGCTCCCCGCCCGCCCGCGCAAATTAAGGCCGGGGCCCGACCGGCTTGATCGAGCGTCGGATTTCCGCGGGGCCGCGCCGGGCGCCGGCACCGCGACGGCGCGGACCCACGCCCCGGAGGACCTGGGGCCGATCGGTCGTGCGAATAAAAAGCCCGGCGCGGTCCTGCGCGGAAAGCGCGCGGCCGGCCGGGCCCACTCCGTGCAGAAGGAACATTGCATCCCCCCACGGCCCTGAATCAAGGTCCTCGGTTTCCTGACGGCGTCCGGAAATAAGACGTCAGGAGAAGCCCACCCTCTGCATCTATTCACCCTCCCATCTTACCACCTTCCCGACTCGACGACCGCGCGCCGAAAGACGGTTCCACGCCATCGTCCCACGGCCCGGACCGGGCGGAAACCGACCGCGCCAGGCCGCCCCTCGCGCCGCAGCCGGCCCCTTTCAGCGGCGCTGCGACCGGCGGTGCGGCACGCCCAGCGGGCGGCGAGGTGCGCCCGCCCCAACCTTTTTCTCGCATGAGTTCCCCTGCTGTCGAACCGCTCAAAACGAAAATCCTGGTCGTCGCCGACGATGCCCTCGTCGCCCGCGACCTTTCTCAGCAACTCGCCGACTGCGGCGGCGAACCCCTCGGCCCCGCCGCCTCCCGCGAGGAGGCGCTCGCCTTGGCGGAGCACCTCCGGCCCGACCTCGTGCTGATCGATATCCCGCTCGCCGGTGCGCAGGACGGTGTCGCGGCCGCCCGCGTGATCCGGCAGCGTTTGATGCGGCCCGTCGTCTTGCTCGCGGCCCCGTCCGATCGCGCAGCCCTCGAACGGGCCCAGGCCGCCGAGCCCTTCGACTGCCTGCTCAAACCCTGTGACGCGCAGGCGCTGCGCACCGCCATCGAGCTCGCGCTTTTCCGACACCGCGCCGAGGCCCGCCAGCGCGCGCAGGAAGCCCGCTACCGGGCTCTGGCCGATGCGGCCGACGCCGCGATCGTCACCACCGACCGCGCCGGTCACATGGTCGACTGGAACCGCGGCGCCGCCCGGATCTTCGGCTACGCCGCGGCCGAGGCCCTCGGCCGCCCGCTGTCGGGGTTGCTGCCCGGTCTCGACCAGCCGGAACCCGCGGCCGAGCTGGCCCGCGTGCAGGCCGGCGGCGCGGAGCCCGCGCCGGACCGGACCGTTGAGCTCACCGGGCGCCACCGGGACGGACGCGAGTTTCCCGTGGAGCTCTCGCTCGCCGCGTGGTCGACCGCCGAGGGCCCGTTCGTCACCGTCATCATCCGCGATCTTTCCGCGCGGAAACGCACCGCGGAATCGATGCGCCTGCACAGCGCCGCCTTGGCCGCGGCGGTCAACTCCGTCGTCATCACCGACGCCCAAGGCACGATCCAATGGGTCAACCCGGCGTTCTGCCTGATCACCGGCTACACCCCGGAAGAGGCCGTCGGACAAAACGCCCGTGTGCTCAAATCCGGCCACCAGCCGCACGACTACTACGCCGCCATGTGGCGCACCGTTTCCGCCGGCCAGAGCTGGCGCGGCGAATTCGTCAACCGGCGCAAAGACGGCACGCTCTACACCGAGGATGTCACGATCACGCCGGTGCGGGATGAGACGGGTGCGATCAACCACTACATCGCCATCCAGCAGGACAACTCCGCGCTGAAGGACAGCCACACCGCCCTGCACACGGCGCACACCGAGCTCGCGGGGAAAAACGCCGCCCTCCAGGCCGCCCTCGTGGACGCCCGGACCGCCGGCGACGCCAAAGCCGCCTTCCTCGCGACGATGAGCCACGAAATCCGTACGCCCATGAACGGCGTGCTCGGCATCACGAGCCTGCTGCGCGAGACCGCGCCGCTCACGACCGAACAGGCGGACTACATCGAGACCATCCGCTCCAGCGGCGACACCCTCCTCGCGTTGATCAACGACGTGCTCGATTTCTCGAAGATCGATTCCGCGCACCTGGAGCTGGAACAGGTGCCGTTCGACCTGCGGCGCTGCGTCGAGGAAACCCTCGAAGCGCTCGCCCCCCGCGCTCAGCAGAAACACCTCGACCTCGCCGCCCTGATCGACGAAGCCGTGCCGGCCACGGTCATCGGCGATGCCGTGCGCCTCCGCCAGATCCTGACCAATCTCGTCGGCAACGCCCTGAAGTTCACCGAACGCGGCGAAGTCGTCGTCGAAATCGGCGCCACCCCCGCGCCCGCCGGCCGCACCCGGCTGGGCCTGCGCGTGCGCGACACGGGCATCGGCATCCCCCCGGACAAGATCGGGCGGTTGTTCCAGGCGTTCACCCAAGTCGATGCCTCCACCACCCGCATCTACGGCGGCACCGGCCTCGGTCTCGTCATCAGCCAGCGACTGGTGGAGCTGATGGGCAGCACCATCACCGTCGCGTCCGCGCCCGGTGTCGGCACGACCTTCGCGTTCGAATGGACCGTCGAAACCGCTCCCGCCCTGACTCCGCCCGACCCGGCCCGGAGCCTCCTCGCATTGGCCGGCCGCAGCGTGCTCATCGTCGACGACAACGCCACCAACCGGCACATTTTTGTCACCCAGCTCCGGCAGGCCGGGCTCGTTCCGACCGAGGCCGCCTCGGGCGCCGCCGGGCTCGAGTGGCTGCGCACCCACCCGTGGCCCGACCTGATCATCACCGACATGCTGATGCCGTACATGGACGGGCTCGATTTCACGCTGGCCGTGCGCGCCCTCGAGGCCGGCCGCGGAGAGCAACCGCCGCTGCCCATCGTCCTGATTTCGTCGGGCGGCTACCGCTCGGGCGATCCGCGGGCCAAGGTCGCCGGGCTCGCCGCCGCGCTGTCGAAACCCACGCGCCGCCAGCAGTTGATCGACACGGTGGCCAGCGTGTGTGCGCTCGCCCCCGCCTCGCCCCAGCGCCGGGAACCGGCCATCGCCCCGCGCGACGAACTCCGCTCCCTCGCCCAGCAACACCCCTGCCGCATCTTGCTGGCCGAGGACAACCCCGTGAACCGCACCGTCGCCTTGGGCATGCTCACGCGGCTCGGCTACGCCGCCACCGTGGCGGTCAACGGCCTCGCCGCCGTCGAGGCGTGCCGCGGCCAGCCCTTTGACCTCGTGCTGATGGACGTGCAAATGCCGGAGCTCGACGGCCTCGAAGCCACCCGCCGTCTGCGCCAGCTGCCCGGCGCCCACCCGACCATCTTCGCGATGACCGCCAACGCGATGGAGGGCGACCGCGAGGCCTGCCTCGCCGCCGGAATGGACGACTACATTGCCAAACCGATCAGATTCGCCGACCTGCAGCGCGCCATCACCGCCGCCCGGCGGCGTCCGCTCCGCGGATGAATTCCCGGGCCAAGGCACCCTGCGCGTAAACGCGTCCTCCCCGTTGAGGACCACCGCCTGTTTCAACCGGTGCTGCGCCTCCTGTTTGAGCAGCCCCGCATCCTGACGGTGGCCGCGGAGCCGCAGATCGGCGCGGAGGCGATGGCGCACGTGGCGCGCGAGGCGTTCGACTTCATTCTCATCGATATGCACCTGCCGGAGGCCAACCGCATCGCCATCGCGCGGCGCATTCTGGAACAGCGCCGCGACGCGTGCCTCCTCGTGCTGAGTCGCGGGCGCGCTTGGCATCGGCGTGAAATCGGCCGACACCCTATCGCCGCCGCGTGATGCAGAAACGCGGGCTGGTTTCCGTCCCCGCGGTCACCCGCTACGCGCTGCGCGAGGGCCGCACGCCGCAGTAATCGAACGTCCTCCGCAAACGCCGGCGCCGGTCCGCCACGATCCGGGCTCACTTACTCCGCTTTGGCCGGCGTCGGAGCCCGCCGCGCAACGCCAACCACGGCCTTCGCCGCGTCGGAAATATCGCCCTGGAGTCCCGGATGCCGGTGGGCGACCTCCCCGTCCGGGTTGAGCACCGTGAACAGATTGGAGTGGGCGAACTGACCGCGCGCGTCCTGTTTATAGTTTACGCCGAGCAGCATCGCGAGGTCCTGCACGTCGGTCGCCTCGCCGCGCAGCAGCGTCCAGCCGGCATCGAGCGAGGTCTTCGCCCGATACGCAGCGAGCACCGCCGGCGTGTCGCGCGCGACGTCGAAACTCACGAGCACGAAACGCGTTTGTTCGCGCACGGCCGCCGGCAGCGCGGCGCGGAGGCGCTGCAGATCGTTCACGAGCACCGGGCAGGCGTATTCGCAGCTCGCAAAAAACATCGCGACGACGACCGGTTGGCCGCGCAAGGAGGCGAGCGTCACAGTCTGGCCGGCATCGTCGGTCCACTTCGCGTCGAGCTGGTAGAGCGAGCGGGCCGAGAGCGGGGCGCCGGCGGGCAGCTCGGCGCAGCAGGGCGCCTGTTTCTCGACGACGGCGCCGCACGGCGCGACGCCTTGCGCGGCGGGCGCGGCGGGCGCGACCGCGCAACCGCCCTCTGTCGCAGGGGCCGCAGGTAGGAGCGCGCTTGCGCGCGATGGCTCGGCGGCGCGCGATGGCTCGCTTGCGCGCGATGGCTCGGCGGAATCGCCCGCAAGCAGGCTCCGACCCAAGGCAGACGCGAGGAGGACGACGGCGAATTTCGTTTTCATGGTGAGATCGATTGGGCGCAGCGGAAGCCGAGGTTCGGCACGACATAGCTGGCGCGGAGGGAGCTGCGGAGCCCGGCGCGCATGAAAGCGGGATAATTGGTGAGGTCGCGGGCGCCCGCCGCGCCCGCCCCACAGAAGAGCGTGCGCTCGAGACCCGTGTCGCCGCGCGACTCGCCGGAAACCATCGCGATGTTGAAATCGTCGACCCACTCCCACACGAGCGACAGCAGATCGCGCGCCCCGTAGAAATTCGGGCGGCCCAAGCCGACGGAGGGGAACGTGTCCGGCGTCGGTTTGGAAAACCAGACCAGGACATAGGCCGGAAAGCCCGGCTCGGTCGCTCCGTTGGCCGTGACAAATCCGGCGGCGGCGGCGTGCTCCCACTCGGCGGTCGTCGGCAGCCGCTTGCCGGCCCACGCGGCATAGGCGCGTGCGGCGAACCAGGATACGCGCACCACGGGCGACGTCGCGGGCACGCGCGGACCGAGCTCCGTGTCGCCGGCCCAGTCGGCGAGGTAACCGATATCGGCGAAGAGCGGGCTCACCCGGGAACGTTGCCACTTCGGATTGGCGTGCACGAAAGCGAGGAACTCGGCGTTGGTCACGGGACGTTCGTCGAGGAAATACGCCGCCACCGGCACCCGCTCCGGCTCGTCCTTCGTGCGGATCAGGGGCGCGTAGTGGCCGGCGGGGATGACTACCCTCCCGGCGGGCGCGGGTGGCGCCGCGCCCGCCGCCCGCGTCGGCCCAGCGACACTCACGGCGAGCGTCAGCACGGAGGCGGCGAGCCGGTGGCGGAGGAGCGAAGACATGGGATTGGTTTTGGTCGAACCGTGCGGTGGTCGGTTGCGCCCGGCCAGCGGCCGGGCCTGCCATCGAGCCGCGGGGTTGTGCGGCTTACTGACCCGCGCGGCGGAGGCGTTTCACTTCGTCGGCCGAGACCGAGCCGTAGGCGTTGCCCCAGCTGTTCATCACGTAAGTGAGCACATCCGCGACTTGGTCGTCGGTGAACTCCTGCGGCGGCATCACGTTGTTGTAGGATTTGCCGTTGACGGTGATCGGACCGCTGAGGCCCTTGAGGACGGTGCGCACGGCGCGCTCCCTGTCGGCCTTGAGATAATCGGAACCGGCGAGCGGCGGAAACACGCCGGGCAGCCCCTGGCCTTCCTGGAGATGGCAGGCGAAGCAGGCCGAGAGGAAAACTTTCTTCCCGCGCTCCAGCTGGATGTCCTTCGTGATGTTCGCAATCTCCGGATTCTTCGCGATGGCCTCGGCTTTTTGCGCGACGAGCTGCGCCTCCCGGGTGCTCGCGGCCGAACCCGCGGCCGATTGCTGGCCGAGATAAACTTCGTCGATTTCCTTGCCCGAATAGAGCCGGCGGTTCTCCGGACCGGTGACTTTGAGCATGCCGAGCGCCCCCTTGTTGAAGGCGCGCGACAGCGAGTGGTCGACGAGGATGAACGTGCCGGGCACATCGACCTTGAACTCGATGATCGAGGAGCCGCCGGCCGGCACCATCGTGGTCTGCACATTCTCCTGCACCTGCTTCATGCCGCCTTCCATCCACACGCGGTCGAAAATTTCGCCAATGACGTGGAACGACGAGGTGAGGTTGGGACCACCGACGCCGAAGTAGAGGCGCACGACTTCCCCGACGTTCGCCTGCAGGGCTTTGTCGCCGACGAGCGAGCCGACCGAGCCGTTGAACACGACATAGGTGGGGCGCTCGTCCATGGCCTTGACGTTGTCGAACGCTTGCAGGCCGGATTCGTTGGTCG
>JBIKOK010000314.1:0-6641 GCA_044358025.1 Opitutaceae bacterium
TCTCCACCCCCACGTCCTCCACTCCGAAATTAACCGTGTCCTCACTCGTCCCAAACCGGATCGTCGTCGTCTGGCCGCCACTCAACCGGACAAGGTCCGCCGTGATCCCGAGGCTGGGCCCGGGCGTGCCGATGACGAAGCGCTTGGCGCCCGCCAAGGAATTGCCGCCCACCGGCAGGGCCAGTTGGGCCAACGCATTTCCCGCCAAATCGCGCGGCGGATTGCCGGCCAGACTGAGCTGCGTGATCTCCAACGCGCGGGTATTTTCCCCGGCACCGATCAGGTAGCGACCCGACAGCACCGCACTGTCGGCCGTGCTGGTCAGCGTGACGGAGGCCCCGGTCGTCAGACGGGCGACCAGCGCCCCGCCGGCCTGCAAGGGTTCGCTCAACACCGCCGCAATCGCCACCGTCTCGCCGGGGCGATACGTGCCGCTGGGGGTCGACGAATCAAACCGCACGAGGCCCGGCGCCTGGGTGTCGATCCGGAAATTTTTCGCCGCCGCGAGAGAGCCGGCCGCCCCGGGTGACGGCAGCGCCAGCACCACGGCGGCACCGCTCGATCCGCGCAAACCATCCGCCGCCGCCCGAAGGGAGTCGCTCGCGCCGTAATCCAGTTTCAGGACGTTGTCGCCGGCTTGAACCGTATAGTTGAACGTGAGCACGGCCGAACCGGAACCCGACACATAGGTCGCGACCCGCTGGTTCGCCGCATTCAGCACCAACGTCGGTACGCCCGTCACGGTCACCGGGCTCGAAAACACGAGCTGGAGCGGGACCACGGCGCCGGTCGTAAACACGCCGCTGGGGAGGCTGGAGGTGGTCGCCACCACCACCACGTCATTCCACACGGTGAAGGCCTGTTCGACGTCGGGCGCCGCCTCGAACTCCGTCGTGGCCACCCGCGCGGCGCGGATCGTGACACGCCCGACCCCGGTCAACGTCAGCGTCGAACCCACCAACGTGGCCGGGCCGCTGATCAGGCTGAAGGTCGCGGGCAACCCGGAATCAACCGAGGCCGACAGGGTCAACGCGGGATTGCCCAGGGTCTGATCGGCCAACGCGGCAAACGTAATGACCTGCGGCGCCTTCACCACCGTCACCGTGCCGTCCCGCAGGGTGAGCGTGTAGTTGGGCGTGGCCCCGCCGGAAAGCGTCAGCGGATAGCTCCCCGGCCCGCTCGTGGGTCCGGCGCTCGTGGTGATGATAATCGGCGCCGTGAAAACCGCGGGACTTTCGCCGGCGACAAACCCTTCGTAGAGGAGGGACCACACCGGATTGCCCGCCCCGAAGGCGCGCGTCACGGAATTGGCGGTCACCGTCAACGCCTTCGGTCCGATTTGGAAGGTGCGTTCGACTTCCGGCGCCGCCGCGATGCCCGCATTGCCCGGCTGGCCGGCCCGCACCACCACTGTTCCGACGCCCGTCAGGGCCAGGTTGTTGCCGTTCACCACGGCCGGTCCACTCACCACGCGATACGTCACGGGCAATTCGGAATTGGCCGTCGCGAGCAAGGGCACCGTGTCCCCGTACGTGGCGTCCGCGAGCGCCGGGAAGAGGATCTCCTGGAATTTTTGCGCCACCAACACCCGCCGGTTAATCTCCGGGGCGGCATTATAGGAAGTATCGCCCGCCTGGCTGACGCGCACAAACACCTCGCCCGCGCCGCTGATCTGCAGGAAGCTGCTCGCCAACACCGCCGGCCCGCTCGTCACCGCAAAGGTGGGAAACAAGCCCGACGTCGCACTCGCACTCAGCACCAGAAACGGGGCCCCAAACTGCAGGTTCGGCAGGGCGCCGAAATCGATCGCTTGGTTCAACTTGGTCACATCGAGCTCCCACACGACCGCCTCGGCCGCGACGACATTGGCGTCGCCCGGTTGGTTGGCCCGGATCGTCACCTTGCCGGTCGACGGAATCGACACCAGCTGGTTCAACTCCGTCAGGCTCGCGACACTGTCCGGCGCCAGCGACAATTGCACCGGCAGACCGGCACTGGACGTGGCCGCCAACTGCACCGGCCCAACCCGGTCCTTCAGCGGGGTGTCACCCGCCAGCGGGGTGATCGAAATCACTTGGCGGCCCTTGCCGATGGTCAAGATCCCGGTGGCTTGCCCCGCATAATTGCCCGCCGCCACCGTGGCGACCACGGCGTAGGCGCCCACGTTGACCGGCGGCGTCGACTTGCCGTCGTAGGTCAGCTGCACGGCCACGTCCGGCACACTCGTGCGCGTCACCGGCACCACGGGCAACCCGGAATAGGTCTGCTGCAAACCGTCCAGGACGATCGAAATCGGCGCCGCCTCAATGGTCAGCACGCCGTCGACGTAGACAAAAGCATAGAGCTCCGACACCCCGGCGCCGGGAGTCAGCGGATAGGTTCCCACGGGCGAACTCACCGCGACCGCGGTCACCACCACCGGGACCGTGCTCAGCGTCGCCGCGCTATCGCCGGGCACAAATCCGCCGAAGCTCACCCCAAAGGCGGGGTTCGAACCGCCGTAAACCCGCCGCGCCGCCGTGGCCGTCACGGTCAGCGGCGCTTTCCCCACGGTGAGCGTGACGCTCATCACGCCGTTGCCGCTCGCGTTGGACGCACCGACGGTCAGGGAGAAGGTTCCCGCCAGCCGAGGGGTGCCGCGGATCACCCCGGAGCTCGGATCCAGCGTCAGTCCCGCGGGCAAACCCGAAGCCGAAAACGCCAGCGGCGACCGCGTCGCCGTGATCCGGTACTCCAGCGCCGTACCGTACACGCCCGCCGCCACCCGCTCACTGGTAATCGTCGGGTACTGCGGGTTCGTGTCCACCGTCAGACTCAGGGGCAGCGCAAGGGTGTTGCCGTTGCCGCGCGCATCGGCGAACCGCCCGGCCGCCACCCCGATCACCCCCGCCTGCACCGCATTGTCCGTCGGCACAAAGGTCACGGTATAAAGCGTCGACGACACCACCGTAAAATCGGTCAGCGTCCCGCCCGAAAAGCTGATGTCCTCCACGCCAAAGTCCGACGCCGGCTCGCTCAGCGTGAAGGTCACCAGCGCGGTTTGCCCGGACAGGAGCGCCGACCGCGTCGTGGTCAGGGTCACCGTCGGCGGAATAAAATCGATCACCAACGGCGCCGGATCACTCGGGAGCGAGGGCACCCCCACCACATTCACCAGGCGGACCGTGAGTGCGCCCGCCCCCGTCAGCGCGTCCTGCAGGCCCGCCGTCGTCGACGTGCCCAAATCAAAGGTCACCTCCGTGTCCGTCGCGGCAATCCCCAGGTCCTTGGCGAGGACACGATCGCCCAACCGCAACTCGGCCTGCCCCCCGGTCGCCGCCGCGGCCTCCATGGGCGCACTGACCCGCAGATTGGTGGTCGTCAGGTTGACGGTGTTGGGCACGAGGACGCCGCCCACCGGGAGCAGAACCGGGGTGCCGGGGCGGGCGGGGGCAGTCACTAAAAACGGCAGCACCAGCGGGGGGCTGGCCACCGAGGCGGTCGGGGTGCGAAAGCTCATCGTGGACGTGAGGGTCTGGGCGGAGCTCAAGCCCGCCGGAAACGCGACCACCACGGTGAAATTGGCCCGATTCGGAGCAAAGGTACTGATGTACGCGAATTCGAGCACGCCCAACTGCCCTGCGGAGGGCTTGAGGTCGGGCACATTCGCACCCCCGGTACTCACGTGTTCCCAGCCGACGGGCAAATTGAGGCTAAACCCGAGACTCGTCGGCGGCGCTTCGTTGGCGTAGTCGAGTTCGACACTCAGCGTCAGCTGGCCGGCCACGGGCCCGACGAACGGGACATTGGCTGTAAGCGACGAGACGATGGTCGAGGTCGGATTGACGACCAGCGCGACCGCGGCGCTCTCGGTCGTTCCGTCCGGATTCGAGACCTTGACCCGATAACTGCCCGCATTCCCCAAGCCGACCTGTTGGAAAAACAACCGCGCCGCGGTCGCGCCGGCCAAGGCCGTTCCGTCCTTGGACCACGCATAGGTCAAGGGGCCCGTCCCCGTCGCCTCGACCGAAAAAGTCGCGCTCGCTCCGACCGTCACCCGCTGGGCGACCGGCGCAGTCGAAATTACCGGGACAGCCGCCAGCCCCTCGAGCCTGAACAGGCTGAAGTTGGTGAGGATGACGAAGAGGAGGAGGCGCATGCTGCGGCGGTTAACGAAGACGCATTCTACATTGAACACCGCTGCTGTTGAAGGGCGCAACCACCGTGCTGTCCAATAATTCCACGGTCATCTAGGTGTTTTCCCCTGCTTTTTCCGGGAGGCCGGCCGGGAGGGCCGTGGGCGCTGCCCCATTGCCCGAGCGGAGCCCCGCCCCGCCGCGCCGCGATCCCGCGGCCACGCCCCTGGGGCCGGTGTTCCTCATGGCCCGGGAGAGGACAGTGAACCCAGTGACACGCTGCGCCCGCTCGCAAAGCCATCCTCCGAGGCGGCACTGCGGAGATATTCTCCGGTCCTGACCCGATCGGAGCGGAAGTTGTACAGCTCAATCACCCGGAGCAATTCGAGCAGGGAGATCCGCCCATCCTGGTTGGAATCTCCGCTGTGGTAAGCGGTCAGCACCGCAGTCTGGCCCACCGCCCGCTCGAAGGCGGGCGCAAAGCCGTCTTCGCCCGCAGCGTTCACCGCATAGGCCCCCGTGCGATTCGTGCCCACCCGGGTGTTGTAGAGCTCAATCACGCGCAGCAGCTCCAGCAGGCTGATCCGGCTGTCCCGGTTCATATCGGCGGAATGCCAGCCCACCGGCAGGGCGATCAACGGATCCGGCTTCGCCAGCACCTGGGCCGACGCCCCCGCACGGACAAAGCTCACCAGCGACGCAATCTCCTGGGCCCCGGTCGCCCCGGCCGGCACGTTCACCGTGACACTGAAGCGCACCGGACTGACCGGGAAGGACGTCCACGCCCATTCGAGCAGGTCGGTCCCGCCGACCGTCGGCCGGACATCCCCATCGTCGCCCGCGCTGCCCGCAAAACTCCACCCCGCCGGCAGCAACGTCTGCCAGCCCATCGTGGCATCCCCACCGCTGAAGCTGATCGTGTTGACCAGCTGCAACGTCTGCCCGTCCACATAGCCGATGCCCAACAGCGCCTGCGTCGCCTCCACCTCGAAGACGGTCACCCGCGCCACCGTGGACGTCACGAACGTCACCGCGTTGCTCACCCGCACCGTGTAGTTGCCCCCGTCGGCCAGCGTCACGTTGCGCAGGGGCAGCGTGGCCAGCGTGGCGCCGCTGATGGGCTGGTTGTTCAGGTACCACTGGTAGGCCAGATTGCCGCCCTGCGCGACCACACTGAGCGAATTCGACGCGCCGGCCGCCAAGGTCAGACCGGCCGGTTGCCGCAGAATCGTCGGCGAATCCACGCGCGCCAACATGAGCGCCGGGAGCGTGACCGTCGAAAGCTGGGCACTGGTGCGATAGAGGAGCGTGGCATAGATCGATTGCGTGCCCCCCAAGCCCGCCACGTAAGCCAGCCGAACCTGGAACACCGTCCCGCTGGCCGGAATCGTCGCATGCGCCCACTCCAGCGTGCCCGTCGCCCCGGCCTGCGGCTTGACGCTCGGCTCATCCAGCCCGCCTTGGTACGAGAAGCCCACGGGCAGAATCAGCGACCAGCCGAGCTGCTGAGGAGCCGCTCCACTGAAGTCCGAGCGCAACTCCAACGTCAGGGTGCCCCCGCCCGAAAAGACCACCGGCGCCTCCACCAATTTCATCGCCCCGAGCACCGCATCCACCGTCAACGTCGCCGGCGCCGAGGTCACGCTGCCCCCGAGGTTCGACACCACAACGGTGTACACCCCCGCGTCGGCCATTTGCACCGCCCCAAACGCCAACGAGGTTCCCGTCTGGCCGGGCAGAGCGACCCCGTTGCGCCGCCACTGATAAAGCAGATCGGTCCCCTTCGCCGTCACGGCAAACGCTACCGGCGCACCGGGGTTGGCCGAACGGGAGACCGGCTCCACGGTGATTTCGGGCGGCAACATGCTGGTCAGCGCCAGGGTCGCCGGAGCGGAGGTGGTGGTGCCCACCGCGTTGCTCACGACCAGATCGTAGGCGCCCGCACTGCCAAACTGCACCGCCCGCAGCGTCAGACCGACGTCCGTCGCGCCCGCGATCGCCACCCCGCCCTTGCGCCATTGGTAGCGCAACGGCGCCGAGCCCGTCACGTCCACCGTAAATTTCACATCGGTACCGGCGGCCACGACTCGACTGACCGGCTGGACCGTGATCGTCGGCGGCTGCGGCACCGGCGTGACGCTCACGAGGGCGGTTCCGCTGGTAACCGTACCGGCCGAATTGCTCACGCTGACCTGGTAGCTTCCGCTGGCGGCGACCGCGACGGCCGGCAGCGTCAACGTCGCCCCCGTCGCCCCGACCACCGGCGCGCCGTCCTTCAACCAGACATAACCCAACGCGGGCGTACCGGTCGCCACCACGCTCAGCGCCACGTTTTCGCCCACCACCGCGCCGCGCCCCACCGGCCCTTGCTGGATCTGCGGCGCCGTGGCCGCCAAATACAGACTGAAGTAATCGCCGGCGGCAATCGCCGTCGCGTTGTTCGCGATCAGCACCGGCGCGGTCCGTTGGACGGTCGAGCCGTCGCCCAGCTGCCCATAATAGTTGTTGCCCATCGCCCAAACCGTT
>JBIKOK010000103.1:0-22124 GCA_044358025.1 Opitutaceae bacterium
GACGCCGCGGTCGACCTCCAGCCGACCAAGTTCCTCGGATACGACCACACCCACTCCCCGGCCACCCTCATCGAGGTCGTCCGCGCCGACCCGGACACCTTCCTCGTCTTCGACCAGACTCCGTTTTACGCCGAGATGGGCGGACAGGCCGGCGACATCGGCACCGCCCTCATCCAGGGCACCCTCGTCCACCTCACCGACTGCGTGAAGGACAAGGCCGGCCGCCACCTCCACAAACTCGGCGAACACTCCGGCCTCGTCATCGCCACCGGCGCCCACGCCGAACTCGCCGTCGACGCCGTCCGTCGCCGCGCCATCAACCGCCATCACAGCGCCGCGCACTTGATCCACTGGGCGCTCCGCCAGGTCCTCGGCACCCACGTCCGCCAGGCCGGCACGTCGAAAACCCCCGACCGCATGCGCTTCGATTTCTCCCACTTCGAAGCCGTCACGCACGCCCAGCTCCTCGAGGTCGAGCAGCTCGTCAACACCAAGGTCCTCGACAACGCCCAGGTCGAATCCTACGAAACCGAATTCGATAAAAAACCGGAGGGCACCCTCGCCTTCTTCGGCGACAAATACGGCAAATTCGTCCGTGTCGTCGACATCGGCGGCTACAGCCGCGAACTCTGCGGCGGCACCCACGTCGCCACCACCGGCGAAATCGGCCTCATCAAAATCGTCGCCGAGATGGCCGTCGCCGCCGGCACGCGCCGCATCGAAGCCGTCGCCGGCCAGCCCGCCCTCGACTTCGTCGCCGCCCGCGAGGCCGCCCTCGCCGCCGTCAGCGCCCACCTCGGCGGCGGCGTCACCGACGTCGTCAAAAAACTCGAGGCCCTCCTCGCCCACCAAAAGGAAACCGAGAAGCAGCTCAAGGCGTATCAGCAAAAGGCACTCGCCGGCCTCGCCGAGGAACTCGCCGCCGCCGCCGTCACCCGCGACGGTCTGAAATTCGTCTCCGCCGTCGTGAGCGTCTCCGACCAGGAAGTCCTCCGCAGCCTCGGCTCGCAGGTCCTCGCGAAGCTCGGCGATGGCGTCGTCCAACTCGGCGCCGCCCTCGGCGAAAAAGCCAGCCTCGTTGCCTTCTGCTCGCCCGCCGCGATCAAAGCCGGTCACCAGGCCGGCAAGATTATCCAAGGCCTCAGTGCCGCCATCGGCGGCAAAGGCGGCGGCAAACCCGACTTCGCCATGGGCGGCGGCAAGGACATCGCCCAGTTAGCCGAAGTCCTAAAATAGGGCCGGTCCACTCACCATGTCCCGCTCCGCCATCATCGCCGATCTCGTCGACCAGGCGGAGTCTGCCCTCGCGGGCACCACGGATCGCACCGTCGCCCGCGCCGGTCTCGCCGTGCTCATCGACCAGGACTACTTTCAACTCGGCCCGGCGGACCGCGTCGCCGTCACCGCCGGGGTGATGGCCGCCCTCGAACACGAGGAATTTTTCGGCCTCGAATTCGTCGGCAACCCTTTTCTGGACGAACCCGAACCCGAGACGGACTGACGCCCCGCGGCCGAGCTTTCCTCGCGTGACGGCCCGCCGGCCCCGACATCCTCCAGACCGTGCCGAACGAAGGCCCCGGATTTTCCCGGCATGGCCGGCCACGGCTCTTCGCACGCTTCGCGTGGCTGTCCGGCCGCCCCACCGGCGGCGGACACTCCGGCGGCCTCGGCCTCTTCCTCTCCCGCCTCTCCGTCGTCGCGTTGCGCGGCCCGATTGCGGGCAAGCGCGCGCCCGATCCCGGCGCAACGTTTCGCCTCCGGCTTCCGCCGCCTGATCGCGCGCACGCGCTCTTGCGGTTGCCCTCACGCCCGCCCACGGTGCCCCTCCATGTCCACCGTCGCCGCCCCCCCCGCTGCGCTCACCGCCGTCCTCGCCTTCAACGCGAGCAACCAGCTTGCCGTGCGTCGCCTCGGCTCCAAGGCCGGCCTCCCCTTCACCGGCACCGACCTCGCCATGGCCACGGCGCGCCTCGCCTCGGCCTTCCCGACCCACACCCCGCCCGCCGAATATTTCTCGGCCGACGCCGGCGGCCGGAGCTACCGGGTCTTTTTCGTCCAGGTCGCCGGCGCCTCCGCGGACAGTGAGATCGGCTTCCAGTCGCTCGACGATCTCGCCGCCCAGCCCGCCGCACTCGCCCCGTCACTCGCGGTCCTCCTCGAAAAACTGGAGCCCTACCTCGTGGAGATTCCTTATCTCCACCTTGGCGAAAACGATTTCATCTACAAATTCCGCCCGGCCCAAGAGCGCAACACCGCCATTTACGCGCAGGACGCCGCCGCCGGCTCCCTTTACCAGTCGCAGCTCTGCGCCGCGATCAAGGCCCTCGCCCGCCGCCACGAACGCACCGCCACTGCGCCCGTCACCCTCGATTTCGGGGCCGTGCGCTACATCATCCCGAGCCACTTCGGTTTCTGTCTCGGCGTAAAGAACGCCATCGAACGCGCCTACGAAACCCTCGCCGAAAATCCCGGCAAACGCGTGTTCATGCTCTCCGAACTGATCCACAATCCGTTCGTCAACGAGGACCTGCTCCGCCGCGGCCTGCGTTATCTCCAAACCGACAAGGGCGCGCCCTACACCGTCGACGACCGGCCCGGTTCCGCACCGCTCTGGGACACCCTCACGTCCGCCGACATCGTGATCATCCCGGCCTTCGGCGCGACCGACGAGGACAAGCGCCGGCTCGTCCGCAAAGGCATCGCCGTCTTCCCTTACGACGCCACCTGCATGCTCGTGGAAAAAGTGTGGAAAGCCGCGCGCGGGTACGGACGCGAGGGCTACACCGTGGTGATCCACGGCAAACACGAACACGAGGAAACCAAGGCCACGTTCTCCAACACCCGCCGCTCCGCCCCCGCCGTCATCGTCCGCAATCTCGAAGAGGCCCGCCTGCTCGGCGACGTCATCGCGAGCGACGACCCCGCCGTGCGCGCGTCCTTCTACGCCCGCTTCGCCGGCCGCTACACCCCGGGCTTCGACGTCGCCGTGCACCTCGAGCGCGTCGCCGTCGTCAACCAGACGACGCTGCTGATGAACGAAACCCTCGGCATCATCGAGCACCTGCGCGGAGTGTTCCGCGCCAAGTTCGGCGACGACGGCCGCGTCGGCGGCAGCGGGCGCCGCGACACGCTGTGCTATGCGACCCAGGTCAATCAGGACGCACTGAGTCGCGCGCTGGCCGAGCCGCTCGACGCCGCGTTCGTGATCGGCGGAAAAAACTCCTCGAACACCTACCAGCTCTTCCGCCTCTGTGAGGAAAACCTGGGCGGACGCGCCTTCTTCATCCAATCGGAATCGAGTATCGGGTCCCGCGCGACGGTCGACCACTACGTTTACATTGGCGGCGGCACGGGCCGCACCGAGCCCCGCGCGCTCTGGGACGACGCTCCCGGGGTGAAGCGCGTGCTCATCACCGGCGGCGCGAGCTGCCCGGACGGCATCATCCAGCAGGTGATCACCCGCATAAATTCCTTCTTCCCCGCCGCCAGTCTGCGCCCCGTCGAGGACGTGCTCCGCGACCTGAGCGCTTAACTTAAGTCGCGGCCGCCGTCCGCGCTTTGGGCGGCGTCGCCAGCACCAGCCAGCACCAGAACACCGCGCTCACCGCGATGGCGACCGGCAGCACCGTGACGGTCGCCCGCTGCAGGTCGCCCCACTTGTCCGACAGGTGGCCGACGATCCGCGGCGACCACAGGTCGCCAAACATGTGGATCGCAAAAATCGAACCCGCCATGGCCGTCGCCCGCATCGCTGCCGGCACCGTTTCAAGAATGAGCGTGTTGACCGGCCCGGTGGAGAGGAAAATGAGAAACATGGACGCCGTCAGCGCGATCTTCGCGACCAGCACATCCGGGGTGGAGAACGCGAGGTAGGCCGCGGGCGCCGTCAGCAGCGAACTCAGCGCCAGCATGCCCGCATAGCCGCGGCCGGTGCGCCGCTGCCACACCGTCGCCACAAACCCGCCGCCCAGCGTCGCCACCAGTCCGGAAATCACGAGGGCCTTCCCAAAAAAATCACCGGCCTCCTGGTTCGTCAGGTGATGCACGCGGTGCAAAAACGTCGGTGCCCACAGGGCGAAGCCCCCCATCGCAAACGTCTGCGCCACATAGCCGGCAATCACCAGCCGGTAGTGGCGAAATTTGAACAGCGCGAGATACGCGCTCCAGCCGGGCTTCCCCTCCGCCGCCGCCCCGCCCGCCGGCGCAGGCTCGGACGCCCCCCGCGCCGGCTCCCGCAGCAAAAACAGCACCAGCGCGAACACCAAGCCCGGATACCCCGCGAACAAAAACGCCGCCCGCCACCCGTACTCCGCCGCAATCGCACTCCCCAAAATGTAACCCAGAGCCGAGCCCACCGGAATCGCGAGGTAGAAGACCGAGATCGCATTGTTGCGTTTGGCCGACGGAAAAAGATCGGCAATCCAGCCCGGACTGATCGTGCCAAAGCTCGCCTCGCCAAAGCCCACCAACACCCGGAAAAAAATCAACGCGCCCAGCGCGCTCACATGCCCGGACATCAGCGTGCCCAGGCTCCAGATGAACACGCCCGCGGCCACGAGCCAGCGGCGCGGCACCCGGTCGCCCAGGTAACCAAACAGCGGAGACGTCAGAAAATAGCCCCACATGAACGCGCTCTGGATCGTCCCCAGTTGTTCGTCGCTCAGCTTCAGCTCCTCCTTGATCGGCGTCAGCACCGCCGCCAGCAGCTGCCGGTCGAGATAATCGAGCAGGTTGAGGCTGGTCAGGACGATCAACGAGCCGACGGGCCAGAGGGGTTTCTTCTCGTTCACGGACACGCGCCGGGAGCAAACCCGCGCTCCCCCGCAGTGGAAAGAAGAAAGCAAAAAGGCCGGGCGAATCGCCCGGCCTCGGTAGGGTCGTGGACGCGCTGGCGTCCCGTCAGAACCGGATCGTCATGCCGCCGCGAAAGCCCTGCTGCTTCGCGAGGTCGATCTTCGTCGAGTAATGCGCCGCGTCACTGTTGAGGTTCTGCGTGTATTCGCCCGCCCCTTGGATCACCGCACCGGCATAGAACGCCGTGCGCTCGGTCAGATCGAATTGGAGCGTCGCATCCGCATAGTAACCGGGCAGCAGGTGACTGGTCGTGCTCAGGCTCGTATCGGCCACTTCGGCCCCGGTCTCGGGCGCATAGGTCTGCGTGACCGTGTAGGTGCTACCCGCGTAAATCAGCGCCGCTCCGGCGCTCACGCTCGCCTTGAAGCGGCTCGTAAACGGCAACACCAGGGTCGGACCGGCCCGGAAGGTGTAATACGCGCCGCTCAGTTTCCAACGGCTGCTGACGCTCGTCGAATCGGTCGTGACGTTGGTGCTACGGTTGGACGGCTGGTTGGTCAGAAAGACCGTCGTGTCCGTCGTCACCGTCTGCGTTGTGCCGTCGCTGTTGAGAATCGCGTTGCCCGCGGAATCGAGGACCGTCTCGCTGGCGGAACTCGGGGCACTGTAGGGTGCCAGCGGGGCAACTTGCCCGTTGAGCGAATAGAGATCCGTCAGCGCAGTCAGCCTCGCCTGGACCGTGTCGGTGGTCGTCCCGGAGAGATCGTTGATGCTCATGCCGGCGATGAGTTGCCACGTGAAGCGGGAACCAAAGAGCTTACCCATGTCCTGGGAGGCGGCGATTTCCATGCCGAAGTTCGCCGCGGAATCCTTCTTGCGGATTGCGGTGTCGATGATGTCCGCCGAGTAGGTGTGGAACGCCACAAAACCATCGGCCGTAAGCTGGCTGCCGTTCTGGTAGGCCCACGTGTTGGTGCGGCCATCCGGAGCAATCGGATCGAAAATCTGTGAACCGGAATCGGGATCGAGCACCGGATTGCCAGTGATGTCGACGCGGGGGGCGAAACGGGCGTCGGCCCCGACCGAACCGTCGTGATAGACGCGGCTGACGTTGGCCCCGGTGGCGGCCCCCGGATCTTCCGACGTCGCGAGCCGGCCCGAGCCAAAAAACTTCAGCTTCGCACCGCTCAGCATGCGAAACCCATACGTCAGGATGCTCTTCGGCTCATAGATGTAGTCGTCGAGATTGCTGAAATCCGGAATCTCCGTCGGCGGACGTTGCTGCTGCTCGTCTTGGGCGCGCGCGAGACCGGCGGCGGAGGCGAAGACGACGAGGGCGAGACGAAGGTGTTTCATTCAGGAGAGAAGGAGGGTGCGGCCTTGGACGGCACGACCGGGGAAATGTTGCAAAAGATTCAGGGAGCGCCCCGGCCGGCGTCAACGCGAGACTTCCGCCCCTTTTCGCCGCCCCGGCCGGGCCTGCGCCGGGCTATTCCTTGAACTCGTCGAATTTCTTGGCCGCGGCGTCCTCGGCCTTGAGCGTGGCGGCCGCCTGCGGATCGGCGGCGGCCTCGCGCTCGCGGAACCGCCGCTCGCGGGCGCGCAGGTCCTCCTCCCGCTGCTCCAGCTCGACTTCCTTCTCCTGCTGCCCCTGCACCTTCTCGAACAGCTTGGCCTCGCTCTCGTCGACAAATTGCTCGCGCTCGCGCAGCGCCTGCTTCGCCTCCTTCAGCCCGTTCTCCTGCCGTTCCAGCTCGGCCCGAAGCTGCTCCAGCGCCACCCTCTCTTCCGGCGAAATCGCGACCTGCAACGGCGCCGCCCGACGCGTGGCGGCGATCAGCTTCTCGCGGGCCTGCAGCAAGGCCTCCGCTTCCGCCAAATCGCGCTCCTGGTCGGCGAGCCGCCTTTCGGCCTCCGCGACGATGCGCTCGCGCTCCACCAGCATCAGCTCCAACTGGCGCAACGAGCGCTCGAGCTCGGCCGCCTGCGTCCGGGCCGCCTCCGCCGCCGCACCGGAAAACGGGATCTGCGTCGTCGCACGGAACGCATCGAGCTGCTCGCGCGTGACGGCCGATTTTTCCGAGACATCAAAGGGCGATCGCGTCAGGACGCGCCGCCGCGGCAACGAAAGTTTCGGTGCGGCCATGCCCGGTGGGCGGCCCGGCGGCGGAGGGATGGGACTGGCTTCGGACATGGGGGCGGCGCGAAAGGAATTCACCTACTTCTTCCCGAACAACCAGCCGAACAGGCCGGACTTCTTGGTTTGAACCTCGACCGCGCGGCCGGCGGGCAGGCGCAGATAAGGTTTCAGCAGCGCCGCCGCGCGCTTCTCCACCTCCGGGTCGCCCAACACCACGAAGTGCCGCGCCAACGATCCGCCCCCGGCGACGTCCTGTTCAATGTCGGCCAGTTCCTCGCGAAACCACGTCGTCGCCACTTCCGCGCGGGCCGCGGCATCCGCCGTGCGCGCCGCATGGGCGAGCGATTCTACGAGGTGCAGCCCTTTCGCCCCGCGGCGGAACGGCAGCACCTGGGCCAGCGCAGCCTCGTCCACGTGCGACAGCGCGTTGAGCAGCTTTTTGAAATCGCCGCCAACAATCACGTTTTGCGACATCCCCTGCGCGAACACCGCAAATTCGCCGAGCGTCGCGAGCCCCTCCAGCTTGCAGAATTCCAACGTCCCGGCCTCCAAGCCGCTGAGCGTCACCGGAAAACTCTCGGGAATGCCGAGCTTGACGAGGTTCTTGAGGAGCTGGTTCTCCCGCGCCGACGACGCCTCGGCCTGCGTGACCATTTCGCCAAACGGACTGTCGAACGCGAGCGTCTCCTTCAGGATGCCCACGAGCTGGTCGATCCGCTCCGGCTTCTGGCCCTTGAGCTGGAGCAGCTCCACGACCTCCTCGAAGTCGAGATCGATGTAGACCGCCGGCGTCTCGGTCTTGCCCTTGATCGGCCAGTCGGCGGCGTCCAAGTTTTGCGCGAGACTGCTCAACGCGGTGTCGACCATAATCGAGGTCGAGAACGCGGCGCGCACTTCATCCCAGTCTTTGGCGGTGGATTTCATGGAAAAACGATCGCGGCGGACGGCGCGCGCTCAGGTCGCGGCCTGCTGGATGATTTCGCCGGCGAGGCGGCGGTAGTCGTTGATCACGTTGTCGCCGCCCGGTCCGGCATCGGTGGCCTCGCTGCCGACCAGCGCGACGGGCAGACCGAGCGCGACGGCGCGGCGCACCACCATCGCGTCGCGGATCTGCGTCTCCAGGATCTTCGCCGACGGCGCGGCGCGTTTGGCCGTGCGAAACTGGTTCAGCCGAAGCTGCAGGCGCATCTTCGGCACCTCGATATCCACGCCCGCCTTGATCGAATTGAAAATCAGCCCCTGCACCTGCGCGGGCACGCCCATCGCGGACGTGCGGAAACTCGCGGACAACTGGTGAAACTTGTAGAGTTTTTCGACCAGGAGCGTGAACCCGATCAGGCTCAGCGCATCGGGATTCACCGGCACGTAGATCTCGTTCGACGAAAAAATCCCGCACTGCGAGGCGCGCAAAATATTCGGCGGGCAGTCGAACAGAATAAAATCGTAGTTCGCCTCGATCGCCGCCAGCTGCTCCGAAAACACCAGATAATGGGGACGCTTCGGGTCCCCGTTGAACTCGTTTTCCAGGTCCACCAGGTTGAACGTCGTCGGCACGAGATCGAGGCCCGGCAGCAGTTTTTCCCCGGCCTTCCCCTCGACGACGTCCTTGACGACGATATCGCGCACGTTGACGCGGCCCGGGTCGAAAATGGAATAGACCGAGCCTTCGCCGGCCGCATTGATCTTGTTCCAGCGGTCGAGCCGCAGGAGCCAGATGCTCGCGTTCGACTGGGTGTCGAAGTCGCAAAGCAGAACGCGCTTGCCCAGCTTGGCGAGCGCCGCCGCGATATTGACGATCAGCGAGGTCTTGCCGACCCCACCCTTGTAGTTGATGAAGCTGATTTTTCGCGCCATGCGGGAGAGCCCGGCAAACGCCGGACTGGACGTACCGGAAGTTGCGCCACACCCTCGGGCTCCGCGAGTTAAAAACAGGCGCGGCCGATTTTACCCAAAATTTCCCAGCGCGTGAACAAATCCACCCTCCGCGAGGCCATCCTCGCCCAACTCCGCGCCGAACTCGCCCTCCAGGTCGGCGCCGCCCAATCCGCCCGCGACGAGGCCATCAGCGAGGAGAGTCGCGCCGCGAGCAAGTACGACACCCACGGCCAGGAGGCCGCCTACCTCGCCGAGGGCCAGGCCAAGCTCGCCGCCGAAATCGACGTGAGCCTCGCCCTCTACACCGCCCTCCCCTTGCCGGAGTTTGGGCCCGAGGCTGTGATCGCCCTCGGCGCGCTCGTCGAACTCGCCGCCCGCGGCCGCAGTTCCGGGTATTTTCTCGGGCCGCGGGCCGGCGGACTCGAACTCCGGGTCGACGACCGCGAGATCCTGGTCCTCACCCCCCAATCCCCGCTCGGCCGCCAACTGCTGGGCAAACGGGTCGGCGACCTCGTGCACATGCCCGGCCGCGCCGGGGCCGTGACCGCGCAGAAGATCGTGTCGGTCAGCTGAACGGCGGTCCGGGCGCTCCGCGTCACTCGGCGCTTCGGGAGAACGCCCCGGGCACCGCCATCCGGAAGCGCACGCCGCGTCCGTCCTTCCGCCCCCCTCAAATCGCCACCGCGGCACCGCGCGCCGCGCGGACTCGTCGCAGACCGGTTCGGTCGAATCGGTGATCCGGGGCATTAGCGCCACCCCGGTTTCGTCCACTCCAAGAGTGCCGGCGGGCGCCGGGCGGATTCAAAACCACCGTCCGGCGTGGCGCGCCGCTGCGATCGTGGCGGGAACGAAGAAGCGTCGGTCCATCATCAACCTCAGGGTGAGGCTTGAAGGGGCCATCGTCTTTGACGGACCCCGGGCGCGTTTCCTGGCACGCAATCGCCCTGCGGTGTGGGATTGCGCCCGCACGTTCCATCCGCTTCCTCGGCGCGATGCGTTTACTTTTTCTCCTCGGTGCGTTCGCCAGCGCCGCCTGTGCGGCCGTGCCCGCGGATCTCGCCGCCGCCCTCGCCTCCTTCCGCACCGACGCCCCGCGCGGCTGGTCGTTCACGCAGACGACCGCGGGCGACGGCCACAGCCGCATCGAACGTTTCGACGCCGCCCGGCCCGAATTCGACCGCTGGACCCTTCTCCGCCAGGACGCCACCGTGCCCACGGCCGCCGAACAACTCGACTACAAGCAAAAGCTCGTGCGCCGCTCCAGCAACAGCACGGCTCCGCTCATCACCGAACAACTCGATCTCCGTACGCCCGAAACCCTCGCCGACACCCCCGAACGCGCGACCTATCGCTGCCGCCTCAAACCCGGCGAAGCGGGCGACAAGACCGCCGCGTTTCTCCGCGTCACCCTCGTCGTCCACAAACCGACCCACACCGTCGAGTCGCTCGAAATCTCCAACGACGGCGAATTCAAGCCCACGTGGGGCGTGACGATCGCCGAAATGAAAACCGCGATGACCTACAGCCTGCCCGACGGGGCCACCCCGAGCCTGCCACAGACGGTCACCACCCACCTGCGCGGCCGCGCCTTCTACTTCAAATCGCTCGATGCCGACATGACCGTTGCCTACACGGACTACGTAAAAGCGGGGAAAAAATAGGGCGGACGGACGTCCGCCCCCGGGCCCTCCGCCCTCACGCCGTCCACTTGAAAATCGTCGTCGTGTGGGGCGGCAGCGTCACGTTGAACGACTGGCTGAAGCCGTCGCGCGCCACGTCCTCCGTGTTGCGACCGCCGTCGTTGCCCAGCCCGCTGCCGCCGTAGTATTCGCTGTTGGTGTTGAGCACCTCGCGCCAAAAACCCTGGCGCGGCACCCCGATCCGATAGTTGCGCGTCGCCCCGCCGAAGTGCCCGACGACGGCGAAGAGCGTGCGCTCCGCCGGGTCCGAGCGCAGGAACGCAATCAGGTTCGCGTCCGTATCGTGACACGACAGCCAGCGGAAGCCCTGCGGATTGAAGTCGTTTTCGCCGAGCACGGGTTCGTTCACGTAGAGTGTGTTGAGATCCCGCACGAGCAGGCGGACGCCTTCGTGGTCGGGGTACTGGCAGAGATGCCAGTCGAGGCTCTTGTCGTGCGCCCACTCGCGCGACTGCGCGAACTCGCCGCCCATGAACAGCAGCTTCTTGCCGGGCCAGGTCCACATGTGCGCGTAAAGCGAGCGAAGGTGCGCGGCTTTCTCCGCAATGTGCCAGGCCCCCATTTTGAAGAGCATCGACGACTTGCCGTGCACGACTTCGTCATGGGAAAACACCGTCACGAAATTCTCCGCATACTGATAGAGCATGCCGAACGTCAGGTCGCTGTGGTGGAAGCGCCGCACGACGGAATCCTTGGTGAAATAGCGCAGCGTGTCGTTCATCCACCCCATGTTCCACTTCAGGTCGAACCCGAGCCCCCCGTCCTTCACCGGCTTGCTCACCCCGGGGAACGACGTGCTCTCCTCGGCAATCGTCAGCGCACCGGGATAGTAGTGGTGCACGAGGTCGTTCACGCGGCGCAGAAAATCGATGGCCTCCAGATTTTCCCGGCCGCCGAATTTATTGGGAATCCACTGCCCCTCCTTGCGCGAGTAGTCGAGGTAGAGCATCGACGCGACCGCGTCGACGCGCAGTCCGTCCAAATGGTAGCGGTCAAGCCACGCGAGCGCGTTCGCGATCAGGAAACAGCGGACTTCGTTGCGGCCGTAATTGAAGATGAGCGTGCCCCAGTCCATGTGCGCGCCCTGCCGCGGGTCCGCGTGTTCGTAAAGGTGCGTGCCGTCGAATTCCGCGAGGGCAAAACTGTCGCGCGGAAAATGCGCGGGCACCCAGTCGAGAATCAGCCCGAGCCCGCGCCCGTGCAGATAGTCCACGAACCAGGCAAAATCCTCCGGCGGGCCGAAGCGGTGCGTCGGCGCGAAAAAGCCCGTGACCTGGTAGCCCCATGAGCCGTCGAACGGATGCTCCGCAATCGGCATCACCTCGATGTGCGTGAAGCCCATGTCGACCGCATAGTCGGCCAGTTGCACCGCGAGCTCGCGATACGTGAGCGGCCGGTCGGCGTCCTCCGGCTTGCGTTTCCACGAGCCGAGGTGGACCTCGTAAACCGACATCGGGCGGTCGAGCTGGCCCGCGTTCGTCCGGCGGCGCTCCATCCACGCGCCGTCCGTCCACGCGAATTTCGTCGTGTCGCAGACGATCGCGGCGTTGTTCGGCGGCGGCTCAAAGTAGGTGCCGTAAGGATCGGTCTTCAGCAAAATGCCACCGGCCTGGTTGCGGATCTCAAACTTGTAGAGTTCGCCCTCGCCGAGCCCCGGAATAAAAAGTTCCCAGACGCCTGACGCGCCGAGCGAACGCATCGGGTGGTAGCGGCCGTCCCACCGGTTGAAATTGCCCACGACCGACACGCGCGCGGCCGACGGCGCCCACACCGCGAACGACACGCCCGGCACGCCGCCAAGCGTGCGCAGGTGCGCCCCGAGTTTCTCATAGATCCGGTGCTCGTTGCCCTCGTTGAACAAAAACAGGTCCTGATCGCCGAGCGTGGGCAAAAACGAATACGGGTCGTAGAACTGCCGGATCTCCCCGTTCGCGTACGTCGCGCGCAACTGGTAACGGAAGACCTCGGGCCGTTTCGCCACAAACACCTCGAACACGCCCTCGGGCGCGAGCGCCTTCATCGCGTGCACCTGCGGCGGCTGCCCGCCGAGCTCCACCACCTCGCAGGCCGACGCGCCGCTCAAAAACGCCCGCACCACCACGCCGCGACTCCGGTTCCGCGTCAGGGGGTGCATGCCGAGCACCGAGTGCGGCGTCGCGTGTTTCGCTTGGAGCAGGGAGGCGAGGTCGGCTTTGGAAATAATCACGCGGGCGAAGGGTTGAACGGTCAGACTGGGCGAAAACTGGGCCGGAAGTGGAACGCGGTCTAGCCCGTATTTTTCAGGCCGCCGGAAATGCCGTTGATGGTCAGCTCGACCACGGCCCGCGCGCCCTCCGCCTCCTCCGCCGAAAGCTTCTTTCCCGACCGCAGGCGCCGCAGCATGTCGACCTGGATGTAGTTCAGCGGATCGATGTAGGGATTCCGCAGCGCGACCGATTGCCGCAGCACCGGCTCGCCGGCGAGCAGCTGTTTCTGCCCCGTCACCGCGAGGATCGCCTCCTCCGCGCGGACAAACTCCGCCTCCAGCAAGGCAAAGATGCGCCGCCGGATCGCTTCGTCCTCGACGAGCGACGCGTAGAGCGCCGCGATACCCATGTCGGCCTTGCGCATCGTGAGCTGCGCATTGTCGATCATCGTCTGGAAAAACGGCCAGCCCGCATGCATTTCGCGCAACAGCGCCCGCCCCTGCGCTCCGCGGCCGAGCACCGCCCCGAGCGCGCTGCCGAGGCCGAACCAGCCCGGGAAATTGAAGCGGCTCTGCATCCAGGAAAACACCCACGGGATCGCGCGCAGGTCCTCCACGCTCGTCGTGTTGCGGCGAAACGTCGGCCGCGAGCCGAATTTCAGATTGGAAATTTCGTCGATCGGCGTCGCCTGTTTCCAGAACACCAAAAACTCCGGATCGTCGTGCACCACGGCCCGGTAGGCCGCCAACCCCGCCCCACTCATCGCCTCCATCGCGGCGCGCCATTCCCCCGGCACCGGGTGCGCCTTTTCCGCCGCGTGGGTGCCAAGCATCACCCCGTAGGCCATCTGCTCCAAAATGCGGTGCGCCAGATCGGGATCGTGATAACGCGTCGACAACACCTCGCCCTGCTCCGTCACCCGAATGCCACCGTCGCGCAACCCCGCCGGCTGCGCCAGAATCGCCTTCGCCGCCGGCCCCCCGCCGCGCGCGACGCTGCCGCCGCGGCCGTGAAACAGCGTGAGCTTCACCCCAAACGCCGCGCACACGCCCGCGAGTTTCTCCTGGGCCTGATAGAGCGCCCAGTTCGCCGTGAGGTAACCGCAGTCCTTGTTCGAATCGGAATACCCGAGCATCACGTGCTGGTGCACCGGGGCCCTCCGGCCCGGCAAGGCAAACAGCGCCGAGAGAATTTCCGGCGCACGCTCCAGATCGTCGAGCGTCTCGAACAACGGCGCGACCGGCAGCGCCGCGCCCGCGAGCGCCTGCAGCAACTCCACCTCCAGCACGTCCGACACGCCGTCGGTCATGCTGATCACATAGAGACCGAGCGCCGCCGGGCCGAACTTCGCCGCCACCCGGGCCGCGAGCGCGAGCGGATCAAGGACGTTCCGCGTGGCCGCCGAAAACCGCGCCAGCTCCGGCGCCCGCAGCGCCTCCGCCGTCGCGATGGCACCGAGCAGCAGACCGCGTTTCTTTTCCTCGGGCAGCTTCGGGTAGTCGTCGCGCCCGAGCACTTCCGCGACCGCCGCTTCGTGATGCGACGAATGCTGCCGCAAATCCAACCGCGCCGTGTGCAACCCAAACACCTCCAGCTGCTGCGTCGCGATGCGCAGCTCGCCGCCCGTGAGCAACGCCCCGCGGCCCGCCGCCAGGCTCGCGCGGATCGTCTCCAGCGTGTCCGCGATCGTGGCGGGGTCGAGACACGTCCCCTCCGCGGCTTCGGCGCCGAGCACGCGGCCGTCCCGCACTTCGCCCACCGCCTGCGTCAGCCGTTCGCGCAGCACGCCGAGCACCAGCCGATACGGCTCGTGCGGGTAACGTTTGCCCAGCTCCTCGATATGCCGCGACAGGTGCAGATTCACCCGGAGTTCCTTTTTCAATGCGGGCACGACCGTGTCGCGCCGGTCGCTCACCGTCAGCGTGCGCGCCAGCTCGCGGGCCGCGAGCCGCACCTTCTCGATCGCGAGCCGCCGGTTGAGCAACAGCACCTCGGCCGTCACCGCCGCGGTCACGTTGGGATTGCCGTCGCGGTCACCTCCGATCCACGAGCCAAAGGTCAGCCAGCGGGCCGGCGCCTTCACGCCCGGATAGTGGCGCGCGAGCGCCTGCGCGAGCTCGGTCTGCAGCCGCGGCAACGTCGCGAACAGCGTTGTATCGAAATACCACAGCCCCGTCCGCGCCTCGTCGGCCACCTCCGGGCGCGCGACGCGGCTCCGGTCGGTCAGCCACAACGACGCGATTTCCCGCTCGACGCACTCCGGTTCGAGCATGGCCGGTTCCGCCGCGAGCGCCGGCTGCGCCCGCACCCGCAGAATCTCCCCGAGCCGGCGCAACTTCGTCAGCAGCGTGCGGCGCTTCGACTCCGTCGGGTGGGCGGTGAACACGAGTTCGATCCCGAGCCGGTTCACGAGCGCCTGCATCGCCGCCGGCCCGACACCTTCCTGCTTCAGCTCCACCACCGCGGCCTCGATCGTTTCGCGCATCGGCTTCGCGTCGGGCCCGTCCGCCCCCGTGAGCCGCGCCGTCCGCCGCTGGCGCAGGAGCGTGATGCGAAAATTTTCCTCCGCCAGATTCACCAGCTCGAAATAGAGCGTAAACGCCATCGCCTGGTTGAACGCCTCGGCCGGCGTCAGCGCCGCCACCGCCGTGGCCAACCGCCCCGCCGCCCCGTCGTCCCCGGCGCGCCGCGCCTTCGCCAGTTTCCGCAGCGTCTCGACCGTCTCGAAGGTCTCCGGCCCCTCCAACCGCGTAATCACCCGCCCGAGCGCGCTGCCCAGCGCCCGGACTTCGGCGCGGAGCGTGGAGAGTTCGTGGAGGGCAGTGGAGGAACGGGCGGCGGGACGGGACATGGCGACAGTTGGACGATGGGGGGCGGAAAGCCGACGCAACAGCCAAAATCGCGCCATAATCGCACCCCCACGCCGAAGCTTGCTTGCGCCCAACCCGCCGCGTTTGCTCCGCCCGTGATTCGCCGCCTCGTCCTCCTCGTCCTCCTCGCTCTCGCCGCGCCCCTCTCGCGCGGCCAGGACCGTCCGTTGATTCTGGACTCCGACTTCGGCGAGATGGACGGCAAAACCAACGAGCGTATCCTCCGCGGCCACGCTCGCGCCACCGACGGCACCACGCTGATCACGGCGGATGAAATTCGTTACAATCAGGACACCGAAACCATCACCGCCACCGGCCACGCCGTCTTTACCCGCAAGGACGTCCGCCTGCTGGCCGACAAACTCGTGCTGCTGCGCAAGGACCAGACCTTTCGTGCCGAACGCGTCCGTTTCGGCGTGCACCCCTACTATGCCGAAGGCGAATCCGCCACCGGCTCGCTCGAAGAAATCACGCTCAATCGCGCCGTCGTCACCTACGGCGAACCCGGACCGTGGCAGCCGACGTTTCGGGCCGACAAAATCATCTACACCCCGGGTCAGCGACTCCGCGCCGACAACGCCCAGGCCGGCATCGGCCACGCCCAGCCCCTGCCCTTCCCCCGCTTCCAACAGGGTCTCAAGGACTCGTTCATCACGTCGTTCGCGACCTTCAACGGCGGCTATCGTTCCTCGCTCGGCGCGTTCGGCGAAGCCGGCGTGCAGCTGCCCGTCGCTGCCGGCGTAAGGCTCGGGGGCGACCTCGGCATTTATTCTTCCCGCGGCGTCATGTTCGGCCCGTCCGCCCGCTACGGCCGCGATGCCGGCGCCGCGGCCAATCTCCGCGGGTATTTTCGCAGCGGTTACATCAACGACCACGGCGACAAGGAAACCGATCTCCTCGGCCGACCCGTTCCCGAAAACCGCGGCTACGTCGAATGGCAGCACGAGCAGAAACTCTCTGAAAATCTCTCCCTCACCGCCCAGCTCAACTGGTGGAAAGACTCCGAAATCCTCCGCGATTTCCGTCCCCGGGCGTTCTTCCCCGTGCAGCAGCCCGACACCTTTGCCGAGGCGACTTACGCCGGACAAAACTTCTTCGTCTCCCTGTTCGCCCGCTTCCAACCGAACTCCTTTCAACGCGTCCAGGAGCGGCTGCCCGAACTGCGTTTCGACCTGCTGCCCCTCGCTGTCGGCCACGGCTTCGTCGAGCGCTTCCACGCGAGTGCCGCCGTGCTTCGCGAAACGCAAGTAGCAGACATTCCCCCCGCAAATCGAGTGACACCCAGCGAAGTGGGGTTCGGCCCTTCCCTCGAATACTCTCCTGCCGTCTCTCGCCTCTCTTCGTCCGGGCCCGAATACCGTTCTACCCGTTTAGATGCCTACTACTCGATCGCGCGCCCGTTCACCTATCGGGACTGGTTCACGTTCACGCCACTGGCTGGTGCACGAGCAACACACTATTCCCAAATTCGGGAAACCCGGCTCGCATACTCTCCCCTCCCCTCGCGGCCAGTGACCATCGTCGACGCCCCGCTCGTCGCCCAACCGTCCTACACCCGCACCCTCGGCGAGGTCGGCTTCGACGCCGCACTCCGCAGCAGCGCGACCTGGGACTACAAGAATCCCCTTTGGAAAATCGACGGACTCCGCCACCTCCTCACCCCGCGCGTCAGCTACCGCTACATCCCCGACGCCAACAAGGGCACCGGCCGCATCCCCGCCATCGACCGCCGCACCTTCGCCACCTACCTCCCACCGCTCGGCCTCGGCGACCAGCGCAACATCGACGATCTAAGCGCCACCAACACGCTCCGCGTCGGCTTCGACAACACGCTTCAGACCCGCGACCCCGTCTACGGCTCCCGCGATCTGCTCACGTTCAACGTCGCGAACGATTTTCGCTTCAAACGCAACGCCACCGCCACCGGCCCGGAACGCCGCGTCTCGGAGACCCATGCCGAACTCGCCTTCGCTCCCGCCAGCTGGGTGTCGGTCGACGTCTACCAGAGCTTCGCGCCCCAGAGCTTCACGCTCCGCGAATTCAATTCCGGCGTCACGCTGCGTGACGGCGAGGTCTGGTCGGCCCGCTTCTCCAACAATTTCCTCCGCCACCAAATCCAGGACTACCAGCTCGACGCCCGCCTGCGCCTGAACGAAACCTACGAAGCCCTCACGCGCCTCCACTACGACGCCCGCAAGCGCCGCTTCAACGAGCAGGCCTACGGCCTCGCCCAAAATCTCGGCAACACCTGGCTCGTCTCCTACGTCGTCAGCCTCTACTCCGGCCCCCGTCGCGAAAGCCACTTCGGCCTCAATGTCCAAATCGAAGCCCGCGGCTTCTGATTGATCCGCGGTTCTGGTCGGGCCGGCCCTGCGCCGACCGCCTTTCCGTCCCCCCCCTATGAGTCTCACCGGCAGCCAGCAAAAAATCTTCCTCCGCCTCGTCGCCGCGCTCCGCCCCAACTGGCATAGCGACGTCAACCTCCCCGCGGGCATCTCCGAACTGTTCGCCGCCAACCGCTCGTTCGGTTCGCGCGACCGCCGCCTGTATCGCGAACTCATCTACACCACGCTGCGCTTCCTGCCGTGGATCGAGCCGCTCCTCGACACCGACCCCGACCGCGCCGCCAAAGCCGTCGCCTGGCTCGCCGCCGACCTGCCCGCCACCAAGGGCTACCGCGCCGCCCTCTGCGCCGACTGGCCCGCCTGCCCGCCCTCTGTCGCCGCCAAGGCCGCGCACCTCGGCGCGAGCGCGGACACCCTGTTGCCCGCGTGGATGACCCGCCATTGCCCGGAAGCCGCCGTCGCGCCCAACCTCGACACGCTCCACACCCGCGCCCCGCTCTGGCTCCGCCTGCAGTCCAACGACGCCGCGCGCGTCGTCGCCGAGTTCACCGCGAAACAGTGGCCGACGCGGCGCTCGCCCGTCCTCCCGGGTGCGCTCGAAGTTCTCGCCGAGGCCGACGTCACCAAGTCCGACGCGTGGACCCACGGCCTCATCGAGGTCCAGGACCTCGGCTCGCAGCTCATTTTGGAATCCGCCGCGGTCGCGCCCGGCGGCCGTTGGCTCGACGCCTGTGCCGGTGCCGGGGGCAAAACCCTCCAGCTCGCCGCGCTCCTCGGCCCCAAGGGCCATGTCGACGCCCACGACATCCGCGCCTCCGCCCTCCGCGAACTCGAGATCCGCGCCACCCGCGCCCGCGCCACGACCATCTCCGTGCTCCCTTCTCTGCCTGCGACCGCCGCCTACGACGGGGTGTTGGTCGACGCCCCGTGCAGCGGCACCGGCACGTGGCGCCGCGCCCCGCACCTCAAGTGGACAACGAGCGCCGGCCAGGTCAGCACCGCCGCCGAAAAACAACTCGCCCTGCTCGCCCAATTTTCCGCGCTCGTGCGCCCCGGCGGCCGTCTCCTCTACGCGACCTGCTCGCTCAGCCACCTGGAAAACGAAGACGTCGTCACCGCCTTCCTCGCCGCCCACGGCGATTTCGCCGCCGAGCCCCCCGCCCGCGCCTTCGGCGGCACGCCCCGCCGCGTCGGCCTCGCGATCTTGCCGGCGGCCCACAACACCGACGGTTTCTACGTCGCGTCGCTGCGCCGGAGCTAAAGTCGGGCGGACTTCAGTCCGCCTTGGTTAAGCACCCGACGGCGGACGGAAGTCCGCCCTACTCCTCACACCCGCTTCCGCAACAGTCCGGCCAGCCGCGTAAACGTTTCCTCGCCGAACCCGAGCGCCCGCTTGATCTGCGCGTCGCGCTCCACGGGATTGGCGATCTGCGCCGTCGCGCGCCACTCGCGCCACCCGATGAGGCCGAACGCCCACATCACCGCGCCCGTGACCGGCACCGGCACGTCGCTGCCGTGCAATATCCGCGCGGCCAGCTCCGGCTCGAGCATCCGTTTCAACGCCCCCGGTCGCAGCCGAAAATTGACCGCCGCCAGCGCGCTGTTGTCGCCGTAGAGCCGCGGAAAGCGCCGCGTCATGTCCGCGAACACCTCGAAATAATCGGGATCGATCAACATCGTCCCCGTGCCGCTGTGCGCCGCGATGCACGTCACGCCGATCTCCAGCGCCCGCGTCAGCACCCGCGGATCCGCCAGCTTCGGCGCAAGCACCGGCAGCGTCCGCTCGCTGCCCGTGTGCGCGAGAAGAATCAGCCCGCTCTCCGCCATCCGCTCAAGAAACCGCGTGTAGCGCACGTCGTTCCAGTCGATGTTCTGGCAGTTCGGCAGGCACTTCAACATCACCGCCCCCCCGGCCAGACAACGCTCCAGTTCGTCCCGCGCGTCGCGCCGCGCCGGATGGATCGACACCGCCGGCAGCAACTCGCGGTGCGTCCGGGCGAGCTGCAGTACAAAATCGTTGGGCACATAAAACGACCCCGCGCCCTCGATCCTCGTCCCGTCGTCCCGATGCGGCTCGTCCTGCGCCAGAATCACCGCCGCATCGAGCGACGACTCGCGCACGAAGTGCAGCAGCCGCTCCGCATACAGCCGGTCGAGATCGCCCGAGAGCGCCCCCGCGGGCAGCCCCACGCTGCGCAGCATAAACGGGGCGCCGTATTTCGTCACCCCGCGCGGCCGATACCAGCAGCCCGTGCCGCCCGTGCCGTTGCCGACCACGTGGACGTGACAGTCGATGCGCACGGCGGATAGGTTCGCAACCGGGAACGCCGCAGGACTTCACCGCGGCAGCGCGAGCTCGCGGCACGCCTTAAGATCGAGCTTGCCCGTGCCCAGCACCGGGATTTTTTCCACCCGCCGGATGAGCTTCGGCACCCAGAGCCCCGGCATACCGCCGGCGAGCAGTTTCTCCCGAATGAGGTCGCTCGTGAAATCCAGCGTGGTCAGCAGCACGAGCGCCTCGCCCTTGCTCGCATCGGGCACGCCGACGACGACCACGACATGGCCGGCGGTCTGGTCGAGGTCGAACAGCTCGATGATTTTATTTTCCACCGTGCCATGCGGCACCATCTCGCCGCCGATTTTGGAAAAACGCGAAAGCCGGCCCTCAATGAACAGGAATCCCTCCTCGTCAAACCGCCCGAGGTCGCCCGTGACAAACCAACCGTCGCGAAACGCTCCGCGCGTTTTCTCCGGGTCGTCGAGATAGCCCTCGAACACATTCGCGCCGCGGAACAGCACCATGCCGGTCTCGGACATCGGCAGTTCCTGCCACGTTTCCGGATCCACGATCCGCGCCGTCATGCCGGGCATCATCCGGCCGACAGCCCCGGGCCGGTTGCCGAGCTGCGGCTCATTGGTCGACACAACGACCCGCGGATGAGGCTGGTTGATATTCGCGGCCGGCGTCGTCTCCGTGAGCCCGTAGCCCTGCATGATTTCAATGTGAAACGCCTCCCGGAACGTCCGCGCCAGGTCGTCGGGCAGCTTCTCCGCCCCGGTCACCACGAGATCGAGCGAACGCAGCTCGCCCGGCAGCGCCTTCTTCAGCACGGGCCGGATAAACGTCGGCGCCCCCAGCAGCACCGTCGCCTTTTCGTCACGGATCGCCTCGATGATTTTCCGCGTGTCCAACGGGCTCGGCACCGTGACGACCTGACAGCCCCGGAGCAGCGGATACCACAGCGTGGCCGTGAAACCGAAGCTGTGAAACACCGGCAGGCACCCGAGCAGCGAACACGTCTCGGGCAAGATCGACAGCGAGGAAATCTGCGCGCAGTTCGCGAGGATGTTGCGGTGCGACAGCACGACGCCCTTCGGTTCCCCCGAACTTCCGCTCGTAAACAGCAAGCCTGCCTCCTCCCGGTCGCCGCGCCGCGGCAGCCCGAGCAGATCTGCACACACTTGGTTCGGGAGCACCCACGCCGCGATCAACCACGGCAGCAGCGCGCGCTTCCCGCCGCACGCCTCGATCTCGGCCTTGAGATCCAACGTGCGCTCCGGCCACGGAAAATTCGGCAGCTTTACCCGCACCGCGTCCGCGCTCAACACCGTGGCAATACCGCCCAGCTTGAGACTCGCTTCGATTCCCGCGCGCGCCGTCGTGAAATTCAGGTTCACCGGAACCTTCCCCGCCGCCAGGATCGCGACATTCGCGATAAACGCCCCCGCCCCCGGCGGCAGCACAACGCCCACCCGCCGCTCCGGGACCGTTGCGCGGATCCGCCGCGACAGGGCCGCCGCCGCCGCGTAGAGCTGTCCGCACGTCACCGCCCGCCGGCCGAACGTGCGGTCGATCACCTGCACCCGCCCCGGATGTTTCGCGAGCGCCCGAATGCATTCCCGCCCGAGATGCCGCTTCAACACCGGCCGTTCCTCGAACGCCTCGCACCCCAGATCGAGCAGTTCGCGCCGCGCCCAGGCGGTGCTCACCCGGTCCGGCGGCGTCGCCCGGCCAAACGCAATAAACGCGTGCGTCGGCAGCAACCGCGGCGACTTCCAGAGATATTTGTTGCCCGCAAACGAGAACACCGAGCCCCACAGCCCGTCGATCGCCGCCGCGATCACGGGCACATTCGCCTGGCGGGCCATGACCTCGAAACCGCGCTGAATTTCCATCAGCTGCCCGGTGCGCGAAATATGCCCTTCCGGACACA
>JBIKOK010000104.1:0-22024 GCA_044358025.1 Opitutaceae bacterium
CCGCCACGAGCACGCGGGAGTCGAGGACGAAGTCGAGCTGCGGGAAACGGAAGAACAAGTGATACATCTCGACGAGGCGGTGCCCGAGGACAATGCCGCCCACCGCGCCGAGGCCGACGCCGACGAACACGATGGCGAGGGAGAATTTGAAATAGTGGGCGCCGACCTGGGCGTTGCTGAAGCCGCAGGCCTTGAGCATCGCGATCTGTTCGCGTTGCAGGGCGATCTGCCGGCTCATGACGGAGTTGGTCATGAAGGCCGCGACGCTGAGGAACACGAGGGGGAACGCGACCGAGAGGCCCTGCAGGACGCGGATCTCATCGTCCACCCGGCGGTGCGACGGGTGGTGGGAACGCCCATACGCGCCGCGCGCGCCGTAGGGTGCGAGCACGCGGTTGACCGCGGCGATGACTTCGCCTTCGGAGGCGCCGGGGGCGAGCGTGAGGGAGACGTGGTTGAAGGCGCCGTAGAGCTGGAAGGCGGTGGCGAGTTCCTTGTAGGGCATCCAGAAGACGCCGTAGGTTTTGTTGTCCGGGAGGGCGGCGCCGGGCGGGGCTTCGAAGACGAATTCGGGCGAGAGGACGATGCCCGAGAGGCGGAAGGTTTGTTTCGTGCCGTTGAGAATCGCCGCAAGGGTGTCGCCGGGTTTGAGGCCGTGGGACTCCGCGAAGGCCTCGCCGACCGCGAGTTCGCCGCGCGTGGTGCGCCCGAGCGGCAGGCGGCCCGCGCGCACGTAAGGCCGGTTGAGGACGGGCTCGCCGCGTTCCGGGAGCGAGTTGATCAGGCCGACGGCGGGCTCGGGAAGACCGGGCACGTCGAGCGTCACCTGAATGGCGATACCGGTCTGCACGGCGGCGACGCCGGGGATGGCGACGAGCTGTTCGCGCACGGCGTTGGGCGCGCGCTTCAGGCGGGCGAAGACCTCGCCGAAACGGTTTTCGCGGTAGTAGGTGTCGCGGGTGGTCTCAAGCGACAGGATGAGCGAGCGCGTCATGATCATCATGGCGAGGCCGCAGGCCATGACGAGGGCGACGGCGAGCGCCTGGGATTTCAGGGCGCGCAGGTCGCGGAGCAGTTTGCGGTCGAGGAGACTCATGGCACGCGGCGCGGGAGACGCCTACCAGGCGAGGTCGCGTACGGAGCCGCGGCGGGCGTTGGTGCGGGCGTTAATGATACGGCCGTCCGAGAGAGTGAAGACGCGGTCGGCCATGTCGGCGAGGATCGCGTTGTGTGTGATGATGACGGCGAGGGTGCCGAGGTCGCGGTTGATGCGTTCGATCGCCTCGAGGACGGTGATGCCGGTGTGCACGTCGAGGGCGCCGGTGGGTTCGTCGCAGAGGAGTACCTCGGGGCGTTTGGCGATGGCGCGGGCGATGGCGACGCGCTGTTGTTCACCGCCGGAGAGCTGGGCGGGGAAATGGTCCATGCGCGGGGTGAGGCCGACGAGCTCGAGGGCGGCTTCCGGCGCCATCGGGTCGCGGCAGATTTCGGTGATGAGCGCGACGTTCTCGCGGGCGGTGAGGCTGGGGATGAGGTTGTAGGCTTGAAAGACGAAGCCGACGGCGTCGCGGCGGAAATGGGTGAGACCGGCCTCGTCGGCGGTGCCGAGATTCCACCCGCGGTAGAAAAGGGTGCCGTGGGTGGGCGAATCGAGTCCGCCGAGCTGGTTGAGGAGCGTGGACTTGCCGCTGCCGGACGCGCCGAGGAGCACGATGAGTTCGCCGCGGAAAAGGTCCAAGTCGACACCGCGGAGCGCGGTGACGGCTGCGGTGCCCTCGCCATAGACGCGGGCGAGGTCGCGCACGTGGAAAATGGGTTCGCGTGCCGCGTCCGGAGCGGGAGGCGGGGGGAGGGCGGAGTCGGGGGCGGCGGTCATGCGGCAGGGGCGCACAGGAAATCCGGTCGGGGGCGGGCCGGCAATGGACAAAGGGGCCGTGGGAACGGCGTGCCCGCGGGAGGCGGACCGGATGGCAGCGGGCATGGCCGCGGGTCAGTCGCGGCGCGCATCGATTTCGCGGATGCGCTCGGCGGCGCGTTTTTCGGCGAGGGGAATCTGGGCGGGCTGGGTTTTGGCGAGATAGTCACGGATGCGGGTGACCTGGCCGGTGTCGAGGTTGTAGTGCTGGGCCACGATCAGCCAGGCGAGGGCTTCGGGGTAGTTGGTGGCGGTGCCGCGCCCGTTGGCGTAGAGTGCGCCGAGGTTGAAGAGGGAGGCGCGCACGCCGCCGCGCGCGGCCTGCAGCGTGTAGGTAAACGCCAGCGCGTCGTCGCGTTTCACCTTGGTCCCCTTGGTGTGGAGTTCGGCGAGGAGATGGGCCGCATCGGCGCTGCCGGCCTGGGCCGCGCGCTCCAGCAGCCCGGCGGCGAGGGCGGAGTCTTCGGGCAGGAGTTTGCCTTCGAGAAGAGCCTGGCCGAGGGCGGCGAGGGCATCCGGGGTGCCTTGGTCAGCGGCGCGCCGAAGAGCGGCGAGGCTCGGCCAGCGCAGGAGGCGGCCGCTGGGCGCGACCAGTTTGACGGGGGGTTCGCCGGTGGGATCTTCCACGGCGGCCGAGGGGGCCGTGAAGACGAGTGGGGCAGGAGCGGGCAGGGCTTTGGCCACGGAGGTTTGGGCGAGTTCGCGTTCGAGCGCGGGCGCCCGGCGTTCGCCGGCGGCGATGAGTTCGGTCCGACGCAGTTGCGTGAGATAAGCGCGCAGTTCGTCGGCGACGGTGCCGGCGGTGGCGTGTTTCGTGGCGAGCAGCAGCCAGCCGTAGGCCTCGGCGTAATCGCGTTTGACGCCGCGCCCGGTGGAGTAGGCGACGCCGACGTTGCGAAAGGCTTCGGCGACGCCGCCGGCCGCGGCGGCGCGGAAATAGGCGACGGCGCGGGCGGGGTCGGGCGCGACGCTGTCGCCGGACTCGAGCAGCATGCCGAGGCGGAAGGCTGCGGAGGCCTCGCCGGCGCGGGCGGCCTGTTCGAGGAGGGCGAGGGCGCGGGGGCCGTCTGGCGGCACGTCGCTGCCGCGGAGGAGCATTTCGCCGAGTTGTGCGCAGGCCCGGGCATTGCCGCGCTGAGCGGCGGCGGTGAGTTCGGCGACGGTGGACCAGGAGGAGCCGCCGTCGGTTTTCGAGAGCAAAACCGGCGCCGAGTCGGCGCCACGTCCGCTGCCGGCGGCGAGAAGGATCACGCTGAGTGCGAGCAGGAGGGAGGGGCGGGCGCGCCGGGGTGGGAGGGCGAAGGGCGTCATGGCGCCTCTAGAAAACGAAAACCGCATCGGCGGTCGAGCCGATGCGGTGGAGGCGGGGAGCGGCGTGGCGCGGCGGGGGGCCGGTCAGGCGCCTTCGCCGACAATGGGCTCGCCCGGCTTGATGGTTACCTTTTCGAGGATCGCCTTGCCGATCTTTTCGGCGAGCTCGGGTTTTTCCTTGAGGGCGGCTTTCGCGGCGTCGCGGCCCTGGCCGACAAGGTTGCCCTCGTAGGCGATCCAGGCGCCCTTCTTTTCGAGGATCTTGTGTTCGATACCGAGATCGATGAGCGAGCCCATCTTCGAGATGCCCTCGTCGTACATGATGTCGAACTCCACCTCGGTGAAAGGCGGTGCGATCTTGTTCTTCACGATTTTGATCTTCGTGCGGTTGCCGATGATCTTGCCCTCGGGGGTTTTGATCTGGTCCTTGCGGCGGATGTCGATGCGGACGGAGGAGAAAAACTTCAGGGCGCGTCCGCCGGAGGTGGTCTCGGGGCTGCCGAACATGACGCCGATCTTCTCGCGGATCTGGTTGGTGAAAATACACACGCAGTTGGTCTTGCTGACGACGGCGGTGAGGCGGCGCATGGCCTGGGACATGAGGCGGGCCTGGCTGCCCATCGTCATGTCGCCCATCTGGCCGTCGAGTTCGGCCTTGGTGATGAGGGCGGCGACGGAGTCGAGGACGATGACGTCGATCGAATTGGAGCGGATGAGCGTCTCCATAATGTTGAGGGCGTCTTCGCCGGAGTCGGGCTGGGAAACGAGGAGGTCGTCGAGTTTCACGCCGACGACCTTCGCGTATTTCGGGTCGAGGGCGTGTTCGACGTCGATGAAGGCGGCGAGTCCGCCCTTTTTCTGGGCTTCGGCGATCACGCTGAGACAGAAGGTGGTCTTGCCGGAGGATTCCGGGCCGTAGATTTCGATGATGCGGCCCTTGGGCAGCCCGCCGACGCCGAGTGCGAGATCGATGGCGAGGGAGCCGGTCGAGAGGGTTTCGACCTTCATCTTGTGGTTGCTGCCGAGCCGCATGATCGAGCCCTCGCCGAACTGTTTCGTGATCGCGGAGAGCGCGAGGTCGATGTTCTTGTCGCGGGCGACCACGGCGGTGGCGACGGCGGCGGTGGGGGCGGTTTTGGCGGGAGCGGCTTTGGACATGGGAGGAGCGGACGTTAAGCGTTGAGGACGGCGGGTTGAAGAAAAATTGCGAGCAAGGGTAGTGTTTAGATGAACACGTCAACCGCAGCGGGGCGGGGAAGCAAGCCCGGGATGGAACAAAGACGATTGGGGTGAAGGGGCAAGGGCGCCGAGCAGATTCGCGCGGGGGAAGTGCGTTTGAAGCTTGAGCCTGCGGGCGCGGGCGTTGGTTTGTTCTGGTCTGCTTCGCCTCCCTTCACCCCTGAAAATCCTTCCATGAGAATCGGCATCAATTCCTTCCTCTACGCGTCCCCGTTTACGACCGAGAGCACCAAGCTCTTCGCGAAATTCAAGAAATGGGGCTTCGACACCGTCGAAATTCCCGTCGAGGACCCGAGCCATATCGATCCCCTGAAGGTCCGGGCGGCGGCCGAAAAGGCCGGCCTCGCGATCGGCAGCATTTGCGCGTGCATGGGCCCGGGCCGCGATTTCCGCGGTTCGGAGGCGGATCAAAAGGCGGCGATGGACTACTGCGTCGCCCTGATTGACCAAGCGGCGGCGATGGGCTGCCCGCGCCTGATCGGCCCGGTGTATTCGGTGGTCGGCAAGGCCGACGCGGTCGAGCCCGCCCAGCAAAAAATCGAGTGGGCGCTCGTGGTGAAAAATCTGAAGGTCCTCGCGAAGCACGCCGAGGCCAAGGGCGTCACGATCTGCATCGAGCCGCTCAACCGGTTCGAGACCGATTTCCTCAACACCTGCGACCAAGGCTTGAAGCTCGTGAAGGCGATCGGTTCCAAGGCGGTGATGCTGCACCTCGATACGTTCCATATGAACATCGAGGAGAAGAATCAGGCCGCCTCGATTCGGAAGGCCGGCAAACTCCTCGGCCACTTCCACGCCTGCGGCAGCGACCGTGGCACGCCGGGCGGCGATCACATCGCCTGGCCGGAGATTGTGAAGGCGCTCAAGGCGATCGGCTACCAGGGCGACGTCGTCATCGAGTCGTTCACCACCGACGTGAAGGTGATCGCCCGGGCCGCCGCCATCTGGCGCAAGATCGAGCCGAAGCGCGACAATATCGCCGTCGACGGCCTGAAGTTCCTGCGCAAGGCGCTGAAGTAATCGACCGCAACCCCGCCATCCGACACCCAAGGCCGCCGATGAAACTGCTCCACACCCTCACCCTCCTCGCGGCTTTGGTTTTGCCGCTCGGCGCATTGGCCGCCGACAAGAAGATCGTGCTGATCGCGGGGAAGCCCAGCCATCCGCCGGGGGCCCACGAGCACCGCGCGGGTTGCCTGCTGTTTCAGAAATGTCTCGCGGGCTTTCCGGGCGTGAAGGTGGTGGTCTACGACGGCGGTTGGCCCACGAAGCAGGTGGACGGCCAGGCGGTGGACGACGATTCCGCCCTCGACGACGCGGATGCCATTGTCATTTACAGCGACGGCGGCGCGAAACATCCGGCCCTCGTGGGCGCGCGTCTGGCGACGATCGGCCGGCAGGTGAAACGCGGCGCGGGCTTCGGGGCGATTCATTATGCGGTCGAGCCGACGAAGGAAAAGGGGCAGGCCGAATGGCTGGATTGGATCGGTGGCGCGTTTGAAATCAATTGGTCGGTGAATCCGCATTGGGAGGGTAATTTCAAGCAATTGCCCGTGCATGCGATCACGCGTGGCGTGAATCCCTTTACGACGATCGACGAGTGGTATTTCAACATGCGCTTTCGTCCCGGGATGAAAGGCGTGACGCCGATCCTCTCGGATGTGCCGCCCGCCAGCACGATGAGCCGCAAGGACGATGCCCACGCGGGCAATCCGGCCGTGCGCGAGCAGGTGGCGAACAAGACGCCGCAGCACGTGATGTGGGTCTCGGAAAACGCCCACGGCAGCCGCGGCTTCGGTTTCACTGGCGGACATTTTCACGCCAGCTGGCAAAAAGACGATCAGCGTAAACTCGTGCTCAACGCGATTGTCTGGCTGGCCAAAGCTGAAGTGCCCGCGGGCGGCGTCGTGTCGAGCGTTAGCGCCGCGGACATTGCCGCCCATCTCGATCCGAAGCCGGCCCCGGGGGCGAAGAAGAAGAAACAGCCGTGAGCTGACGCCGACCGCGGGCCGGCACGGGCCGGTTCCGCGCCGCGGTCCGGCCGTGATGGCTCAGGAATGGAGCCGATCCTGCAGCGCCTCGGCGACGAGCTGTGTGGTGGCTTCGGGGGAAAAACGCGCCGTGTTGATCACGAGATCGTAGAGGCAAGGATTGTCGATGTTCTGTTGGAAATGGGTGCGCACGTAGCGGCGGCGCGCAAGATCGTTCCGTTCCAGGTGCGTGAGGGCGGCGCCGGCGGTGCAGTTGAGCAGGCGGGCAAGGCGTTCCCCGCGCACCTCCAGCGGGGCGACGAGCCGGATATGCAGCCCGCCGGGGACGCCGCGGGTGATGAGATTGGCGGCGCGGCCGACGAAGATCACGTGGCCGACGTGCGCCAGTTGCAGGACGGCTTCGGCAATCTTGTGCTCCAGTGCCCAGAGCGAAGGATGCAGGCCGACGAGTTCACCGATCACCGCTTTGGTTTCGGAGATGCGGTCTTCGGGCAGAAAAGCCGCCAGCCGCTCCGGCAGGCGGTGGTGCGTCAGCGCGTGGGTCAGCAGATCCCTGTCGAGCAGGACCCAGTGGTGGCCCTCGCTGCCCAGCTCGCGCTCCAGCAGGGGCACGAGCAAGTGGCCGACGGTCGAGGCCCCGGCGCCGGTCTCCCGGGACAGCGTGATGAACGGGCGAACGCCGCGGGGCACTTCGGCGGGCCTCGACGGGGTCGGTTGGCCCAAGCGCGTATGCAGAATCGTGAGACCGTGCTCCAGGTAGGGATGGGTGATCATGGCGGCACCTCGGCGAAGGGTTGGATTGAGCGGAACGCCGCGCCAAGCGATCCGGGATCGGGCGGGGTGCGACGTCGGGCGATGGCGGGAGTCTACTGGTGCGCGATCCCGTGGCGAGCCGGCCGTGAACGGTTCGCATTTCTCTTCTGCCCCGAATCACGTTCCCTTTCGACCTCCCGCCGCGGGGCGGGAGGCGGGGGTCCGCGCTACACGAGCCACTTTTTGCGCTCGGGCAGATGAATGAACCGGTCGGCTGCCGGGCAACCGCGGGCTTTCATCGCGGCGCTGTCCCAGTCGATGGGCTGGCCGGTGCGGAGCGCGACGATGCCTGTCATCCCGAATTCGGCCGCGCGGGCAGCGTAGTTGAAATCCTGAAACGTCTTTGGGCCGCCCCGGCACGCGTCGAGGAATTCCTTCATGTGCTCACCGCCGACGCGCGGATAGACGGTCGCCACGGGTTTCGCGGCCTCGTGCTCCATCACGCCGCGGCACTTGGGGTTGGCGTCGCCCTTCAGACGCATCACGCCGCCGACGCCCCACGCATCGGAACGCAGGATACCTTTCGAGCCGACGAAGAGCACGCCGTTGGTCGGCACCTTGCCATACGTGGCGATCAAGTCCTGGGTCACTTCCGGTGGCGGCGCGGCGTCGGCGCCGTCGTGCCACCAGACACTGACGGGCGCGAAACCCGCGCGGGCAGCGAAGTCCCACCGGAATCGCGTGGCGGAAGGATAGCTGTCTCTGACGGGTTCGCCGCAGAACGACTCGATGCGGATGGGCGGCCCGAGTTGGAGGGCGCGCAGGGGCAGGTTGTGGGCGTGGGCGCCCATGTCGGCGAGATGGCCGTCGCCAAACTCGAACCAACGGCCCCACTGCAGACAGCCGCCGAGGTAGTGTTCCTTGAACGGCAGGAGGCGCGACGGGCCGCACCAAAAGTCCCAGTTGAGGCCGGCGGGAATCGCCTCGGCCTGGGTCGCAATCATTTCGCTGGGCGGGAAAAACCGGTTCATCCAGCAATGCACCTCGCGGATTTCGCCGAGCACGCCGGCTTGGATGAGTTCCATGCTGCGGCGGAACGTGTCGGTGGAGCCGCCCTGCGTGCCGATCTGGGTGACGACCTTGCAGGCCGGCATCATGGCGGCGATCTGGCGGGCTTCGCCGACGCTGTGGGCCAGGGGTTTTTCGCAGAAAACGTGTTTGCCCGCCTGCATCGCGAGTTTCGTCATCGCGAGGTGCCAGTTTTGGCCGGCGGAGATGATGACGGCGTCGAGGGTTTTCTCGGTTTCGAGGAGCTTGCGGTAGTCTTCGAAGATTTTTGCTTTCGCGAGGCCCGCGACCACGTCGACGGCACCGGCACCTTTTTTCCCGCCGCCAGGGCCGCTCCGGCGCAGCTCGATCTGGCTCTGATTCACATCGCAGAGTGCGACGATATGGTCGCCCTCCTGAAGGATGGAGGGGATCAGCTGGCGGCTGCGGTTGCCGCAACCGATGACCGCGACATTCAGTTTGCGATGGGCCGCGCCGTAGACGCGCGACGGGAGGATTTGCGGGAGAACGAGCGCGCCGAGGCCGGCGGCGGAGGTCTGGAGGAACGAGCGGCGGGAGAACGGGACGGGGTGTTTCATGGCGCGGGGGAAAGGCCGGAAGCGAAGCGGATTCTGGGGGACAACGGAAGCGGGGCGGGCGACCGGGCGCAGCCAGACGAAGGATAAAACCCGCCCCTCACAGACGCAACGGGGGTGCGGCCCCCCGGCGCACCGGTCAAAGCTTGGCGTGGCTGCCGTCGCAAAGCGCACCGTTGGCGCTGTGTTTGCAGCCGCAGAAGTAGACGGTGCCGTCCTGCTCGGCGGTGTAACGCGTGGGCGCAAAGCCCGTGCCTTTGTGCGAGCCGTCGCACATCGGCTGGTTCTTGCTCAGGCCGCAGGAACACCAGGAATAGGTCTGGCCGGCTTGGACGTTGACGGGAAACGGGGCTTTTTGAGCGATGGTGGGCTGGTTCATAAAAAGGGCGTCGGCGGCGAGCGAAATTCCCGGGGTGGCTCGGACCGTGCGCGGAGTGCGACAGGGTCCGGCGGAAAACACGAGCGTGTTTATGGCGCCGTTTGTTTCACGGCGTAGAGGTGCGTCATCGTCGCGATGTAGAGCGTGCCGTTGGCGGCGGTGGTGGTGGCGCTGATGGGCCGGCCGAGCTGGCTCTCGCTCAGCAGCCGCTTTTCGCGTCCGGTGGCGAAGATGTAGAACGCGCCGCTGCGCGTGCCGAGGTAGACCTTGCCGTCGGCGACCAGCGGCGAGGCCCAGACCTCGCCGTTGATGGCGTGGGTCCAGACGGCCCGGCCCGTCGCTGCGTCGACGCAATGAAACATGCGCCCGCAATCCGCGAGATAGATCAGCCCCTCATGCAACACCGGCGTGCCGAACACGTGTTTCTGCAGCGGATAGCTCCAGACCGGCCCGTCGCGCGTGATATCGCCGGTCTTAGTGGCGTCGATACACAGGAGGAACGCCTCGTTCTTCCCCCAGAACAGATCGCCGCCACCCGCGACGTAGAGCCGGTTGGCGTGAAACAGCGGCATGCCGTAGATGTTGCTCGGGCCCTCGACCCGATTGGTCGTGAAGCGGTGCACCTCGGTCTTGGGCCCGGCCGGATCGAAGTCGAACTGCCACACTTTTTTCAGGTGGGCGATGGGCGCGGCGCTCCCGGCGGATGCGGCGGATGCGGCGGATGCGGCGAGGGGTTCGAAGGCGTAGACCACGCCGTTGCCGCCCGCAAAAAAGACGAGCGGGCGACCGTTGACCTCGGCCAGGGATGGCGAGGACCACGTGCAGTGAAAGATGGTCGGCGCGATGTGTTCGTCGTCGCGGGCGAGGTAGCGGCCGGTGTGTTTGTCGAGGACGACGAGGCTGGGGGCGTCGGGGGTGCGGATTTTCCGGTGGGTGTTGTCCACCCCGGTGCCGGAGTTCAGATAGAGGTGGTTTCCGTGGATCAGAATCGAGCTGTGCGCGGAGTCGTGCGACCAGATGCCGGCTTCCTGGGTGAGGTCGAAACGCCAGAGAATGTCCGCGTCGAGGGGGCCGGGGTCGGGGAGGGGTTCGGCGGGAGCACTTTCTCCGCGCGGCGTGTAGTGCGCGTGTTCGTCGCGAAACGGGCCGTCGTTGCCGTTGGCGAGACCGTGGACGTCGAGACACAGGACCTCGCCGCGATTGCTGACGACATAGACGCGGTCGCCCTCGACGGTGACGGGCGACGAGATGCCGCTCTTGGGCCAATCGTGGTAGCGGTCCTCCTCGCGCTTGGGCACCACGAGTTGCCAGAGGAGATGGCCGTCCTTTTCGTCGAAGCACATCAACACGCCGCGGTCGCCCCGGTGTTTCGGATCGCGCGGTTCGCCGTTGTTGGTGCCGAGGTAGACGCGTCCGTCGGCAATGATCGGCGTGGAATGCGTTTCGGTGCCGAGCTTGGCCGTCCAGTGCAGGTTCTTGCCGGATTTTGGATCAAAGGCATCGGGCAGGCCCCGCTCCGCGGAAACCAGGCTGCGCGTCCAACGCTCGCCCCATTGGGGTTGATCGCCCGCCTGCAACGCGACACCGGAGAGTGCGAGGAGTGGCCACCGAGTGCAGACCCAGCGAGACAGGCGGGAGTGACGGAGCGCGTTCATGGCGAATGGGGGAAGGAGAACCGAGGCGTGGTCGACCACGGGTTCAGTTTTCTCCGGCGAGAATACCCGCCACCCACCGCGACGCACTCCCGAAAATCGGATCAATGGCCCGGTGGCGGCACGGAAGGTTTGAACGCCGTGGCGAACCACACCGCGAGCAAAATCAGGCCGAAGCTCACGGCGTAGTTCCAGGCGAGTTTTTCCTTCAGCACGACCCAGGCAAAGACCACGAACACCGCGAGCGTGATGCACTCCTGGATGATCTTGAGCTGGTAGCCGCTGAACTCGCCGCTGAGGTAGCCGCCGCGGTTGGCCGGCACCATCAGGCAGTATTCAAAAAAAGCGATACCCCACGAAACGAGGATGACGGCGAACAGGGATTTGCCCTCGAGAAACTTGAACTTTAAGTGCCCATACCAGGCCAAGGTCATGAAGATGTTCGAGGCCGTGAGGAGGAGAATGGTTTTCATGTAAAAGAGAACCGCGAATCGGCGCTCATTTTCGCCAATCCTGAGCCGCGCCGCATGGTTTCGATTAGCGGTGATCGGCGAAACTTAGCGGTTAAAATTTATAGTAGCCCCGAAACCACTCGACGAACTTCCCCAGGCCGTCTTCGAGCGAAACTTTCGGCGTGAATCCGATCGCGGCGCGGATGCGCGTGAGATCGGCGCAGGTCTCGAACATATCGCCGACCTGCGGCGGCAGAAGTTCGATTTGCGCGGGCTTGCCGATTAGCTGCTCGAGCATTTTGACGAAGAGCACGGTCTCGACGGGGCGGTGATGGCCGAGATTAAAAATGCGGACCGGTGGGGTGGGGCGGGGGGCGGGCGGGTAGAGCAACACCTTCACGACGCCGTCAACGATGTCGTCGATGTAGGTGAAATCGCGGAGGTTTTTGCCTTCGTTAAAAAGCTTCAGCGGTTTACCCTCGCAAATCGCGCGCGCGAAGAGCGTCGGCGCCATGTCGGGTCGACCCCACGGACCGTAGACCGTGAAAAAACGCAGGCCGGTGAGGTTGAGTCCGTGGACGTGCGCGTAGCTGTGCGCGATGACCTCGTTGGCTTTTTTCGTCGCGCCGTAGAACGACACGGGCTGGTCGGTGTTGTCGTCCTCACGAAACGGCGCCGTCGCGCCCGCGCCGTAGACGCTGCTGCTGGAGGCAAACACGAGGTGTTTCGGCGGCGTGCGCCGGCAGGCTTCGAGCACGCTGGCGAAACCGTCCAGGTTGCTGTGGGTGTAGGCGGCGGGTTTTTCGATGCTGTAGCGCACGCCCGGCTGCGCGCCGAGATGGACGACGTAGGCCGGTTTGAAGTGGGCCACGAGCGCAGAGAATTTCTCCGCGTCGGCGAAATCGCCCTGCACAAAACGAAAATCCTCGAGCTGCGCCAACTCGGCGAGGCGCGCGTGCTTCAGGGCCGGGTCGTAGTAGTCGCCGATCACGTCCACGCCGAGCACTTCGCAGCGTTTGCTTTCCGCCAAGCGGCGCGCGACGTGGTAACCGATGAAGCCGGCGGCGCCGGTCACGAGGACTTTCATCCTGCGCGTGATACGCGAGCAGACAGGACGCGGCTAGCGGAAACTTTTTCTGGGAGGTCGGGCTGCCGCTTACCGGCAGGCCGTCGCGGCGGTCCTTTCCGCCGCGCAACGGCACGACGGCGAGGCGGCGAGCGCCGGCCGCGCGAGACAATGCCCTGCCGTTGCCGCCCATAACCGCTTTACGGCGGCACCGGGCGCTCGCGAGTCTCGCCCCGTCCCGCCCATTTCCGCCGAGTCGTCGTCACCCTCCCGTGCCGTGTTTCTCAGCCACGCTTCGCACGACGCGGAGGCGGCGCGGCGTATCTGCGAACCGCAGCGCGGGGCGGGCGTCGAGGCGTGGTTGGATGCCGACGGTGGCCTCGAGCTCGGCGACGAGTGGGATGCAAAAATCCGCAAACCGATCAAGAGTGCGGGCTCTTCATCCCGCTCATCTCGGCGAACACCCAGGCGCGGCACAAAGGCTACTTCCGCCTCGAGTGGGAACTTGCCGCCGAGTGCGCGATGAGCATCGCCTCGGGCGTGGCGTTGATTTTGCCCATCATCATTGACGCGACGCGCGAGCCCGAGGCGCTCGTGCCGGATCGTTTTTGGAAAGTCCAGTGGACGCGCCTGCCCGGCGGCGAAGTCACGCCCGAGGTGCGCGCGCGCTTGCTGAAGCTGTGGTCGCAGGGAGTGGGCGGGGTGGTGGCAGAGCCCGCAGTGGCGTCGGCTGTCCAGCCCGCGAATGCGGCGAACCCGGACACGGGCTGGAAAGCCCGTGCCACTCCGGAGGTGGGCCGGGCACTCCGTGCGCGGCGGCTTTGGGCGACCGCCGCGCTCATCGCGGCCTTCCACGCCGGCGGCTAGTTCGGCCATCGCGACTACGTCGCGCGACGCGCGGCGATGATTTGCGCGGTGTTCGGCCAATCCGAGCCGATCAAGCAGGAGAGCCCTGTGCTCGTCGCGCGGTTCAAAAATCTCAGTGGCGAGCCCGCGCCCGAGCTCACCGCCCGTTGATTGCGCATCACATCCGGCGGCATCGGCCCGAGCTGGAGTGGGCCCGGGAAGCGGTCGGATTGCCCGCGACCGAAAAAGTGTCCGCCGATCTCACCGCCGGCGAGATGCGCCGCCTCGCGCGGAAGAACTCTGTCACGTCCGCCTTAGAAATCCCTTGAAATAAAGGGGCTCGTTTTACGTGACACTACTTTTGGGAAAAGTGGGTTTTTGGGTGCAAAACTTAACGAGCTAAGACGAGAAACCCGATCCCAAAGGTGCCGCCACGGCGCTCGTCCGGCGTGCAATGAGAAGCATCGTAGACCGGCGACCGAACTACGTCCGAGTCGAGGCGATGCAGCAGGAAATCGAAGCGCTGCCGCCTGAGCGCCTGACGCCGTGGGACCGCGAACGGGTGGCGTGGGTGCGAGCGGTGACGCAGGGCGACCTCCGCGCGATGTTCGCGGCGGCCCAGCGTCTGCAGGCCTGGGCGCCGAACGACAAAACGCGGCACGATCAAGTCATCCACGGCCTGGCCGTGACCATGCGGCGGTGCGGCGCGGCCAGCGCGACGATGCCCTGCGGCTCGTGCGCGAGGGGAAGGCGCCATTCGCCGTCTGGGTGGACGGCTTCGATCTGCCCACCGATGTCTTGCTCAACCCGGACTTCGATCCGCTGGCGGCCGATCCCGAACTCACGGCCCTCCTCGCGCCGATCCGGTAGGGCGGCGGAATGAGCGGGGCAGGGTGGACCTCAGTCCGCCCACCACAGGCAGAAATATTTTAACCACGGATCACACGGATGAACACGGATCAATCCGTGCGGTTCGAGTTCGATCCGGGATGATCCGCGTGATCCGTGGTTGGATCGATGGGAAGTGTCCCGCGAGTGCGCTGAAGCCCGCCCTCCTTCGCCACTATGACAAGCTTCCCCGAAAATATCCGAAACGCGTGCTTGATTGCCGGAAAACGCGCCGTTTACCTTGCGCCTCTTTTGCTCACGTCCACGTTCACCGAATGAAGATCAAAGCCTATCTCAAGCCCTCCTGCGGGTGGTCCAACGGTGTCCGCGCGGTCATGCACAAGCACAACCTGCCGTTTGAGGACATCGACATTATCAACAACCGCGCGAATTACGCCGAGATGGTGCAGAAGTCCGGCCAGCCCCTGTCGCCCTGCGTGGAGATCGACGGCGTGATGCTCGCCGACATTTCGGGCGAGGAAGTAGAGAATTACCTGCTCAGCAACGCTCTCGTTAAACCTACCGACGCCTCGGCTGGCGTGCCCACCAACGCGGGCTGCTCCGACGAGGAGCACGCCAAAATGGCCACTAAAACGATCCGGTTCTTTTGACCCACGCTGAGAGCTCACCGCACATAACGCACACCGGGCCGCTCTCGCACAGGACGAGACGGCCTTTTTTATGCGCCGCCGGCACGCAGCCCGCTACGACGCCACCACCACCACCCTTTTTCCACGCCCGTGAATAACGACACCACCCTCCCCCCTGCCTCCCTCGACGCCTCCCAAGCTCCCGCGACGCGGGCCCCGGGAAAACAGGGACTCTACGATCCTGCGCTCGAGCACGACGCCTGCGGCGTCGGCTTCGTCGTCGATATGAAGGGCCGGAAATCGCACAAGATCGTGGCGGACGCCCTCCAGGTGCTGACCAATCTCGACCACCGCGGCGCCGCCGGCAGCGAGCCCAACACCGGCGACGGTGCGGGCATCCTCATCCAGATGCCGCACAAGTTTTTCGCGGAAGTGGCCAAGACCGCGCGCATCACGCTGCCCGAACCCGGCCAATACGGCGCCGGTCTCGTCTACCTCCCGCGCAACCGCACCGTCCGCCGCAAGGTCGAGGAAGTCTTCGAGCAGGTCGTGCAATCCGAAGGCCAGCTCTTCCTCGGCTGGCGCACGGTGCCGACCGACAACAAGACGCTCGGCAACACCGCGATCTCGTGCGAGCCGTTCATGCGCCAGGTCTTCATCGGCCGGGGAGCGGACGTCACCAACGATCTCGATTTCGAGCGGAAGCTCTACGTGATCCGCAAGCGCGCCTACAACGACATCCGCACCTCCACCATCCCCGGGGCCGAAGCGTGGTATGTCGCGAGCCTCTCGATGAAGACGCTCGTCTACAAAGGCATGCTCCTCACCGACCAGGTCGCGCACTATTTTCCCGACCTCGCCCACCCCGCGATGGAGTCGGCCCTCGCCATCGTCCACTCGCGCTTCTCGACGAACACGTTCCCCAGCTGGGAGCGCGCGCATCCTTACCGCTACATCGCGCACAACGGCGAAATCAACACGCTCCGCGGCAACATCAATTGGATGCACGCCCGCCAGGCGCTGTTCGACAGCCCCGTCTTCGGCGACGACATCAAGAAAATCCTGCCGATCATCAACCCGAACGGCTCCGACTCCTCGATGTTCGACAACACCCTCGAGCTCCTCGTCCTCGCCGGTCGCCCGCTGGCGCACGCGGTGATGATGATGATCCCCGAGCCGTGGTCCAACCATGAGACCATGGACGACGACCGCCGCGCGTTCTACCAATATCACTCCTGCCTGATGGAACCCTGGGACGGTCCCGCGGCCATCGCGTTTACCGATGGCATCCAGATCGGCGGCGTCCTCGACCGCAACGGCCTGCGGCCTTCCCGTTATTACGTCACCAAGGACGGCTTCGTCGTCGTCGCCTCTGAGGCCGGCGTGCTTCCGATTCCGAACGAAGAAATCGTCGAGAAGGGCCGCGTGCAGCCCGGCAAGATGTTCCTCGTGGACACCGCGCAGGGCCGGATCATTTCCGACGAAGAACTCAAAAACGAAATCTGCACGGCGCGTCCCTACCGCCAGTGGCTCAACGAGCACCTCGTGCATCTCAGTGATTTGCCCGAGGCGCCCAAACACGACCAGCCCGACCACGCCACGCTCCTCCAGCGCCAGATTGCCTTCGGTTACACCAACGAAGACGAGCGCATCATCCTCATGCCGATGGCCAAGGACGGCGTCGAAGCCATTGGCTCGATGGGCAACGATGCGGCGCTCGCCGTGCTCTCCAATAAGCCGCGACTGCTCTACGATTACTTCAAACAACTCTTTGCGCAGGTCACCAATCCCCCGATCGACGCCATTCGCGAAGAGATCATCACCTCCTCCGAAACGCGCCTCGGCTCCGAGGGCAATTTGCTCAATCCGCAGCCGACCGCGTGCCGCCGCGTGGAATTGAAGTATCCGATCCTCACCAACGAGGAGTTTGCGAAAATCCGTCGCACCGATCTGCCCGGCCTGAAGACGGCTGTGTTGCCCATTCTCTTCCGCGTCGCGCGCGGCGAGAAGGGGCTCGCGAAGTCCATGGAAGAACTCTGCGTGATGGCTCGCCGCTACATCGAGGAAGAGGAGGTCAATGTCCTCATTCTCTCCGACCGCGGCGTCACCAAGGAATTCGCGCCCGTCCCCGCGCTGCTCGCCGTCGCCGGCCTGCATCACTATCTGATTCGCGAAGGTCTCCGCACGCGCGCCTCGCTCGTGGTCGAGACCGGCGATGCCCGTGAGGTGCACCACTTCTCGTTGCTCATCGGTTACGGCGCCTCCGCGATCAATCCCTACGTGGCCTTCGAGACCATCGACGACATGATCAAGGAAGAGCTGATCACCGGCGTCGACCACAAGACCGCGTGCAAGAATCTGGTCAAGGCGGCGTCCAAGGGCGTGGTCAAGGTCATGTCCAAGATGGGCATCTCCGCGATCCAGAGCTACCGGGGCGCGCAGGTCTTCGAGGCCTTGGGGCTCAATCAGTCCGTCGTGGACCACTACTTCACCTGGACGCCCACGCGGATCGGCGGCATCGGCCTCGATGTCGTCGCGCAGGAAGTCCTCGCACGGCACCGCGCCGCGTATCCGGAGCGCACCGCCAACGCCGCCGTGCTGCCGTCCGGCGGCCAATACCAGTGGCGCAGCGACGGTGAAGCCCATCTCTTCACGCCCGAGTCGATTCACCATCTCCAGAAGGCCGTGCGCACCACGAGTCTCGCGGCCTTCCGCGGCTATTCGAAAATCGTCAACGAACAGGGCACCAAGCTCTGCACGTTGCGCAGTCTGCTTGAGTTCAAGGCTTCGACCGCGATTCCGCTCGAAGAAGTCGAGCCCGTCGAGGCGATCATGAAACGCTTCAAGTCCGGCGCCATGTCCTACGGCTCCATCTCCGCCGAGGCGCACGAGACGCTGGCGATCGCGATGAACCGCATCGGCGGCAAGTCCAACACCGGCGAAGGCGGCGAAGATCCCGCGCGCTTCATCCCGATGGCCAACGGTGATTCGAAGAACTCTGCCATCAAGCAGGTCGCCTCCGGCCGCTTCGGCGTCACGAGCGAATACCTGACCAACGCCAAAGAAATCCAGATCAAGATGGCCCAGGGCGCAAAGCCTGGCGAAGGCGGCCAGTTACCCGGCGCCAAGGTGTATCCTCCGATTGCGAAGACCCGCGGCACCACCGCCGGCGTCGGCCTCATCTCGCCTCCGCCCCACCACGACATCTACTCGATCGAAGATCTCGCGGAGCTCATCCACGACCTCAAGAACGCCAACCGCCACGCGCGCGTGAGCGTGAAGCTCGTCTCCGAAGTCGGCGTCGGCACGATTGCCGCCGGCGTCGCTAAGGCGCACGCCGACGTCGTCCTCATCTCCGGCTACGATGGCGGCACCGGCTCTTCCCCGCAGACCTCCATCACGCACGCCGGCCTCCCTTGGGAGCTTGGCCTCGCCGAGACGCACCAGACGCTCGTCTTAAACAACCTCCGTTCGCGCATCGCGGTCGAGACCGATGGCCAGCTGAAGACCGGCCGCGACGTCATCATGGCCGCATTGCTCGGCGCCGAGGAGTTTGGTTTCGCGACCGCGCCGCTGGTTGCCTCGGGCTGCATCATGATGCGGGTTTGCCATCTCAACACCTGCCCCGTGGGCGTCGCGTCCCAGGACCCACGCCTGCGGGCGAGATTCGCCGGCAAGCCCGAACACATCGTGAATTTCATGACGTTCGTCGCCACCGAGGTCCGCGAGCTCATGGCCCAGCTCGGCTTCCGGACCATCGAAGAGATGGTCGGCCGCACCGACCGCCTCGAAGCGCAACGCGCCGTCACGCATTGGAAGGCCAAAGGCCTCGACTTCTCGAAGATCCTCTACTCGCCGGACGTCGGCCCCGAGGTCGGTCGCTTCTGCTCCATCAAGCAGGATCACGGCCTCGACAAGAGCCTCGACCTCACGACCCTCCTCGGCCTCGCCCAGCCCGCGATCGACCGCGGCGAGAAGGTCATCGCCGAGTTGCCGATCCGGAACGTCAACCGCGTGGTCGGCACCATCACGAGCTACGAGATCACCAAGAAACTCGGCGCCAAGGGCCTCCCCGAGGACACCATCCGCTTCCGTTTCAAAGGCTCCGCCGGCCAGAGCTTCGGCGCCTTCGTCACGCGCGGCATGACGCTCTCCATCGAGGGCGACGCCAACGACTACTTCGGGAAAGGTCTTTCCGGCGGCAAACTCATCGTGCATCCGCCCGCCAACGCCGGGTTCAAGGCCGAGGACAACATTATCATCGGCAACGTCGCCCTCTACGGCGCCACCGCCGGCGAGATCTACGTCAACGGTCGCGCCGGCGAGCGCTTCGCCGTCCGCAACTCCGGCGTCACTGCCGTCGTCGAGGGCGTGGGCGACCACGGCTGCGAATACATGACCGGCGGGCGCGTCGTCGTGCTTGGCCCCACCGGCCGCAATTTCGCCGCCGGCATGTCGGGCGGCATCGCCTACGTGCTCGACGAGACCGGCAAATTCGCCGAGCAGGCCAACCTCTCGATGGTCGGGCTCGAAAAAGTTGAGACCAAGGCCGAGATCGCCGAACTCCGCGCGATCATCGAACGCCACGTCGACTACACCAAGAGCGCCCGCGGGCAGCAGGTTCTCGCGGCCTTCGATACCTTCGTGCCGAAGTTCGTGAAGGTCCTGCCGAAGGACTACAAACGGATGCTCGCCTGTATCGAGAAAGCCGAGGCGCAAGGCCTCACGGGCGACGAGGCCGTCATGGCCGCCTTCGAAGAAAACGCCCGGGATCTCTCGCGCGTCGGCGGCAACTGACGGTTCGCCGCACTCCACCCTCAACTCTCAGCTCTTAACTTTTCCGATCATGGGCAAACCCACCGGCTTCATCGAATACCTCCGCGAACTTCCCGTCGACCGCTCGCCGACCGAGCGCACCAAAGACTGGAAGGAATTCCATGTGCACATGGAGGAGAAAAAGCTCCGCAACCAGGGCGCGCGCTGCATGAACTGCGGCGTCCCGTTCTGCCATACGGGCAAACTCATCAGCGGCATGGCGAGCGGCTGCCCGATCAACAACCTGATTCCCGAGTGGAACGATCTCATTTACCGCGGGCTCTGGAAGGAAGCCCTCGACCGGCTCCACAAGACGAACAACTTCCCGGAGTTCACCGGCCGCGTGTGCCCGGCTCCGTGCGAGGGCTCCTGCGTCCTCGGCATCAACAACCCGCCCGTCACGATCAAGAACATCGAGTGCGAAATCACCGACCGCGGTTGGGACGAAGGCTGGGTGCTCCCCGAGCAGCCCAAGGTTCGCACGGGCAAGAAAGTCGCCGTCATCGGCTCCGGTCCGGCGGGGCTCTCCGCCGCCGAGCAGCTCAACAAGGCCGGCCACACTGTCACGGTCTTCGAGCGCGCCGACCGTCCGGGCGGCCTCCTCATGTATGGCATCCCCAACATGAAGCTCGATAAAAAGGAAGTCGTCCTCCGCCGCATCAAGCTGATGGAAGACTCCGGCATCAAATTCATCTGCAACGCCAACGTCGGCGATAACGTTGAAGCCGAAATTTTCCTGAAGGAATACGACGCCACCGTCATCTGCACCGGCGCCACGCTCCCGCGCGATCTCCCCATCGAAGGCCGTGCGCTCAAGGGCGTGCACTTCGCGATGGAGCTGCTCACCGCCAACACCAAGGCCGTTCTCAATGGTGGGGCCGAGCACTCTCCGATTCATGCCAAGGACAAAGACGTCATTGTCATCGGCGGCGGCGACACGGGCACCGACTGCGTCGGCACCTCGATGCGCCACGGTTGCAAGAGCATCGTCCAAATCGAAATTCTCCCCAAGCCACCGCTCGAGCGCACGGCCGACAATCCGTGGCCGGAGTGGCCCAAGACCTACAAGATGGACTACGGTCAGGAAGAGGCCGCCGCCAAGTTCGGCGCCGATCCCCGCGTCTATCTCACCACGGTGAAAAAATTCATCGGCGATGCCGCCGGCAACGTGCACTCGCTCGTGACGGTTGAGATCAAGTGGGAGAAGAACGACAAGGGTCAGTTCATCCCGAAGGAACAGCCCGGCACCGAAAAGACCCGCCCCGCGCAACTCGTGTTGCTCGCCATGGGTTTCCTCGGGCCCGAGCAGGCGATTCTCAAGGATCTCAAACTCGAGACCGACCCGCGCTCCAACATCAAGGCCGAGCACGAAAAATACCGGACGAACCTTCCGAACATTTTCGCCGCCGGCGACTGCCGCCGTGGCCAGAGCCTCGTCGTCTGGGCCATCAATGAAGGCCGCGGGGCCGCCCGCGAGTGCGACCGCTTTTTGATGGGTTCGACCGATCTGCCGTAAGGCCGCTGCGTCGGTGCTCAGAAAACCAAGAGCGCGTCCCTGGGACGCGCTCTTGGTTTTTCTGCGAAGGGCGTCGGGGCGGCGCCTCAATCGTCCCCGCCCGTGCCGGGCCTCTTGCCGGCCAGGCCGGTTGCGTCGGCGGAGCGATCGAGCAGGCCGTGGCCGCTCGAGGTTAAAGACGCGCCCGCGCTTCTGGTTTTTCTCGCGACACCTGATCGCCCCGTGGTTGCGCCCGCGTCCGCGTTCGTCGTCCCCCTTCGTCGGATCGGGGGCGCCGGGTCGTTCGAACGCATCGCCCCACACGAGCCGCCAGCCGGTCGACGGCGCAGCGCTTTTCCGCCTCGGCGCCATCCCGGAAGGACGGTGGCCTCGGCGGCTCCGCCGCCGTCCAGCCACCGCCACGAACGCCGCCGCGAGCCAAGCGCCCGTGCCCAGCTTCGGAAGTAATCGGCGATTCATGCCGCGCCGCTGGCCGCGCGCGGGTTTCGGGGGCCCGCGCCACTCCGGGCGCTTCCGGTTGCCAAGCGCCGGCGGGCCCCCAGTCTCCGCCTCGTTTCCTTTCTCCCCCTTCCCATGAAATCGCTCCGCTCCCTGTTCGTGCTCGTCTGCGCTCTGGTGTTTTTGCCGTTCATTTCCGCGGCGGAAAAAAAGACCGCGCCCAAGAAAGCTCCGGATCCGGCCCTCGCGCCGATCACCGATGTCGCCGGCCTGCCGCGGGTCCTTTTGCTCGGCGATTCGATCTCGATCGGCTACACGTTGCCGACACGCGCGCGCTTGGCCGGCCGAGCCAACGTCCACCGTCCCGCGGAGAACTGCAGCGATTCCGGGAAGGGCGTCCGCACGCTCGACAAGTGGCTCGGCACCGGAAAATGGGATGTGATCCATTTCAATTTCGGTCTGCACGACGTGAAATACCTGGATGAAAAAGGCACGCTCGTGCCGCCCGAAAAAGGCCGACAGGTGGCGAG
>JBIKOK010000315.1:0-6602 GCA_044358025.1 Opitutaceae bacterium
GCCATCCGGCCGCGCGTGGGCTTCGAGATACTTTAGCACCGACGCCTGCCCGTCCGCTGCCTGCGCCAAAGAGCGGGGCAGCGCCGCCACCGCCCCCACCGCCACGAGCGACTTAAGCAAGGACCGACGCGAGAGAGTAGGGGAAACAAAGGCGAAGCTCATGATGAAAGATGGATGCGAAGTTCGGTTCAGACGGTAGCCGCACGCCTTTGCGTGCGGACGACTAACCGCACGCTAACGCATGCGGCTACCGCGTTAAGTCGGGCCAGAGGGTTGAGTGAGCGGCCCGTCACGGTCAGTATTCGACCGACAGCGTCAGCCGCAACGAGCGCGGCTCACGGAGGTAGATGCGGCGCGCTCCGCTGAAATCCGCGTTGTAGCGCGCGACGCTCACGAGGTCGGAGTTGAAAATATTGCGGCCGTTCAACTGCACGCTCGCCGGCAGCTTTTGCCACGGCAGGCGGAAACGATGGCCGACAAACGCGTCCGTGAACAGTGTGCCCTCCGCGAAATAGTCCTTGCCCGTGCCGCCGGCGCTCGCCGCCCGCGTGTCCGTCTGGCTGAACGCCTTCGATTGATAACGCACCGCCGCACCGACAAACGCGCCCTTCAGCCGGTCGCCGAACGGGCCGCTGCCGTCAAATTTGTAGCGCGTCGTAAACGTCGCCTTGTGCGGGATGGACCCAAATCCCTGCTCCTGCGCGACCGCGCGTCCGTCGAGCTCATTGGATTGAATTGCCGCGATGTTCGTCTCGACCGTCGCGAGCAGCAGCGGGTTGCCCGCCGCGAGCGCGCGCCACTCCGCAAACTTCACCGCAAAGAACGTGTAGCCTTCCGCAAAGAAATTTTCGCGGTCGCGCTCCGAGTGCGAGTAGTTGGCGCGGATCGTCCAGGCCTTCGTCGGATTCGCGATCAGCTCCACTTCCACACCCTTGCTCGCCGTGTCGATAATCGCCGCGTTCCAATTGAAACCCGCCGCATCGGACTGCGCCTGCGTCAGCTTGCCCGCAGCGACGAACGCCGCGTTCACGGCGAGGGTCTGGGAACGCCCCAAGGCCGTCGCGTTGGTCACGGCCCCGCTGGGCGATACCGCCGCATCGCCCACCTGCTTCGTCTCGAAATAGGTCACGCGCGCGAAAAACCGGTCGTCCCCGAGCAGGTCGAGCATAAGACCCAGGTCGCGCCCTTTGCCTTCCGGCGGCTCGGGAATCGCCCCGGTCGGCAAAATGCGTCGGTCGAAGCGGGGCGCCCCGTGGTTCGTCGACTGATTGTAGAAAACCGAGAAACGCTTGTGCAGATGCACGACGCCGCCCGCCGTCAACGTGTCCGCCGTGTAGGTGTTCCGGTTGAAGCCTGGCAGCGCGACGACCTCGTTGAGCACCATCTGCCCGGACGTGACCCGCGGATCGGCCGCATCCGTCACGCGACCCGAGGTCGTGTCGAGATAGACGATGTCGTCGCGGCGGTAGCCGAGCGTGGTCGTGACGCGCCCGTTGAACCACGCGCTCTGCGCGGCGAGCATCAGGCTGTCGATATCTTTCACGGAGCTGAGTTCGCCGGTGTTGATCTGGCGCGAGCCAACCGCGAGCCCGTTATAGGTGAACGGCGCGAGCGGCGTGTAGAGTCCCGTGTGTGCGTAAGTGGAGAAATCGCCCTCCCTCACATAGGTGCGGCGATAGAGGAGATTCTGCGCATTCTCCGGCGCGCCGACGTTGGCCAGCGGCCGGTTGAGCGGATCGACGAGAATCTCGCGGCGCGACTGCGTGTGCTTGTCCTGCACGGCGTTTTCGCCCATCGCCGCCACGCGGTGGTGGCCGAACCACTTCCCCAGCTTGAATTCGTAGGCGAGCGTCACGCGCTTCACCGCGTTCTCCGTTTCCGTCGCGTCGCCAAGCTGGTTCGTTTCGAGGTAAAGCTGGCCGGCGCGCGGATTGGCAATCGTGCCCGTGCCGCCCGGTGCGGGAATCGTGAGATTCGGGTCGCCGAGAAAATCCATCACGTTGCCGTTATAGACGAAGCTGCGGGCCTTCGCCTTCGTTTCGTTCTTCAGATATATTCCCTGCAGGGTCAGCGCATCGCTGAACCGGTGCTCCAGCGAAACTTGGTAGTTGTTGAATTCGCGCGTAAGCTTGGTGTGCGGCCCCGCCCAATTCACCTCGTAGGGAAAAATCGCCGGGGCGAGCAAGGTGTCGGCCGTGCCGGGGGCGATGTTCGAGCGCAGTTCGTTGCGCTGGTTGGAGACAAATCCGTCCTGCGTGAAGAACGTGAAGCGCTGGTTCGCGCCGAAACTCGAAACACCCTTCGCGGTGTCCGCCGCGGTGGCATCGGAGATCGGCCGGCCCGCCGCGATCCAACGCGACACCTGGTCCGTCGTATTCCATTTCAGCCCGACGCTGTTCTTCGTGAGGCCGTCCTCATAGTTGGCCGAGAGCGTCGTTCGCGTGAAGGGCTTGTAGGTGATCGCTCCGCTGTAACGCTTCGCCTCGTTGAACTCGTAGCGGCGCCAGGCCTTCGCATCGCTGGAAAGCGCGTTCAGGCGCACCGCGAGCGTCTTGGGCACCAGCACCCGGTTCAGATCCGTCGTGTAGCGCTGGTAGGCCCACGAGCCAAACTGCGCGCTCGCCGAGTATCGGTTGCGGGCGACATTGGCCTTCTTGCCCGCGAGCGACACGAGCCCGCCCGCATCGCCCGAGCCGAAGAGAATCGAGTTCGGGCCGCTCGCGACCTCGGCCCGTTCGATATTGTAGAGGTCCTGCGGCGCGGAATTCTCGACGTAGTCGGTCGAAACACCGCCGGGAATGCCCCGGATGCGGAACGGCTCGCCGCCGGCGGAGCTGAAATCCCGGGGATTATTGAAGCCCGCGCCCTCGGCATCGCCCGCGTTCAGCTCGGCGTTGGCCGCATACGCCAGCATCTCGTTCACATTCGTCGCGGCGATATCGGAGAGGAACTCCGCCGTGAACGGCGAAATCGAAGCCGCGGTGTCCTTCAGGTTCGTCCCCAAGCGACTGCCCGAGGTCGTGTTCATCGCCTGATAGCCGACATCGTCGTCCGAGCGCACCTCGAACGGCGACAACTCGAGCACTTTTTCCTCGGCCGGCTTGAGCGGCGGCACGACCGTCTGTGCGCCCAACGGGCGAAGAATAAGCATCGCGGCGAGCACCGCCCAGCACGTGGGACCGCGAAAAGACCAAAGGAGGGAAAGGTTCATGGATGATGGCGTACTGCCGCCGCCCACCAGACGGCGCATTCTTCCCGAAGATACCCGGTCCGGGGCAGGTCACGCAATCGTCACCTGCCCCGCCCGGCCCTACTTGGCTTTCGCCCGCTTCTTCTTCGCGCCCGCTTCGGCCTGACCGCCGGTGACCCGCTCCGGCCAGTTTTTCGCGACGAGCGCTTTGAGTTCGGCGATGACCGCGGCTTTCTCCGGATCGGCGGCGAGATTCGTCATCTCCTTCGGGTCGGCGTCGTGATCGTAGAGCTCCGTGCCCTGTTTGCCCTCGTCCCACTCCGTGTAACGCCACCGCGGCGTGCGCACGCTGCGCCCGGGGAAACCGCCGCGCTCCACTTGCGTGTAGGCCGGCCGATCCCACGCCGCATCGGGATTCAGGAGCAGCGGGCGCAGGCTCGCCCCCGCGAGATTCGCCGGGGCCTTTAAGCCGGCGAGGTCGGCGAGCGTCGGATACATATCCACAAACTCCACAATCCGCGGCGACGGCGTGCCCGCCTTGATCCCCGGACCCGCCAAAATCATCGGCACGCGCGCGGCGTCCTCGAAGAGGTTCTGTTTCATCCAGAGCCCGTGCGTGCCGAGCGAGTAGCCGTGGTCGCTCCAAAACACGATGATCGTGTTCTTTCGCAGGCCAAGGCGGTCGAGCGCGTCGACCACGCGGCCGATCTGCGCATCGACGAACGAAATCGCCGCGTAGTAGGCCTGCTTGGTCAAGCGGGCCTGCTCGACCGTGGTACCGAAATTCGGCCAGGGCTTCGTCGCCGCCAGGGCCCCCGCGGGCACGGTCTTCTCGTAGCCGACCGGCAGCGTCGGGATCTCGATTTTCTCCAGCGGATAGAGGTCGAAATATTTCTTCGGCGCGACATAGGGCGTGTGCGGCCGGTAGAAACCCACCGCGAGAAAGAAGGGCTCGCTCCGGTGCTTCTCCAACAGGCGAATCGCTTCGGTCGCGACCTTGCCGTCGGTATGGTCTTCGTCGCGGCCCTTCGCATCGCTCAAGAACGACATCGCCGAACCGAGTCCGCGCTGCGGCGTGAAATTCGTGATCTCCGGCTCGAGGGCGGTCTTGTCGAGTCCCGCCGGGTTGACGACCTCCTGCCACGAGGCCGGGTCGTCGAGGCCGCTGGTGCCGATGTCGCCCGGGTTGCCGTAATGGTAGATCTTCCCGACCCGCGCGGCGTAGTAGCCGTTTTGCCGGAAGAGCTGCGGCAGCGTGACGACGTCCGGCAGGCCCTGACGAAAGTGATACTGCAGGTTGAACACCTTCGTCGTGTCGGGCCGCAGGCCGGTCATGATCGACGCGCGGCTCGGGCTGCAGAGCGGAAACTGGCAATACGCGCGCTCGAAGCGCACCCCGCGCGCCGCGAGCTGGTCGATGTTCGGCGACTTCACCATCGGCGTGCCATAGCACCCGAGGTCGTTGTTCATGTCGTCGACCGCGATGAAGAGGACGTTGGGTTTGGCGGCCGCTGCGTGGGCGACCGCCGCGACCGCCGCGGCCCCGAGCAGGAGAACGGCGATCCGCAAAGGGTGAGTGGGCACGGTCAGAGGTCCGGCTGCCTCGTCTGCTTCTTTTTCTTGGCCGCCTCGCCCTCCAAACCCCGGTTGCCGTAGAACCGCGCCGGAATTTCCGCGGGCACCTTCAGCTCCTGGCGCAGGCGCGTCAGCTCCTTCTTCAGCTCGGCGACGGTGGCGGCATACGCGGCCTCCCCGTAAACGCTCTTCAATTCGCTCGGGTCTTTCTCGCGGTCGAAGAGTTCCCAATACGCCTCGCCCATGCCCTCAAAATGCACGAGCTTGTACCGGTCGGTGATCACGCCGTAGTGCGGGCGCACCCGGTGGGGCGACGGATACTCGAAATATTGGTAATAAAACGCCGTGCGCCAGTCCGCCGGCTTCTCGCCCCGCAGCAGCGGGCGGAAACTGCGGCCCTGCATGTCGGCGGGCACCGGCACGCCGGCCACCTCGAGGAAGGTCTCGCCGAAATCGAGATTGGAAACGAGCGCCGAGGTCGCCGTGCCGGGCTTCGTCACGCCCGGCCAGCGCACGAGCAACGGCGTGCGCACCGATTCCTCGAAGATCCAGCGCTTGTCGAACCAGCCGTGCTCGCCGAGGTAGAAGCCTTGGTCGCTGGCGTAAACGACGAGGGTGTTTTCGGCGAGGCCCTCCCGGTCGAGGTAGTCGAGCACCCGGCCCACGTTTTCATCGACCGCTTTCACGGTGGCGAGGTAGTCGTGCATGTAGCGCTGATAGCGCCAGCTCACGAGGTCCTTGCCGGTAAGATTGGCGGCGCGGAATTTCGCGTTGCGGGGCCCGTAGTAGGCATCCCACGTCTTTTGCTGCTCGGGCGAAATCCCCGCCGGCAGCGCCAGCTTCGCGTCGCGGTCGGTAAAGGTCTTCGCGATCGTCATGTCCTGATCACGCACGGCGACGCCCCGCCCGGAATAATCGTCGAACAGCGTCGCGGGCTCGGCATACACGCGGTCCTGGTCGAAACCGAGGTGCCGCAGCGGCGGCGCCCACTCGCGGTGCGGCGCCTTGTGCTGGCACATCAGCATAAACGGCTTCGTCTTGTCACGATTCTTGAGCCACTCGAGCGAGACGTCGCCGATGATGTCGGTCACGTAGCCCGGCATCGTGACCTTCTCGCCCATCTTGATCATCGGCGGGTTGTAATAGATACCCTGGCCCGGGAGAATTTGCCAAAAATCAAAACCCGTCGGATCGGAGCCGAGGTGCCACTTGCCGACGATCGCCGTCTGGTAGCCGGCCTTTTGGAGCAGCTTGGGAAACGTCTGCTGCGTGCCGTCGAACGTGGAGTTAGAGTTATTGGGAAAGCCGTTCAGATGGCTGTATTTCCCGGTGAGAATCGTCGCGCGCGCCGGGCCGCAGATCGAATTCGTCACAAGGCAACGGTCGAAACGCACGCCCTGTTTCGCGAGGCGGTCGATGTTCGGGGTATCAAGCAGTTTGCGCGCGTCACCGTAGGCGCTGATGGCCTGGTAGGCGTGATCGTCGGAAAAAATAAAGACGATGTTCGGCGTTTTTGCGGTGCCGGCAGCACGCGCAATCGAGGCCATCGCGAGGAAACAAAGCAGGAGGAGGCGCATAGGGTTGGACGGGGTGGTTGATACTCTGCGAGCCGGAGCGTAGGGCCGTCGAGCCCACAATTCGGCCCCAACCTGACCGCCCGCGGACGGAGCAACACGCTAACCCGCTTCAATCACGCTATCCTAAAGAGATTCTTTTGTAGAGTAGAGAGAGCAGCGAGACGGTCACCCGGCACGCTGCCCTCCCCCTCGTCAAACCGTGCAGGCGGTTTTCCCGCACACGGCTTACCGAGTCCCCGTTCTTTCGGATTGGTTTCAGC
>JBIKOK010000350.1:0-5088 GCA_044358025.1 Opitutaceae bacterium
TGAAGGGATGCCCCCGGAGGTGGTCGAGCGGATTTTCGATCCCTTCTTCACGACCAAGGGACCGGACAAGGGCACCGGCCTGGGCCTGTCCACCGTGCTCGGCATCGTCCGCAGCCACGGCGGATTCTTGCGCGTCGAGTCCACCCCCCGCAAAGGCAGCTGCTTCCACGTCTATCTGCCGGCCGTCGCCGCCTCCACCGAGACGAACCAGCCGTTCGCCGCCGATAGTTCCCTCCTGCTCGGTGACGGCGAAACCATCCTCGTCGTTGACGACGAGCCGTCCGTGCGCGAAATCACCGCCGAGGTCCTCCGCCTGCGAAACTTCCGCGTCATCCTCGCGTCGGACGGCTCCGACGCCCTGATGAAAGTCGCCGACAACCCGGGGGTGGTCCGTGTCGTCATGACTGACCTGCACATGCCGCATTTGGACGGACACCAGCTCGTCAAAGCGCTGCAGCGCATGTTGCCCACCGCGGGCGTCATCGTCGCGAGCGGCACGCTGACGCCGAAAGACGTCAGCGAGTTCAAGGCCTGCGGCGTGGTGGCCGTCATCGAAAAGCCGTTTGTGCAGGCCGAGCTGTTCCGTGCCTTGCGGACCGCGTTGCGCTTCGTTCCCCCGCCATGAAGACCACCGCCCGCTGGTCAGGTTGGGCGGCGGCGGCCCTCCTCGCGCTCGGCTCCCTTGGGGCCGGCCTGGTCGGCTGCGCGCCACCCCAGCCCCCGCCGCTGCGCATCGCGCTCAACCGCTGGATTGGCTACGACACGCTCTGGCTCGCCGACCAACTGGGCTTCATTGCCGCCGAAGGCCTCAAGGTCGAAATCCTCGACCTGCCCAGCATCGGGGAATCCTGCCGGCTGTTTGAAACGGGCCGGGTCGATGTCTTGGGCGGGACGATGATGGAGTTGCTTACGGCGTCGCCCCGCCGGCGGCCCATGCAGGCGGTCGCGGTCTTGGATATTTCCACGGGGCTCGATGTCATTTTGGCCCGCCAAGGCATCGCGAATTTGACCGCGCTCAAAGGCCGCCGGGTGGCGGTCGAACCCGGCACCACCGACGTCCTGTTGCTCGCCGCGGCGCTGCGGGCCGGGGGGATGGCACCCGACGACGTCGAGTTGGTTCATGTGCGACACGAAGCCCAGGCGGTGGCGTTGCGGGAGGGGCGGGTCGATGCGGTTTGCACCTACCCGCCCGAGGGGGAAGCCCTGCGGACCGAGTTTGGTCTGCTGGAGGTTTTCTCCAGCGCCGACGTGCCCGAGACCATCATCGATCTCCTCCTCACCGATCCGGCGGTGGCGCAGACACGGCGCGCCGAGCTGGCCGCCCTGCTGCGCGCCAACCAACGCGCGATCGAACGGCTCAAGACCGACCCTGCCGCGCTGCAACTGGTCGCCACCCGCCAGGGTCTGCCCGCCGCGTCGGTGGCGGAACAGCTCCGCGGGCTCACACTGCCCGACCTCGCCAGCCAGCCCGCCCTGCTTGCCCGGGAGGGTTTGCTGCACCGGGCCCTCACCCGCGCCGGGGCCACCCTGATCGCCTTCGGCACCCTCGCTGAGCCGCCAATCGTGGCGGATTTGTTCGACCCCTCCGTGGTCCAGCCAACCTCCCCCCCGAAATGAGCCCGCGGCTCAGCTCGTTCCTCGCCTGGCGGCGCTCCTCCATCTTCGGGTTGGTCATCCTCCCCGTCATCTTGGTCGCGGCGGCGACCGCGGTCATCGAGCGCCGGCTCACCGACTATCGGCTGAAAGAGACGGTGCAGGTGGAATCCCTGCACGACATCAATCTGACGCTCCGCAATTTGACGATTGCCATCGAAAGCAGCGATTCCCTGGCCGCGGCGCAGCGCTATGTCGCCGCCGCCGCCCGGCAAAAAGGCCTCCACGCCGCCGTGCTGGCCGATGTCGAATCCCTCACCATTCTCGCCAGTTCCAAACTCGAAGAGCTCGGCCGGGACCTGAGTCTTTCCAGCGATCGGGCGGCCGCCGAGGCCTTGCAGGATTTTGCGCGCACGCGCGCCGTGGCCTTTCATCGCGACGACAAGGCCGTGGGCGGCGTATACCCCGTCCGGCTGCCCTGGAAAAAAGCGGACCGCCGCGGCCTGGCCGCAGAGGGCGCCATCTACCTCCGGACCGACGATGTGGACCGGTTGCTCTCGGGGTCCCTCCATCTGGGCTATTGGCTCGACGTGGTGAGCGCGGCCCGGTTGGTGCTGGTCTATGGCCTCGCCGTCTGGCTCGTCCGCCGGCACGTCTTAAGACCCACCCGGGATATGAAGGTGGGACTGAGAGCCATCGCCGCCGGTCGCGCGGAGACCCGCCTGCCGGACTTGGGCGGAGGCGAATTGGGCCAGGTGGCGAAGGTGCTCAACGAAACCCTCGATCAGCTCGCCAGGGCCGACAAGCAGGTGCTCGCCATGGCGACCGTCGCCCCCGTCGGCCTTTTTTGGGTTAACTCACGGGAGGAGTGTCTCGGGGTGAATCCGGCCTGGAGCCAGCTCACCGGCGTGAGCGAAGCCGAGGCCCTGGGCCTGGCTTGGCTGCAATCGATCTACCCGCCGGACCGCGAACGCTTCACCCGGGACTGGAACGGCCCTGAAACCTCCGGCCGCAACGCGCCCCAAACTTATCGGTTGCAGCATCGCGACGGCTCCCTCCGCTGGGTGCTGGGATCGCGGCTGCCCTTGCTGGACGGCGAAGGCCGGCTGACCGGCTACATCGGATCGCTCACCGACATCACGGCGCTGCGCGCCTTGGAGGACCAACTCCGCCGCAGCGAAGAAAAACACCGCACGCTGTTCGAAACTCTGAACCAGGGGGTGTTCGTCTTCAATGCCGCCGGTCAGATCACCGATGCCAATCCCGCCGCGCAGGAGATGTGCGGTCTGGGCCGCGCGGAGTTGTGGGACGGGGCCTTGGCCACCGCGCCACACTGGCGGCCCTTCGATGAAAACCGCCTGCCGATCCCCTTCGGCCGCTGGTCGGTGAAGGAATCCCCCTCGACCGAAAAGGGTGTGCGCAATCGCACCCTGGGGGTCGTCGATCATCGCTCCGGCCTCACCCGCTGGTTCCAGGTCGACGTGATTGGCGTGCGCAGCGCCGAGCACGCGCCGGTCGGCACCACCTTCGTGACGTTTCACGAGATCACCGCGGTCCGGGAGGCGGAGTTGGCGTTGCGCCATTCCGAAACCCTCTATGCGAATCTCGTCGAGACCTCCCACGACTTGATCTTTCAGTGCGACGCCCGCGGGCGTTTCATCTTCCTCAATTCCGCCTGGGAACGCACGCTCGGCTACCCGACGACGGAGATGCTGGGGCGGCTGCCGACCGATTTTTGCGACCCTTCGGTCTCCCCTGCCGACATCGTCCTTTTCGCCGACGTGGTGTCCGGTCGCCCGGCCACCACCGGGGAGCTTTTGCTCCGGTCCAAGTCCGGGGACCGCGTCGAACTCCTCGTCAAGATCACCCGGCTCGGCCGCGGCGACGAAGCGCTCCAAGGCATGCTCGGCACCGCCTACGATGTCACCGAGCAGAAGAAAGCCGAGCGGGCCCTGAAATCCGCCGACCAGCTGTTCACCTCCTTCTTCTTCAACGCCAGAGAGGCGATGGTGATCGGTTCGGTGGACGAAGAAACGGTCGTGGAGGCGAACGAGGCGGCCAACCGGCTCTTTGGTTTTTCGGGGCGCGAGTTGATCGGTCGGGACCGAAACATCCTGCTCGACGCTACCGACCCGCGCCTGGGCCCGGCGATGAAGGTGCGCGAAGAAACCGGATCGTTCATCGGCGAGCTTCGCTGCGTCCGCACGAGCGGCGAAACCTTCGATGCCGAGGTCACCTCGATCATCTACACCGGCCGCAACGGCCGCCCCCATTCCGGGACGATCATCCGGGATCTCAGCGGCCAAAAAGAATTGCTGGCCGTCCAGCTGCGCTCCCAGCGTCTCGAAAGCATCGGTACGCTCACCGGCGGCATCGCCCACGATTTCAATAACGCCCTCGGCCCCCTCCTCCTCGGGTTCGACCTGTTGAAAAAACAGTTCCCCGAACGCGAGGGATTGGTCAGCAACATGCGGGCCAGCACGGCCCGCGCCGCCGCCACGGTGCGCCAGCTGATGAGCTTCGCCCGGGGTAGCGACGGCACCCACGTGCCCGTCGCGACGGCCGCGATGTTTGCCGAAATCGTCCGCATCGTCACGAGCACCTTTCCGCGCGAAATCCGCTGCATCACCTCCGTGCCCGCGGATAGCTGGCCCTTGCTCGGCGATGAGACGCAATTGCAGCAGGTGCTCCTCAACCTCTGCCTCAACGCCCGCGATGCCATGCCCGAAGGCGGCCAGCTGCGGTTTGAGGCGGACAACCTCACCCTCGTGACCGCCGTCGAAACCGGCCGCGGCCGCGGCGAACCGGGCCACTACGTCCGCTGGAACATCAGCGACTCGGGCGCGGGGATGTCCGCGCAGGTCCTGGAACGCATCTTCGATCCGTTCTTCACCACCAAGGGCCCCGGCGCCGGCACCGGCCTGGGGCTCGCCATGGTGCTCGGCATCGTCCGCGGCCATCGCGGTTTCCTCGACGTCAAGTCCGCGCCGGACGAGGGCACCACGTTCTCGCTCTATTTCCCCGCCTCCCCGCTCGCCGGCCCGGACGCATCCGCCGCGCCCACGCCGGCCCCCGGCCCGCAGCTCACTCATCGGACCACCCTCCTGCTCGTCGAGGACGAACCGATCGTGCGGGACGTCACCGCCGCCGTGCTGACGTCTCTGGGCTTTCAGGTCGTGACCGCGACCGACGGCACCGACGCGTTGTTCAAGCTGGCGAACCTCTCGGGGGACGTCCGGGGGATGCTCACCGATCTGCAGATGCCGCACATGAACGGGCAGGCGCTCGTACGGGTGGTGATGAAAATGATCCCCGACCTGCCCATCATTGCCATGAGCGGCAAGTTCACCGACCAGGACGAAGCCGACCTCGCGGCTCTCGGCGTGAGAGCATGCCTCCAGAAACCCTTCGACGAGTCCCGCCTCGTCGCCGTCCTCCGGGCAATATTTCCGGACGGGTTTCAGCCGCCGGAGCCGACCCCGGCGCGTTGCTGGC
>JBIKOK010000135.1:0-16835 GCA_044358025.1 Opitutaceae bacterium
GCCACCATACTGATACTCGATGACAACTTGGATATGCTCGAAATGCAGGCCGAACACCTCCGGGGCGAAGGTCACGATGTGACGCTCGCCACCACGGGCGCCGCCGCCCTCGCCGGAATCAAGACGGGCGCATTCGATCTGCTCGTAACCGACATCATCATGCCGGACATGGACGGCATCGAAGTCATCATGAGCCTGCGCAAGCAGGAACCGCCGATCCGGATCATCGCGATCTCCGGCGGCGGCCGCATCAACGCCCGCGACTATCTGGAACTGGCGACTAAGCTCGGCGTGCATGGCACGCTGCAAAAGCCGTTTTCGGGACTCGAACTCTGTCTCGCGGTCGACCGCGCCCTGGAGAGCCCGGCCTGATCCCGACGTCGGCTGGGTTCTGCGCTTGGTCGGGCTGCCGGTGATCGGCGGACCGCGGCTCGGGCGGGCTAAACCCGACGCTTTAGTTTTTTCCGCGGGACCAGGACCTGGTCGGCCGCACCCGACGGGAGAGCGGCGACGTTGGCCTCCGGCGCCGGCGGCTCGGCGGTTCTCCCTGACGTGCTGTCGATCGTGAAGGGGGCGAGCTCGGCGAGTTGTTCGTCGAGCGACATCAGGGTTCGCGATGAAAAGGTGAGAAACGCAACGATGGCGTTGAGATTGGCGTCCTTTTTTTCCAGGGCATCGAACCGGCGCTTGAGGTGGATATTCACCTCTTCCAGTTGCGCATACAATTGGGCGAGACCGGTGAGTTTCCAATCCGGGCTTCCGCCCTGGCCGGCGGTAAGATATTGTTTTAGCAGATACGCACCGGCCATCCGGAACAACGTTTCCTCGAAATTGGCGAAGGGCAGGTGCAGCCGGGCGGGGCCGCGCAGTCGGGAGAGGATCGGGCAGCCGCAGGTCGCCAGTTTGAGGCCCATAAACGAGCGCAGGGCGGTCGGAAGCTCGGTCCGCTTCACAATCGTACGCTCGGGCGTGCGGGCTTCGACCTCCACCGTTTCAAACGAGGCGAAGTCGGCAAAGGCGGTTCCGACCTCTTCAAGCGCCAGCGCAGCCGGGCAACCGGGGTGTTCGGCCGAGACCAAGGGGCAGCCGGGACACTGGTTGCATTCGAGTTTGGTCCAGAACGCAGGTGGGCCGGCGTGCGCCGGTCGGAGCGCCGGCGGTTCCAGTTCGGCCTGAAATGCAAGGACGCGTCCGTCCGCGAACCTGAAGGTATAATCGATCACATCTTTGGCTATGATCTCGCCCGCGGAAGAACTCACCCCGGATCACTACTTAGCGATTGGCGGATCGACCGGGGCCGCGGCCTGCGGGCGAAACCGGACGAGCGGCGGTTCCTCGGGCCCGCTCCGCTGTGGCACGGCGCTGCACTGATTTCATGATTCGCTGATCGTTCGCTGGCGCACGAACCCGAAGCACGGCCCGCGGGGTGGGAAAAAAACGCCGCCCGGGCGGCGGAGCCTGCTCACGGCAAAACGCGGTTCGTCGCACCCAGTCGAGCACCCGCCTCGACTGGGCGCGCCCACGGGATACGCCCCGTCGCGATTCGGAAACGGGACGCCGCGGCGGTCGCTGGCATCCGAGGCCGGGGGCGGGATGCTCTGGCCGCCGGTTGAGCCGATGTCCGCGTTGCCGCGGCCGTTCAGCAGAGTCGCGATCAGCCTCGGCCGCGTGGGCATCGCGGCCCGGACGTCACCCGGGCCGTCTGTCCCGCGGCCCAGCACCACGAAAACGGGCCCCGGGGGATTTCATCGCGGACCGGTCGAGCCGGCGGCAGCGCGCGGACCCGCGCGCGACGACGTGGCCGCAGAATCAGAACGAGAACGCGTTGGTCAAAGTCCACTGGCGCTCGGGCGGGATGCGAAACGTGCCCCAGGTGCCATCGGCGTTGGCGGCGATCGGGATCACCTGATCCTTGGCGTTGAGATTGCGGACGTTGAGCCCCACATTCCACGTTACCGGTTTGCCGAAGGCGCGTAATTTCCGGGTGTAGCCCGCGCTCACGTCGATCGTCGTGCTGCCCGGTCCCCAATAGGGGCGCGTGATATCGGCGACGGCCTGCCCGGTGGCATTCGTGACAAACGGATAACCGATCCCGATCCGCTCCTGCCAGCGGAGCGCGCCGCCGACGTTCACGCCCTTCATGAAGCCCTCCCGGAAATCGTAACGCGTCACCACATTGGCGCGCCATTTGCGGATTTCCGGGGCGGCGGTGCCGGACAGCGCGGCGGCGGTGCGGATCGAGGGCAGGGTCTCGCCCACATATTGCGAGTAGAAGTTCAACGTCTCGTTCGAGGCGGGATTGCGCGAGCCCGGCAGCAGCGCCCCGTTGTACATCGTATCAAGATTCTGCTTCCACGCGGCGGCGAACGCGAGTTCCTCGACGGCCACGTTGGCCTTGACGGCTTCGTTCTTGGCCACGCTGGCCGAGATGCGCCAGTTGCGCGTCGGATTGATGATCGCCTCAAATTCCGTGCCGGTGGACTCGGTGTCGCTGGTCGAGGCGAGATTCGTGATGCTCTCCGGCGTCCATTGGAGCGTGGCGCCGCTGCCGGTGAAGCGGGGCTGAAAGTTCTTGTCGGGGCCGATGTTGCTCTGGAGGCGGGCGGGGATCGTCTCGTAGAGCGCGAGCGCGACGTCGCTGAAGGTCCGGAAGCTCGGGTGGATGTAGTTGAATTCCGCCGGGTTCAGCCCGGCGTCCCGGGCGGCGAGCACCCGGCCAATCATCGCGCTGATATACGCGTAGGGATTGCCCACGCCGCCGATGGAGTCGGCCTGGATGCGCGTTTTGAAACGGTTGATGCGCAGATCGAGTTTCCCGCCGAGGGTGTTGAAGGAGACCCCGTATTCCCGCGTGTCAGCCGAGGGTGAACCGAGCTCTTCGTTCCAGATATTGCGGCGCTGGCCGACGGGATTGAAGTTGCCCGACTCGTTCCAGAGCACGCGCACTTCGGTTTCCCCGGGCAGCTTGAACGGCAGGCGGCCGACGACGCTCTTGGTCCAGCTGCGTTTGCCCTGCGCGACGGCCGGGAGAAACGTGATCTTCGAGGCATCGAGGTTGCCGTCGGGAAGGCGCGGCGGCGTCAGCGACGTGAACGCTTCGTCGCGATCTTCGCGCCAGCCGACGACGGTGACGACATGATCTTTGAGCCAGTGGCTCTGGAGCGCGAACGCGGTGGAGTCGAGATCCTCGCGTTGGTCTACGGCCCGACTGAGGATGCGCAGCGGCTTGGAGGTGCCGGTGACGAACGAACGGCTGACCGGATTGTAAACTTGGAGGGTGTAGGTCTGACCGTACTGCGGACGACCGCTCGTGATCGGCTGGAGGCGCACATCCTGGAGGCTGGGGGTGTTCAGCAGGGACGGGCCGAGATAGAACCAGCCGCTGACCTGCGTGCCGAACGTCCCGGGCAACGCCCCGGCGAGACTGGACTGCGGATTGATCTGCCCGGCCGGATCCCACGTGCTGGAATAGGTGCGGTTGAAGCGCTCGATCTTCGTCTTGAATAGCAGGGACGACAGGGTGTGCCGGCCGAAATGCCGCAGGATGGCCGAGTCGCTCCGGGCGAAGTCGTGCTTGAAAAACGCGGTCAGCTGCGCGGACTCGCGCTGCGTGCGGTTCAGCTGGTCGCGGAAAACATCCGGCGTGCTGATGAACGGCGGCCGAAGTTCGGGTTCGGGATCCCCAGCGGAAACTCGGGCGAGCGTACGCTGAGGACCGAGTTGACGTCGACCAAAATGCCTTCGTCGTTGCCGGAGCCGGGAATCGGAAAATCCCGGCGCCGGGTGAATGTCTGGTCGTTGTAGGCCAGCTCCAGGCCGGCCTTGCCGCCGAGGAAAAGTTGTTCGTAGCGGAAGTCGGCCGCGTCGAAACGCTGGTCGCGGTGATCGAAGGCTCCGGTCAGCAGCCGGTCATAAAAGTTGAAGATCTGCGGGTCACTGAGGTGCGTGCGGACGTAGCCCGCGCGGAGGCGGTTCGCATCGCCGGTGGAGCGCAGGGCGCCGCCGGGGCTGCCGGCCAGCGTCGCGGGAATGGAGCCCTGAAAGCCCTGCACGGCGGCGAGGTTGGCCCCGGTGAGACCCACGCTGGCGTTCGCGGAACTCGGGTCGGCATAGACGAGCGCAAACTGGTTGTAGAGGGGAAAGCCTTGGATGATGCCCGTCCCGGCGCCCGTGACGGTGGCCCCGGCGGAGTTTTGCACGAGCTGGCGCGCGCCGTCGTATTTCCATTTCGGATTAATCGCGTTGAACCAGTTGCCGACGGTGAAGGTCGGCGTGATCGCCTCCGGCGGCACACCGTCGATCTTGCCGGTTTCAAAATTGGCGCGGAAGGAGCCGCGGCCGAGGAACGAACCCCGCTGCGGATCCAGGACGCGGTAGTTGAGCGCCGCGTAGAGGCGTTGGTCTTTGGCGTAGGCGGGTTTTTGGCGGAACTTCGTATCGTCGTTCAACAGGTCGAGGCGGATCGCGAGCCGCTGCGGGACGATGACCTGGTTCAAATGCGCTTCCTCGCGGTGGGAGGCGTAGGAGCTGAAGCGGGAGACGAAGCGGTAGTTGTCCTTGAACGTCGCCTTGCGCAGCGCCGCGTCGATCACGCCGCCCGCGCTGCCGACGCCCGCGAGAATGGCATTGGGCCCGCGACTGATCGTGACCGTTTCAAAGCTATAGCTGTCGCTCGGGATGTCCGACGCAAAAAAATCGCGGGTGCGGGTCGCTTGCGCGAGGGCGCGCACGCGGTTGACGCTCGACGGATCGTCGCGCACTTCGGCGGAGTTCTCCCCGACGAAGCCGGCGAAATTTCCGTTTTGGCCGCCGCCCTCCGTCGAGGCCGTGTAGGTCAAAATATCCTCGAGCCGCGTGACGTTGATGTCCGCGAGAAATTCCGCCGTGTAGACGGATACCGCCGCACCGACGTCCTTCAAATTCGTGTTGAGCCGCGTGCCGGCGAGGGTGGTCGTCGCCTGGTAGCCGGTGTCCTGCGTCGAGGTAATGACGAACGGGCTCAGCTCAATCGGGTCGTCCTTCTTCACCTCGGATACGGGCGCAGGTGGCACGGTCTGGGCGAGCCCCGGCGACACCAGCAGCAAGCCGAGCAGCCCGGCCACGGTACGCAGCGGAGCTCGCCGACGCGTTGCGGCTGCGGGACAAAACGCCCCACCGGGACGTGGGCTCGAACCGGCTTGAGGGGCGCTGGTCTGCGCCGGGAGTGTGAGGGTCGAGCCAAGGTGCGGCAGGTGCATGGGTGGGAGGGGGTGGAATCCGAAACTAAGCGCGCAGCATACTGACCGGAACGCAAGACCGCTACCCCCCCGTTCGGGGGAATCGCCCCCTAAGCGAGGTGCACGATGCCTTGGCGTACCGCACTGATGGCGGCGTCCGTGCGGTCGCGCACGTTGAGCTTGGCGAACAACGTCTTCAGGTGCGATTTGACCGTCTCGTCGGAAATATAGAGCTGTGCGCCGATCTCCTTGTTGCTGCGCCCGCGCACGAGCAACTGGAGCACCTCGCGCTCCCGCGTGGTGAGATCCTCGCGTTGGGCCCGCGCCGCGAGGCGCTCCGCAATCCGCGGCGGCAGTTCCGTGCCACCGCGATCCACCGACCGGATCGTGCCCGCGATCTCCTCGGTCGACATGTCCTTCAATAAATACGACCGCGCGCCGGACTGCATGGCCCGAAACACGTCTTCGTCGGCCTCGTACGTCGTCAACACGATCACGCGGACCTCGGGATCACGCGCGCGCAGGCCGATGATCGTCTCCACCCCCCCGATGCCCGGCAGGCGCAGATCCATCAACACCACGGAGGCGGCCCCCGGTTTGTAGGCTGCGAGCACCGCTTCACCCGTCGAGAACTGCTCCGTCACCGTCATGTCCGGCTGGCTTTCGATCAACGCCGCGAGGCCCATGCGAAAGGTGGGATGATCTTCGACGATCATCACCGAGAGGGACGCGGGGGCAGGCTTTTTCATCGGGTGCAGGGAAAAATTACGTGGTCAAACCGTTGACCGCAACTTCGACGCGGGTGCCGCCCCCTTCACCGCGCCGGCTACTCAGCTCGCCCTGCATCTGCTCGACCCGCTCCTTCATCCCCCGCAGCCCGAAGTGACCGTCGGCGCGTTCCCGGGCGGGATCGAAGCCCCGACCATTGTCGCAGATGACCAGTCGGACGCTCGAGGTCGCGAACGTGATCTTCAAATCGATCGTCCGCGCCTCGGCGTGCTTCAGGGCGTTTGACACCGCTTCCTGCCCGATGCGCAGGAGATGGTTCTCGATCACCGGCGCCAGGCGGCGCGGCAGGCCCTGCGCGTGCGCGCGAATCGTGCACCCGAGTCCGGCGCTCATCTGTTCGGCCACCAAGCGCAGCGCGCCCAGCAGATCGGTCTTCTCCAAAATGTGCGAACGCATGTCCCAGATCGACTCCCGCGCCTCGGCCAGACAACGGCGGACGATGCCGTGGGCGGTGACCAGATGCGGCATCACGTCTTCGAGCGTTCCCGTTTTGGCGGAATTCTTGGCCAATTCCATCTGCATCGAGACCGCGTTGAGTTCCTGCGCGATCGTATCGTGGAGCTCGCGGGCCAGCCGGTTTCGTTCCGCCAGCATCGCGGCGAATTCCACCTCCGCCAGCTTACGCGCCTCCTCCCGCTGCGCGATTTGCCGGCGGGCCAGGACGGCCACGGCGATCAGCGTGAGCAAAATCACCGTCGCCAAGGCCACCGCGATCAGCAACGCCCGCCGCGTCGTAAGCCAGGGCGCCGCGCGGACCACGGCGAGATCGCCCGGGGCGCGCAGCAACAGCTGCATCTGCTCGGCGACCCACCGTCCCGCCGGCGGCAAAAAATCCGCTTGGCCGGACACGCAGATGCCGGTCGCCCGCACCCAGCTGCCCGGTTCCCACCGCGCGTCCTTCGGCTCCCCGAACCCGGCCGGCAACAGCGCGCCGACCGGGGTGCCGTTCCACGTCAGGGCGAGCAATACCCCGTCCGGCGTTTGCCGCACGTCGTCGAGCTTCGCTTCGATTTGCACCAGGTTGGAGTCCTGCCGGGAAATCTCCTCCGCGGTGCGCAGCACGAGCGGGAGCGGCGGCGGGCCTGCGGCGACCTTGCGGAAAATTGCGTCGCTCACGGTGGGCGCGTAGCCGCCATGATCGGCGAAGCCCACGGCCTCGACCACGTCGCCCGGCGAAAGCGCGCCCGGTTGTTCCGAGGCCACGCGCAACCCTCGGTCGCCTTCCTAGAGCCACACGGTTCGTCCTTGCCGATGCGCCGTCACGACCCCGCGCACGCGAATGCGATGGCCGGTAAAACCGGCGGGCGTGAACCGCAGGATTTCATCGATCCGCTGCAGCGGCAGGGCAAAGGGATCGGCCGGCGGCGGCGTGACGACGGCAATCATGCCCTGGTCGGCGACGTGAACACTCGCGCGCACAAATTGCCGGTTGGCGTTGTGCACATTGAAGACGACTCCGCGCACCTTGACCTTCGCATCGATCAATTCCCCCGGCAGCACCCGATCGCGGACCTGCACCGTCACCCGGTCGTCCCCTTGTGCGAGGGTGATGGTCCAGCTTTCCGACCCGGGGCGGTCGGCCTCCGGTCCGTTCGCCAGAACAGCCCGGGGCGCCCGTCCGGCGGGAAATCGGTCCGGCGGCGACGGCGTGCACGCGTGCACAATGCCCTCGAATTCAACCCAGACGGCATCAAACCCACCGGCATTCAACTCGGCGGTGGTGGTGGCCCGGGGCGGCGGCAAAGGCCCCGTTCCGCCCCACGTGATTCGGCTCGCCCGCACCACGGGCGCGAAATCGCCCGCGCCCGTCACCCCGGACACCTCCAACCGATCGCCGGGGCGCCGGGTGTCTCCGATTAGGTGATTCACTTCCACGTAGATGCCGTCGGTCGCATCGCGCAGCACCAGGCTGTCCCGTTGGCGGGTGACCAGCAAAAGCGTTCCGCTCAGCTGCACGGGATGCGCCTTCGCCGCTTCTTCCGGCGCAAGCCTCCGCACCGCCGCCGCCGTGCTCAGCGGCAGCGTCGCCTTCTCCGCCCGCGCCAAGACCGCGGACAACATCACCCACGCCGCGAACCAGAGAGAAAAATCCTGCCACCGCGCAATCACGGTCGGGAATGTTTTCAGCTTTCCCCTCATAGCGACCTAATAATCCGTACGACCCACGCCGGGGCCCACGACGTAGCGAGGGTGCTTCATGCTCCGGCGGGCGCACCGCGCGACCAAACCGTGAATCGCGATCCGGTCGTGCCGGCGCGAAAGCACCGCGCGCCACCGCAGCATTCCGCCCCTCGGCCAAAAACACGCGGTCACGGTCCCCGGGTCCTTCGCGTCGCCTGACGATTAGCCTCGGCAAATCCCCACCAAGTTTGGACGCTCCCAACTATGGAAACCCCTCCCCTGCGCGTCGCGGTTGTCACCGGAGCCGGCTCGGGCATTGGCCGCGCCTGTGCGCTCGGCCTGCTCGGCGCCGGGTATTGCGTCGTGCTCGTCGGCCGCCGCGTCGAGGCGTTGGAGGCCACGGCCCGCGCGTCCGCCGCCGCGCCCGCCCACGTGCTCGTCGCGCCCGCCGACGTCACCGATCCGCTCGCGGTGCGCGCGCTGTTCGTCCGAATCGTCGCGGTGTTCGGCCGCGTCGATCTCCTGTTCAACAACGCCGGCGTCAACGCCCCCGCGGTCCCGCTCGAAGAGCTCTCCTTTGACCACTGGCGCCAGGTGATCGACACCAATCTCACCGGCTCGTTTCTCTGCGCGCAGGCCGCCTTTCGCCAGATGAAGCTGCAGCAACCGCGCGGCGGCCGCATCATCAACAACGGCTCGATCTCGGCCCACGTCCCGCGCCCCAACGCCATCGCCTACGGCGCGGCCAAACACGCCGTCACCGGCCTCACCCAATCCCTCTCGCTCGACGGCCGCGCCTTCGACATCGCGTGCGGCCAGATCGACATCGGCAATGCCGACTCGCCGATGGCCGGCCGCATGCGCCACGGCGTCCTGCAGGCCAACGGCACCGTCGCGATCGAGCCCACGATCGACCTGTGCCACGTGGTCGATGCCGTGCTCTACATGGCCGGCCTCCCGCTCACCGCCAACGTCCCGACCCTCACCGTCATGGCCACCCAAATGCCCTACGTCGGCCGCGGCTGATTCCCGCGCCCGCGCCGCACGCCCGTCCGCCCGGTTTATCGGGCCGCCGGGGCTGCCGGCGCAGCGAGCGCCACCCGCAGCGCGACCGCTTCCTGATCGTTGCGCACCAGCAGCAGATCGCCCGCGAGCGCGATCGGATTCCACGTCTTCGCGGAGAACACCCGGAAGCGGTGCAGTTCCCCGGGCCCGGCCGGGGTCGGCCGCAGGAGAATGAGTTCGCCTCCCTCCGACATCAGCAAAAACAAATCGTCGACGAGCAGGCCCTGCCCATGCCCGTGGCGGCCTTCCTTCCACTGTTGCGCCCCGTCTTTCAGGTCGAGACAGGTGAACATGCCGTCGTCCAACCCGTAAACGAAACCGTCGCGCGCGACCGGGTTGGCAAATTTCGCCTTCAGCTTGAGCGAACGCCAGACCCGCTCGGCCCCCCAACGCTCCCCGGCGCCGCGTGTGACCTCCAGCAGCTCGCTGCCGACCCCGTATCCGGCGGAAAATACGACGCGGTCCGGCCCGACGACCACCGGCACCGCCACGTGCGGATAACCCACGCCCCATGGATACTCCCACAGCACCGTCCCGTCCGCCGCGTCGTGCGCGGTGATGCGCCGGTGATTGTAGGCGAGGATCTGGCGCCGTCCGGCCAGGGTCGCCACGAACGGCGAGCCGTAACCCGCCTCCGCGTCCCCCGCCGCCCAAAGCCGTTCGCCCGTGTCGGCCCGAAAGGCCACCAGCGATTGCTTCGCTTTGCCCCCCGCGCTGACGATCACCCGTCCCTCGAGCACCAGCGGCGAGCCCGCGTAGCCCCAATCCGGGATTTTCGCGCCCGTCTCGGCGACGAGGTCGTGCGTCCATTGCGCCTTGCCCGTCGCCAGATCCAGCGCGTTGAGCCGTCCCGTCGAGCCGAGGGTAAACACCTGGTTGCCGACCACCGTCGGCGTGGCGCGCGGGCCGATGCCCCCGATGGGGTTGTCGTAGCGTGCCCCGTCGCGATGCGACCACAGCAGGCGGCCCGTGCCGACGTCGTAACACGTCACGAGTTCCTGCCCTTCATTTTGCTCCTGCGTCAGCGCCCGGTCGCCCACAACGACAAAGCCCGACCAACCGGCGCCGACCTTCATGCGCCACACTATCTGCGGCGGGTGCGCCGCCCAGTCGGCCGCCAAGCGCGGCCCCGGGATCACCGCCGTGCGATCCGGGCCGAGAAACTGCGGGAAATCCGGCCGCGCCGCCAACGCCGAGGGCGCGGGCGCGACCGCCGCAGCCGGCACCACCACCGCCCCGCCCGGCGGCGCGGCCTTCGCCCACCGATAGCCGATGATCGGTACGAAATCGCCGCTGACCCCGCGCACGCGGAACATCGCGGCGCACGCGCCAAAGAGCCCGAGCAGCCCGAGCGTCACGCCGCGACGCAACCGCACCGGCGCCCGGGAAAAAAACGTCCACCACAGCAACAGCCCCACCGTCGCGCCGAGCAGAATGCCCCCCGTCGTGAGGTTCCGGGCCTGAAACGCCGCGTCGCCCCGCGCCCGCACCACGGCGATCGCCCCGACCGCGAGCGCGAAAATCACGCCCGCCGGCCACCAGCGGATTCGGCGATTTGACGGAGCGACGGCAGCATGGGACGACGACATGGCGGGCGATCAGAACGAATCGCCCCGCCGGCGCAACCCCCGCGCGAGCGGGGCGCCGGCCCGTTCCCCCGTTGACCACCGGTCCCTTCGCCCCCGATTCTCCCTCTCCTGCTGATGAACCTTCGGCTCCGTTCCCTGGTCGCCCTTGGCGGACTCGCCCTCGTGCTTGCGCCCCGCTGAGCGTATCGTGCCCGCCTGCGCGGGCCGGACCGTTTTCCTTTCCCGTCCGTCTGAGTCCAACCTCCCCCACCCATGAAACTCCGGCACCTTGTCCTCCTCATCCTCTCCGCGGTCGCGTCGGCGCATGCCGCCCTGCTCACCGACATCGAATACGGCACGGCCGCCGGCGTCAGCCTGCGCCTCGACGCGTTCATCCCCGACGGACCCGGACCGCACCCGGCCGTGATTCTCGTCCACGGCGGCGGCTGGAGCGGCGGCGACAAAGACGGCGGGCCGAAAAAGGGCTACATGGCGCCGATGCACGCGCCGCTCAGTGCCGCGGGCTTCGCCTGGTTCTCCATCAACTACCGGCTCGCGCCCGCGTTTCGTCACCCCGCCGCCGTCGAGGATGTCGAGACCGCCATCCGTTGGGTGAAAGCCCACGCCGCCGACTACCGCGTCGACCCCCGGCGCATCGCACTCTCGGGCGAGTCGGCCGGCGGTCACCTCGTTGCTCTCGCCGCGGTCCGCGCGGACCGCACCACGCGCGTCGCCGCCGTCGTCCCGTTCTACGGCGTCTTCGATCTCGTGGCCGAGGCGAAGCGTCGCAACGGCCTCATCCCGAGTTTCAACAAACTCTTCGGCCGCGACACGCTCGACGACACCATGCTCCGTCTTCTCCACGACGCTTCGCCCGTGAATTATGTGCAGCCCGGCCTCCCGCCTTTTCTGCTCTTGCACGGCAGCGCTGACGAGACCGTCGCCTACCAGCAATCCGTGACCCTGCAGGCGAAGTTGCGCGCCGCCCAGGTGCCGTGCGAATTGATCACGATCCAAGGCGGACCGCACGGCATGCTGCCGTGGCCCGCGCTTGCGCCCGACTTCACAGACCGCGTCGTGGCTTGGTTGCGCACGGCCATGCCCGCCGACGCGAAAGCACCGTAGCCCCTTCGCCGATTTAATCCGCCCCCGGGCAAACGCATTTGCCCGCGCCACCGGCGTCACCAGCGACCAGGCCGCCACCACCGCGACCAACCCGACGACGTTTTGGCTTCATCAAATCAATGGGGCCCGCCGCTCGCTCCGGTGTCTCGTTTCAATTCGGCCGGCGCCCGCTCACGGCTGGTGCGCATGGTTTCGGGCCGTCCCGGCCGCCCGCGCGGCGGTGTAGTCGGCCACGATCTTCTTCTCCAGCTCCGCCGGCATGTCTTCGTAGTGACTGAACTTCTCGGCATGCAGGCCGCGCCCGCCCGTCAGCGATCGCAGCACCGTCCCATAGTGGTGCAGCTGCGCCGCCGGCACCTGCGCGCGCAGGACCTGCAGCCGCCCCGAGACATCCATGCCCAGAATCTTGCCGCGCCGGCCCGAAATGTCGCCCACGACGCGCCCGACGAACTCCTCCGGCACACGGATCTCCAACTCGTGGATCGGCTCGAGCAGCACCGGCCGCGCCTGGCGGAACGCCTCCTTGAAGGCGAAGTAGCCCGCGATCTGAAACGCGATATCCTTCGAATCCACCGGGTGCATCTTGCCGCCGAAGAAATTGATCTTCACGTCCGTCACGCGGTAGCCGCCGTGGATCCCTTCGATCGCCGCGGTCTGCACGCCCTTCTCCACCGACGGCACAAACACGCGGTCGACATCCTGGCCGACGAGCGACTGCGTAAACGTGATGCCTTCGTCGCGCGCCGCGGGCTCGAGCCGCAGCCACACCTCGGCGAACTGCCCCGCCCCGCCCGACTGCTTCTTGTGCCGGTAGCGCGCCTCGGCCCCGATGCGGATCGTTTCACGGTAGCGGATCCGCGGCGGCCTGAGCTCGATGTCGACCTTGTAGCGTCGCTTGAGCCGCTCGAACAATACCTCCAGGTGCAGCTCGCCCTGGGCCGACAGGATAAACTGATGCAGTTCGGCGTCGGTGTGGTAACTGAACGCCGGATCTTCCTCGTGCAACGCCGCGAGTCCCGTGGCGAGCCGGTCCTCGTCCCCCTGCGTATTCAGCTGCAGCGCCGCGTGCGTATAGGGCACGGGATACACCAGCTTCGGCAACGCGACCACATGCCGCGGGTCGCACAGCGTGTTGCCCGTGTGCGTGTCGCGGAGCTTCACCGCCGCGCCCATGTCCCCCGCACTCAATTGCTCGACCTGCGTCCGCAATTTTCCATTGAGCCGATAAAGTTGCCCCAGCCGCTCCGTGATGCGCCGGTCGCTGTTGTAGAGTTCCATGCCGGCTCGCACCGTCCCGGAATAAACGCGAAAGAGGGACAGATCGCCGCTCTGCGGATCGGTCAGCGTCTTGAACACGTAGGCCACCGGCTCCGCCCCGTCGAGCGCCACGAGACACGGCTCGCCGCTCGCCGCCTCCGTCGCCCCCACCGTCCGCCGGTCCGCGGGCGACGAACCGAAACGCGCGATGAAATCGAGCAGCCGCGCCACGCCGACGTTGGTTTCCCCGGCCGTGCAAAACAGCGGGACAAACGCCTGCCGCTGCACCGCCGGATGGATCCCCGTGCGCAACACCTCCTCGGACAATCCGCCTTCGTCGAAAAATTTCTGCAGCAGCATGTCGTCGGTCTCGGCCACATGCTCGATCAGTTCCTGATGCAGTCCCTTCACACGCTCGCCCCACACGCCGGTCGCGGGCCCTTCGGTGTACTTCCCCGACTTGTCCGTTGCGTAGCTCACGATCTCGCTGCGCAGCACGTCGAGCACCTGGTGAAAGCCCGGGCCCGCGTCCACCGGCACCTGCATCGGAAAAATCTCCCGGCCGAACCGGCCCCGGATCTCCTCCACCAGCGCGTCAAAGTCGTAGTTCTCCTTGTCGAGCGCGTTGATCACGATGATCCGCGGAATTCCGAACTGGCCGGCATAGTCCCACATCATTTCCGTGCCCACCCCGATGCCGTGGCTGGCGTGGATGACGACCACCGCAAAATCCGCGACGCGCAGGGCGTGGATGGCCTCGCTGCTGAAGTCGAGGTAACCGGGTGTATCGATAAAGTTGAGCTGCCGGCCCTGCCACGCGCAGTGGAGGGTCGTGCCGTGGATGGAGATGTGGCGCTGCTGTTCGCCGACATGGTAGTCGGACACCGTGGAGCCCTGCGCCACGCTGCCGAGGCGGGAGATGGCGCCGCCGCAGTAGAGCATGGCTTCGGCGAGGGTGGTCTTGCCCGAGGTCGCGTGGCCCACGAGGGCGAAATTTCTGATATCAGCCGGTTGCGCAATTTTCATGGCAGAAAAGTTTCGGGGCTCCGACCGCTCGCCGGTCCCCAGGTTGGGGGTGGATGTCCGCAGCGTGTTCGCCGTGTCCCGGAGCGTAAAGTCCCTTCCCCGGGCGCCCCTTGCTCAATGCTGCGCACGGATTGCGCGCCCGGCTGGCCTCACTCGAGAGTGGCGGCCCCAGCGCCCGATCTCAGCGACCAGCTGCCCTCGCGCCGCGCGCGGCCCCATCCGTGTCCTCCGCGAAATCCGCCGTGAAACTGACTTGATCCGGGGTGGGCCGTGCGCTCCGCGCGCGGCTTGCGGTGTCCTCTGCGAAATCCGCCGTGAAACTGACTTGATCCGGGGTGGGCCGTGCGCTCCGCGCGCGGCTTGGCCTGCATCAATCACCCTTTTCTGAAGAAATCCTTTTGTCACAGAGCTCACCGAGGTCCGAACCGAGCTCACGGAGCCAAGCATCTTGTCCGCTCTGTGGCCTCTGTGGGCGGGGCTCCGTGCCTTCGGTGAAAGGCATTTGGCCAAGTTGGGGGTGAAACATACGGCTTGGCCTGTCACCCGCGCGCCCGGTCTGCCGCTTTCCGTGTTATCCGCGTGTTGCATGTGCTCCGGGGGCACCCTCTCTGCTCCGACACGCTCAACCCTCGACCCTCGACGCTCAACGCTCGACCCTCGACGTTCAACGCTCAGCGCGCCGCCGCCCGCCCCGCCTTACTTCCCCCCGACCCGCGCCGTGCTTTCGCGCACCAGCAGCTCCGTCGGGAAAATCGTCTGCGACGGCTTCGCTGCCGCTTTCCCCTCGATGCGCTGAATCAACAAACTCGCCGTGCGCCCGACCATGTCCTTGATCGGCTGCGCGATCGTCGTCAGCGCGACCGGCAGGTAAGCCCCGAGCGGGATGTTGTCGACGCCGATCACCGAGAGATCCCGCGGCACGCTCAACCGCTCGTCCGCCGCCGCCCGCATCGCCCCGATCGCCGACAGATCGTTCAGCGCGATCAGCGCCGTCGGTCGCTTCGCCTTTGTTTGCCGCAGCAAATCGCGAAACGCGTCGCGCGCACTCGCGATATGATGCTCGCACCGCACGAACGAAATAGCCTCCGGCGGAATGCCCTTCGCCCCGAGAATGCTGCGGAACAGCTCCGCCCGCTTGCCGTCGTCCTGCCCCTTCGCCAGCGCGCACAAAAACGCGAAGCGCCGGTGCCCGAGCCCGAGCAGATGCTCGATCGCCTGCGCGAACCCTTCCGTGAAATCGCTCACCACGGAATCGACCGGCAGCGCCACGTCCGGCTTCGCCGCCAACGCCACCGCCGGCGGTCCGCTCGCCGCCAGCCCCGTCAAAAACGGCCGGTGCAGCTCCGCGTCGCTCACAATCAGCGCCACCCCGTCCACCTGCCGGTCGAGGATCGACTGAAAACGGTGCTGCTCGGCCGCCAGATCGTTGCGGCTGTGCTCCAGAATCAGATCGTAACCGTGCGCCGCCACCGCCTGGTCGAGATAATCCGCCAGCACCGGATAAAACGGGTTGTGCAGATCCGGCACCACGAGCCCGATCGTCTTGTAACGCCCCAATCGCACGCCCAGCGCCGCCTTGCTCGGCCGGTAGTTCAGTTCCTTCGCCGCCAACAACACGCGCTCGCGCGTCTCCTTCGACGCCCACGAGTCCGGCCGGTTGTTGAGGATCGTCGACGCCGTGTTGGGGGCGACTCCGGCTCGGGCGGCGACATCGATCAAGCGGGCTCTCATGGTGACAGGAAAGGTTATCCGCCCGCAGCCGGCGATGAAAACTTCCCGGTTTCGCCCGTCGCGCCGCCAGCGCCCCTGGGGCGCGCCTCGCCGCGCGCGCCAGCGGATAAAACCCGATCGCCGCTGTCCGGCCGAGCCCGACTCGCGGTGTCGCCATCAGCGCCGTGCGCAACTCCCGCCGCGTCGGCGCCAGCGCGCCCGCCCGCGGGACATAGCCGCCTCGATCACCCTTTCCTGAATAAATTATTTTTCACCGAGCGCACCGGGGCCCGAACCGAGGATACGGCGCCAAACACCTGGTCTGCTCTGGGTGCTCCCCGGGCTTGGCCCCGTGTCCGCTGGGCCAAAATTTCAATCAATTTGAGGGTGATAGATCCGGGCCAGCCGCACCAGCCGACCCGATCCCTGCACGCAGCCCATCCAACTCGCGACCCTTCGGCAGCACGGCATTTTCACCGACGCGGAATTTGAAATTGCCAAGCGCAACCTGCTTCAGGGGAAGTACGGCATGCCCCATTTTGGACGCTATCTCGGCCTCGACTACTCCGGCGCCCAAACACCCGCCAGCAGCCTGCCCGGCCTGCGCCTCTACGCGGCGACACCCACACAGGCCCCGGCCGAAATTTACCCGCCACCCGGTCCGCGGAAATATTGGACGCGCCGCGGCCTCGCCGAGCGGCTCGCCACCGAACTGTGCGAGGGCCCGCCCACGCTCGTCGGCATCGACCACGCGTTTTCCTTTCCCCTGCACTATTTCGAAGCTCATCGCCTTCCGCCCGACTGGCCCAGGTTCCTCGACGACTTCCAGCATCACTGGCCAACCGACCGCGATCACATCTCGGTCGACTTCATCCGGGACGGATTGCACGGCGACGGGGCCGCGCGGCAGGGAAATTCGCGGTGGCGTCGGCTGACGGAAGTGCGGAGCCGGGCGAAG
>JBIKOK010000316.1:0-6579 GCA_044358025.1 Opitutaceae bacterium
GCTACGACGACTTCTACCGCACCAACGTCCTCGGCACCCGCGCCCTCCTCGCCGGCTGCCACGCCCACGGCGTCGCGCGCCTCGTCTACACCTCGACCCCAAGCGTCGTTTACCACGGCCAAAATCTCGCCAACGCCGACGAATCCCTCCCCCTCACCACTGCCTGTCCGAGCCCGTATCCGCTGACCAAAGCCATCGCCGAACGCGACGTCCTCGCCGCCAACTCCGCCACGCTCCGCACGGTCGCCCTCCGCCCCCATCTCATCTGGGGCGTCGGCGACCCCCACCTCGTTCCCCGCGTCCTCGCCCGCGCCCGCGCCGGCCGCCTCCGCATCATCGGCGACGGTCGCAACCAGGTCGACATGGTCCACGTCGAAAACGCCGTCGATGCCCACCTCCTCGCCGAGCGCGCCCTCTCGGGTTCTCAACGCTCAGCGCTCCACGCTCAGCTACCGGCCGCTTGCGGCCGGCCTTACTTCATCACCAACGGCGAGCCCGTCCTCCTCTGGGACTGGATCAACGCCCTCCTCACCGCCCTCGGCGAACCACCCATCACGCGCCGCCTCTCCCTCTCCACCGCGAGCGCCCTCGGCGCCGTCTGCGAAACCCTCTGGCGCGTGCTCCCGGTCAACACCGAGCCTCCCATGACCCGTTTCATCGCCGCCGAACTCGCCAAAGACCATTGGTTCAACCTCGCCGCCGCCCGCCGCGACCTGGGCTACATTCCGCGCATCTCGATGGCGACCGGCACCGCCGAACTTATCGCCTCCCTCCGCTCCGCCCGCCCGACCGGCACCTCCGCCGCGTGACACCCCGCCAAATTCTCCCGCCCGCGCTCGCGATGTCCGCGATCGTGCTGCTCTCGAACGTGCTCGTGCAGTTCCCGATCAACGCCTGGCTCACGTGGGGCGCGTTCTCGTATCCGGTGGCCTACTTCGTCACCGATGTCTGCAACCGCACCTCGGGCCCCGCCGCCGCCCGCCGCGTCGCCTGGGTCGGCTTCGCCGTCGGCCTGATCCTCTCCGTCGTCTTCGCCCCCGCGCGCGTCGCCTTCGCCTCGGGCACGGCGTTCATCGTCTCGCAACTCCTCGACGTCGCCGTCTTCAACCGCCTCCGCCAGCAGTCCTGGTGGAAAGCCCCGCTCTTCGGTTCCGCCGCCGCCTCCGTCGTCGACACCGCGCTCTTCTTCGGCGTCGCCTTCGCCGGTTCCGCCGTCGCGTGGCTCCCCCTCGCCGCCGGCGACCTCGGCGTAAAACTCTTCATGGCCCTCGCCCTGCTCCCGCCCTACCGCGTCCTCGTCACCCGGCTCACCACCCGCGCCTGACGCTCACGACTTTTCGCTTGCCGCCTACCGCCGGTCGCCGCCCGTCGGCGCGCCCCGCTGCCGCACCGCCTCGAACAGCGTGATGATCGTCGCCATCGCCACATTCAGCGAATCCGCCTGCCCCGCCATCGGGATGCGCACCGGCACATCGCAGTTTTCCAGCCAAAATTGCCTGAGCCCATACTGCTCGCTGCCCATCACGATCGCGAGCGGGCCGCACAGATCGACATCCGAGTAAATTTTTTCCGCCGCCGGCGTCGTCGCCACCATCCGCACGCCCTTCTCCTTCAACCACGCCTGCACCCGCGTGCTCTCCTCGACCACCAGCGGCACGGAGAACAGCACCCCCGTCGACGCCCGCACCACATTCGGATTAAAAATATCCGTCACCGGATCGCACACGATCACCGCATCGCACCCGGCCGCATCCGCACTCCGCAGAATCGTCCCGAGGTTCCCCGGCTTCTCGATCGCCTCCACCACGAGGAAAAACGGCGCCTTCGCCCCGCCCGCCACCACCGCCTCCAGATCCCCCAGCGCCCGCCGCCACTGCGGCGCCACCGCCAGCAACCCGTCCGGGCGTTCGCGATACGCGACCTTCGCAAAAGCGTCCTTCGTCAACTCGAACACCTGCGCCCCCGCCGCCCGCGCCTGCTCGATCAGCGCCGGCTCGTTCTCCCCCAAAAACCACTCCGGCGAAAAATACATCTCCACCAACGTCACGTTTTTCTCCAATGCCCGCCGAATCTCCCGGTAGCCCTCCACCAAAAACACCCCCGCCTCGTCCCGCGGACGCCGGTCGCGCAGCTTCACTAACTGCTTCACGCGCGGATTCTGGAGACTGGAGATTTTTTCAGGAGGTGGGCCCACGGACCACACGGAAGACACGGAAACCGGACAAAAGACAAAATCCTTTTCCTCGCCCCGGGGAATTCCGTGTGTTCCGTGTCTGTCGTGGGCAAAAACAAAAAATTCTCAGACATCCCGTTCGCCTATCATCAGGAGATCGAACTGGAGATCACCACGCTCACCAACCTCGGCTCCGGCCTCGGCCGCGTGCAGCTTCCGGGCGCTCAGCTCTCGCCGCCCAGCGCTCCGCCCACGACCCAGCCGCCATCCGCCGCGGGCGGCGGCTGGGTCGTGATGGTCCCCTTCACCCTCCCCGGCGAACGCGTCCGCGTCCGCGTCTTCCGCAACCAGAAAAATTTCTCCGAAGCCGACCTCGTCGCCGTCCTCACGCCTTCGCCCCACCGCGTCGCCGCAACGTGCCCGCTCTTCGCCCGCTGCGGCGGCTGCCAGTACCAGCACCTCGCCTACTCCGAACAGCTCCTCTGGAAACAGCGCCAGGTCACCGAACTCCTCCGTCACATGGCCGGCATCGAGTTCGCCGTCTCCCCCGTCGTCCCGTCCCCCCGCGAGCTCGGCTACCGCTCGAAAATCACCCCGCACTTCAATCCCCCGCGCGACCCCGCCGTCCCGCCGCCCATCGGTTTTCTCCGCCAAGGCACCCGCTTCGACATCATCGACGTCCCGCGCTGTCCGATCGCGACCGACGCCATCAACGCCAAACTCCCCGAAGTCCGCGCCCGCGTCCACGCCCGCGCCGCCGCCGGCGAGTATGCACGCGCCTCCACCCTCCTCCTCCGCGAAGCCAGCGGCCAGGTCACCACCGACTACGACGCCATCATCACCGAAAGCATCGATACCGGCGGCGCCGCTCCCCTGCAGCTCCGCTTCCTCGCCCGCGACTTCTTCCAAAACAATCCCTTCATCCTCCCCGCCTTCACCGGCTACGTCCGCGCCCAGGCCGCCGCCAGCGGCGCCCGCTACCTCGTCGACGCCTACTGCGGCAGCGGCCTCTTCGCCCTCACCGCCGCGCCCGCGTTCACCCGCGTCGCCGGCATCGAGCTCAGCGAATCCTCCATCCGCTTCGCCCGCGAAAACGCCACCGCCAACCACCTCGCCAACGTCACCTTCCAGGCCGGCGACGCCGCGCAAATCTTCGCCGGCCTCCCGGCGCTCGCGACCTCCGCCGATCCGCAGGCCTTCGCCGCCGCCGACACCGCCGTCATCATCGATCCCCCGCGCAAAGGCTGTGACGAAAATTTTCTCACCCAACTCTTCGCCTACGGCCCCCGCGCCGTCGTCTACGTCAGCTGCGACCCCGCGACGCAGATGCGCGACCTCAAGGCCTTCCTCGCCGCCGGCTACCAACTCACCGCCGCCCAACCCTTCGACCTCTTCCCCCAAACCCGCCACCTCGAGTGCGTCCTGACGTTGGTCAAAACGCCGGCCGCCACGTAAAGTTTGGCTGAGAAGCCCGGCGCCCACGCTCCGATTGCCCCTCATGCATCTCCACCTCTCCGGCCAAACCGTCGCCGTCGTCGGCTCCTCGCAGGGCATCGGCCGCGCCGTCGCCGAAGCCTTCGTCGCCGAAGGCTGCACCGTCCGCGGCTTCGACCGCGCCCTTCCTGCCGCCTCGCCCGCGGGTTCTCCGCCACCCTTCGAAACCACCCTCGGCGACGTCACTTCGTATCCCGCGCTCCAAGCCTTCGCCGCCACCTTCGCCGCCATCGACCACGTCGTCTTCACCGTCGGCGTCGGCTCCGGGAAATTCGGTTTCCCGTTCTGGAATCTCGCCCCCTCCGATTGGGCGCGCGTCCTCGACCTCAATCTCATCGGTGCCGTCAACGTCGCCCACGCCTTCGCCCCCGGCCTCCTCGCGCGCGGCGCCGGTTCCCTCCTCGTCTTCACCTCCGTCGCCGGCCAGATCGGCTCGCAAACCGACCCGCCCTACAGCGCCGCGAAGGCCGGCCTGATCAACTTCATGCAGTGCGCCGCGAAGGACTTCGCCCCGCACCACGTCCGCGTCAACGCCCTCTCCCCCGGCATGGTGCAGACCGCCCTCAACGAATCCGTCTGGGCCGCCGGCCAGGCCACTCTCCCCGCGTCCTCGCGTCAGCCCTACGCCGAATGGGCCGCCGAAAAAATCCGCAAAATCTCCCCGCTCGGCCGCTGGCAAACCCCCGCCGAATTCGCCGCCATGGCCACCTACCTCGCCTCGCCCCACGCCAAAAATATCACCGGCCAAACCCTCAACATCGACGGCGGCCAGGTCATGCACGCCTAAACCGCTTCCAACCGCTCCTCTCCACCCGCCCTTCCGGCCCCCGCGCTTCGCAATTAGGCGCAGCACGCAAACACCCCCCCGCCCTCTGCCATCCGAAAATTGGCGAAGCTTGGCGGTTCACCTTCTCTCCGTCTCGCAGTCCCCCATCCCATGCGCATCCTCATCACCGGCGGCGGCGGCTTCCTCGGCTCGCAACTCGCCCAAAAACTCCTCGCCCGCGGCACGCTCACCGGCCCCTCCGGCGCCCCCGAGCCCCTCACGGAAATCGTCCTCCTCGACGCCGCGTTTCACCGCCCCGCGCCCACCCACCCCACGATCCGCGTCACCCAACTCACCGGTGACATCTCCGACCGCCCCACCGTCTTCGCCGCCGCCGGCGTTTCCACTTCCGCCGCACCCGCCACACCCGTCGCCTCGATCTTCCATCTCGCCTCGATGGTCAGCGGCGAATGCGAACAGCGCTTCGACGACGCCCTGCGCGTCAATCTCGACGGCGGCCGCCACGTCTTCGAAGCCGCCCGCGCGCTCACGCTTGGAGCTCCCGCCGCCTCCTCCCCGTCGCGCGCCCTCCCCCGCGTCGTCTTCGCCAGCAGCATCGCCTGCTACAGCGGCGAGTCCGTGTCCCCCGTCAACTCCGACACCACCAAACTCACGCCGCGCACCACCTACGGCATGACGAAGGCCATCTGCGAACTCCTCCTCAACGACCACTCCCGCAAAGGCCACTTCGACGGCCGCACCGCCCGCCTTCCGACCGTCATCATCCGCCCCGGCCAGCCCAACGCCGCCGCCTCGAGCTGGGCCAGCGGCATGTTTCGCGAACCCCTCGCCGGCCAGCCCTGCGCACTCCCCGTGCGCCGCGACCAAGGCCATCCCATGACCGGTTATCGCACCGTCATCGACTCCTTCATCGCCCTGCACGAAGTTCCCGCTGCCGCCCTCGGCGACGACCGCGCCTACGTCCTCCCCGCGCACACCGTCACCCCCGCCCTCGCCGAATCCACCCTCCGTGCCGTCGCCGCGACCCACCACCTCGCGCTCGGTCCGATCCTCGATGCCCCCGACGCCCGTATCCAAGGCATCGTGAGCAACTGGCCCGTCGCCATCGACGCCTCCCGGGCCCTCGCCCTCGGCTTACCCTCCCCGCCGCCCCTCCACACCCTCGTCGAACACTTCCTCGAAGATTTCGGCCCTTCGCGCTAACCGTCCGCCCGCTCACGCCGATTGCCTCAAACCCACTAATCGGGATTGATGACTAGGGCAAAACACCCATAACCCCCCGCGCCGCTTACCCACATGCCCTCCTCCAGCTCCACGCACACTTGGAACTTCTTCCGCACCGGCGGCCTCGACCAAGTGGCCCTGATCACCGGCGCCGACCTCCTCGCCCTCGACCAGCTCGACCAAAAACTCTGGGTCGCGCTCGCCTGCCCCGTCAAAGGACTCGAACTCGATGAAAAAACCCTCGCCCTGATCGACGCCGACGGCGACGGCCGCATCCGCGTCCCGGAACTCCTCGCCGCCATCAAATGGGCCTCCCTGCACCTCAAGGACGCCGGCGACCTCCTGAAGGAAAAAGACGCGCTCCCGCTCTCCGCGTTCAACGACGCCACCCCCGAAGGCAAGGCCCTCCTCGCCTCCGCCCAACAGATTCTCACCAACCTCGGCCGCACGTCCAACACCATCGCCCTCGCCGACGCCTCCGACACCGCGAAAATTTTCACTGGCACGAAATTCAACGGCGACGGCATCATCACCGCCACCTCCACGGCCGACGCCCCCGTGGCCCAACTCATCGCCGACATCATCGCCACCAAGGGCTCCGTCGCCGACCGCAGCGGCGCGCCCGGCATCGCCCAGGCCCACATCGACGCCTTCTTCGCCGACTGCACCGCCTTCGCCGCCTGGAGTGCCGCCGGCACCACCGCGGCCGTCGCACCCTTCGGCGCCGGCACCCCCGCGACCGTCGCCGCCGTCAAGGCCATCCGCGCCAAGGCAGACGACTACTTCTCCCGCTGCCGCCTCGCCGCCTTCGATCCCCGCGCCACCGCGGCCCTCAATCGCGCCGAAACCGAATTCGCCGCCCTCGCCGCCAAGGACATGGCCGCCAACCTCGCCGAAATCG
>JBIKOK010000317.1:0-6510 GCA_044358025.1 Opitutaceae bacterium
CGAGCGCGATCGCATCGCTCACCACGCGGAGCGTTTCGCGCAGATGCACGTCGGCCTTCACGTAGGTGTCATTCTCCTCTTCGGCCATGTCGGCGTCCTCCTCGGAGGTCGCTTCGGCGTCGGGGTCTTTCTTGACGGCCTTGATGCGCGGGGGCGTCGGCGGGCCGAGGCGGAATTCCTTGAAGGCGTAATCGTTCTTCGCGAGGCGCTTCTTTTCGGCGTTCATTTCCTTGCGGAAGGCATCGTCGGTTTCCTTTTGTTTCCTCCGGTCTTCGAGGTTCACGGAAATCAACTTCTGCTCCTGGCGGGTTTTGAACCACTCGATATTTTTCCGCAGATAGGCGAACTCCTCGAGCTTGGCTTGGCGGTCGAGACTCGATTGGCGGAGGGGCGTGAGCACTTGGAGATCGAGCGGAGCGCCTTCGAAGGAACTGGTCGGAATCTTGTCCCACACCAGCGCGTGCGGCAGGTCGCCTTCACCGATGCCAGAAATGAAATTGCTGACGGACGGGAGGATGATGTCGGGAATCACGCCCTTGAGCTGCGTGGAATCGCCGCTGGGGAGATAGTATTTTTGGATGGTGAATTTGGCGGCGCCGGTCTTGGCGGGTGTACCGTCCTTGTGGGTAGCGTAGGCGAGGGCGCGGGAGAGTTGTTTCATTTCGACGACGGATTGCACGGAGCCTTTACCGTGGGTGGAGTTGTCGCCGACGACGACGGCGCGGCCGTAGTTTTGCAGGGCGCCGGTAACGATTTCCGAGGCGGAGGCACTGAACCGGTCGACGAGGACCGCGAGCGGGCCGGCGTAGGCGATTTTCTCGTTGTTGTCGTTGTCCACCTGGATTTCGCCGTTGTAGTTTCTCACCTGCACGACCGGTCCCTTCTTGATGAAAAGACCCGCGAGCTCGATGGCTTCGTTCAGATAGCCGCCGCCGTTCCGCCGGAGGTCGAGCACGAGGCCTTGGACGCCCTGTTGCTTGAGTTGCTCGATGAGGCGGGCGACGTCCTTCGACGCCGTGCTTTTCTCGGAGTCGGTGTCGCCGTCGTCATCCGCATAGAATGCGGGGAGGGTGATGACGCCGAGGGTCTGTTCCTTGCCCTCGCCAACCGGAACTTGAAAGACGGCCGCCCGGGCGCGCGCGGCGTTGAGCTTCACAATGTCGCGGGTGATGATGATTTCCTTGCGCACCGACGGATCGGTGGCGTCGGCGGGCTGAACCATGAGGTGGACATTTGAACCTTTTTCCCCGCGGATCATATCGACGATTTTGCGGAGCTTCATGCCGATGATCTCGACCGGTTCTTTGCCCGTCTGGGCGACCGAAATGATTTTGTCGTTGGGTTTGAGAATGCGTCCGAGATCGGCCGGACCGCCGGGGACGATTTCTTTGACGATGCAGTTGTCGTCCTCCAGGCCGAGCAGGGCGCCGATGCCATAGAGCTTGAGCTTCATCTGAATGGCAAAGTCCTCGAAGGTTTCGGCGGAGAAATACGTCGAGTGCGGATCGTAAAGGTGGGCGATGGTGCTCAGGTAGAGTTCGGCGAGGTTGCCGCCGTCGATTTCGGCGACGTTCTTGAGCATACGCTCGTAGCGCTTGCGGATGGTGACCTTGGCTTCTTCGGCGGTCTTCTTATTGAGCATCTCGCCGACGAGTTCGAATTTCAGTCGTTTGCGCCAAAGGTCGTCGGCCGCGGCGACCGTCGACGGCCATTCCGATTTGGTCCGGTCGGCGCGATAGGTTTCGGCCGCCGCGAGGTCGACGTCCTTCTTAAGTTCCTCAAAAATCCAGCTCACGCGGTCTTCGACGCGTTTTTGGTAGACGTTGAAGATCTCGTAGGCGGCGTCGATGTTGCCGAGAAACGCGGTGTTGTAGTAGACGTTCTTGGCGTATTTTTCGGAGAAGGTGGCCTTGTCGCTGCCGATGAAAAACAGGTGCTGGCCGTCGAGCTCCGTCATGTAGTCGGGCACGACCTGGGAGTAATCGGTGCTGCGCACGGAGTCGTGGGCGTAGTGGGCCTGTTCCAGCAGCTTGACGAGGGTGGTCGCCTCGGTCTTGAGCGTTTCCGAGGTGGAGAATTTCCGGTCGGGCGCCGCGAGGGCGGTCGCGAGCACAAAAGAGCAAACCAAAGCGGTGGCAAAGCGGCGAACGGCGGAATCGCGGGTCATAAGGAGATGGGAGGGGTGGTTACCGGCGAATGTTTCACTCAATCGGCGGAGATATCAAGGCGCGAGGCGAGATCGAAGGGCGGCGCGGGTGATCGGGGGATCAGAATGGTGGGTGGAGGCGCCTATCCCGGCCCTCCCTCGCAAGGCGAAGCGGGTGAGTGGGACGGACGAGGTTCGTCGTGCGTTCAGCGCCGGCTCAGGATATCCTTGGCCTGGTCCAGCAAGCGCCGCTCGTCGACGCTGAGTGAGGCAAAACCGTGGCTGTTAATCTTGTCCAAAACGCGGTCGACGTCGGCCCGCAGGACCGCCCGGCGGCTGGATTCGTCGGGAGGCGGCGGAGTGATCGGCTCGGCTGGACGGGGGCGGTTCAGCCAAGGGGCGGGGGGCTCGGCGACACGGCGGCTGATCGGGCGCCAGTCCGACCCATGGACGAAACGATAATAGATCCAGCCCGCCATCATTCCCCCGAGATGCGCCGACGGCGCGTAGGCAAACGGGGGGGGATTGCCGAGGATTTCGTAAAAGCCGAAGGCAAACAGGTCGATGACGAGCAGGCCCAACGCGAGGTGTTTGGGCCGGAGGGTCACGGGAAAAAAGAACAACAATAGGAAGCTGAACTCGCGGTTGGGATAGAGCGCGGCGTAGAGCGCGAGCAGCCCGCACACGCCGGCGGTGCCACCCAAGAGAAGGCCGTCGTGCCTCCAGTTCACTGCCGCCCAAAACAAGCAGCCCAGCACAATCGATCCCGCGAAGACCCCGACGAAGCGACGCACGCCGAGCAAAGGTTCCAATTCACGGCCGAAGCTGTAGAGAGCGGCGAGCACGAACCCGATATGGAACAGGTTGGTCGGGCTGTGCAGGAGCCAGTAGGTGACAACGGTCCAAACGCGCCCGCTGGCCAGGCCCGCAGGGCTGACGGCGAGTCCCTGCTGGAGCTGACCCGAGGCATTGAACCACGGCGACAGAAGGACGAGTTGGAGGGCAAACGCGCCGACCAGGGCGGCGAGCAGCCACGTCAACGCCGACGTCTGTTCCCGGGGATAGGTGTCGCGCGGGGAGTGGCGGTCTGAAAGCATTGGACGCATGGTAGCGGCGCGAAGGGCAAACACAAGCCGGGGCCGTGATTGCGCGAGCGGGTGGAACCCGCACGCGGTGCGGAAACCGCACACGGTGCCGCTTGACAGGGTTTCGAAAAATTTCCTTTGTTCGGTCTCTTATGGCAAACAAAGCTGACAAGTGGGCACCCAACGCAGCCGGAAAGTTCTACGTCGATCAGCAGTGTATCGATTGCGACCTTTGCCGCGAAACGGCCCCGGGTTTCTTTACCCGGCACGATGAAGGGGGCTACTCCTACGTTCACAAGCAGCCGGCCACCGAGGAAGAAGTCGCGCTGTGCATGGAAGCGTTGGAAGGCTGCCCGGTCGAGGCCATCGGGAACGACGGCGAGGAATAAGTGGAGGGAAATTTTGCTGCGATCCTGAACCCCGGTGTTTGCGCCGGGGTTTCTTTTTGGCGGTTCGGAACTGCTTGTTAAGCTAGGAAGCACAATCTCCGAACAACAGACTTGTTTTTGCGAAGACGGGTGCTAGCGGTTCCGGATGATGAAACGTGCCATCGGGTTGCTTGGAATCTTCGGACTGCTCCCGCTGCGGGCGGAGGACGTTGCCGTCAGCTTGCCGGAGGTGACGGTTTATTCCCCGCGGGTGGCGAACCAATCGCCGGTCGGCACGTTCGCGATGCCGGTGTCGGCGTTGCGCTATGAGCCGCGCGTGGACATCGCCGCGCGCAATCTCGGCGAGGCCCAGGCCGACGTGACGCTGCGCGGGGGGATTTTTGAAAACACGGGGTTTCGGCTCGGGGCGGTGTCGGTGTTCGACCCGCAGACCGGGCACTATCTCGCCGAGATTCCGGTGGCGCCGGCGATGCTGGGTGCGCCCGAAATTCTGCTCGGAGCGGATCACGCGCTCGGGGCTGCGAACTCCACGGTGGGCGCGGTCGGCTATGGGTGGCGCCCGATCCGGACCGCGGGTTCGCTGGGGTTGGCGGCCGGCGAATACGGGCTGAACCGCCAGGAATTTTACCAGGGTGCGTTGAGCGGAGTCCGGTGGGGCGGCCGGCAGCTGGCGGCAGATGTGGCGTGGGGGCGGTCGGAGTCGGACGGTTCAGTGGCGTTCGGCGAGCAGAACTTCGAGCGGATCAACGGTCGGCTGCAGCTGACCGGCCCGGCGGCGCAGACGGATTTGTTTGCGGGTTATCAGACGAAATTTTTCGGGTGGCCGAATCTCTACACGCCGTTCAATTCGAACGAGACCGAGCAGCTGCAGACGTTGTTGTTCGCGCTCAACCATCGGGCCGATGGGGGGGGCGGCGATTTCGTGGAAGCCGGGGTGTGGCACCGACGAAACAAGGACGATTACGCCTTCAACCGGTTTGCGCCGCTCGGGCCTGTGCATCCGTTTCAACACACGACGTGGGCACACGGCGCCGCGCTCGGCGGGCGGAAGCGCACGGGGGACGTGACGGTCCATTTTCGGGGCGAGCTGTTGGCGGACGATCTCAAATCCACGTCGCTCACGGCGGGCCGGTTTCACTCGCGCACGCTCACCAAGTTTTCGCTCGTACCGGAGAAGATCTGGGGTCCGGAGGCCGGCGAGCGGGTGGTCGTGAAGGCGGGCGCCAGCTATGACGACAGCAACCGGGCTGGGGCGGCGGTCTCGCCGGTCTTCGAGATGGCGCGGGAGCAGCCGGGCGCGGCGCTGCAGCGAATCCATTTCAGTTATGCGAAAACCACGCAGGTGCCGACCTACACGGCGCTGAACTCGAGCGCGGTGGCGGGCCTGTTCCGCGGCAACGCCGACCTGGGACGGGAAAGCAGCCACAACGTTGAACTGGGCGTCCGCGGCACGCTGTTGGGTTGGACGGGGCAGGCGGCCCTGTTCCATCGGCGCGACGATGCGTTGGTGGATTGGACATTTCGGCGCGGGGTGACGGCGCGGACGGCCAACGCGGTGGATGTCGCCACCGCGGGCGGGGAAGTGGTCGCGCGGCGCTCATGGGGCGCGCTCGACGTGGTGCTCGGCTACACCGGGCTGTCCAAGGATGCCGACTACCGCGGAGCGGCGGTGGACGCCAGTTTCTATGCGCTCAACTACGCGCGGCATCGGTTGACGGCGGCGTTTACCGTGCGGCTGGGCCACGGGATTGAACTGCGCATGGACAACGTGGCGCGGTTGCAAGCGGACAATTTTCTGCGCGTGATCGGGGGCGAGGAGGCGGTGACGAGTTCCCTCGGGATCGTCTATCGTCCGGCGGCCTCTCGTGGGGTGGAGTTTTCCGTGTTGGCGGACAACCTGTGGGACAGCCGGTTTCAGGCGGTTCCGGCGGTGCCGGCGGCGCGGCGGCAGGTCTCGGTCGGCGCGGGGTACGCGTGGTGATTTTTGCGGTTTGACATCGGGCGCGCGCGGCGGGTGTTTCGCGGCATGTCTGCAAACCCGTTTCTTGATCCGTCGTTTCACATCCGCTGGTCCGCGCTCCTGCCGGAGCGCGTGGGACCCGCCATCGAAGCGGCGCTCGGACAGGCCAAGGCAGCGGTCGACGCGATCGCCGCGAGGGACCACGGCGCGGTGAGCTACGCGAACACGTTTCTCGCGCTGGAACACGCGACGGAGGAACTGAACATGGCGTGGGCGAAGGTCACGCATCTGCAGTCGGTGGCCGACGCGCCGGCGCTGCGCGAGGCGCACAACGCGATGCTGCCGCACGTCTCGGCCTTCTCGGCGGGCATTCCGCTCAACGCGCGCTTGTGGGCGGTCCTGAAGGCGGCGGCCGACACGGCGGCGGTGCGGGCGCTGACGGGGATACACCGGCGGTTTGTCGACGAGACGGTGGCGGATTTTCGGCAGGCAGGGGCGGATCTGCCGCCGGAGCAACGGGCGCGGCTGGAGGCGTTGCAGACCGAGCTGGCGCAGCTGACGCAAAAATATTCCGAAAATGTGCTCGATGCGACGAATGCGTGGCAGTTGGTCGTGAGCGACGAGGCCCGGCTGGCCGGGCTGCCGGCGCACGCGAAGGCGGCGGCGCGACGCGGGGCGGAGGCGAAAGGGCTCGCGGGCTGGCGCTTCACGCTGCACATGCCGTCGCTGGAGCCGTTCATGACGTATGTGACGGACGAGGGGCTGCGCCGCGAGATGTGGACGGCGTCGGCGGCGGTCGGCGCCCGGGCGCCGCACGACAATGCGCCGCTGATCGGGCGCATCCTGACATTGAGGGCGGAAAAAGCCACGCTGTTGGGCAAGGCTCATTTCGCCGACCTAGTGCTTGAGCGGCGGATGGCCAAGACGGGC
>JBIKOK010000318.1:0-6479 GCA_044358025.1 Opitutaceae bacterium
TCAACGGCGGCGTCTGCGGCTGCTGAGGCCATGTCCAGAGGTGGAGCGCGTTGACCTCAACGCGCTTTCCCGCCGCGTTGACCTCAACGCGCTTTCCCGCCGCGTTGACCTCAACGCGCTTTCGCGCCGCACTCCGGCCAGCGCGTTGGGTCAACGCGCCCGCCCCCCCATGAAATTCCCCGGCCAAATCGTCTGGATCACCGGCGCCTCCTCCGGCATCGGCGAGGCCCTCGCCTACGCCTTCGCCCGCGAGGGCGCCAGGCTCGTCCTCTCCAGCCGCCGCGCCGACGAACTCGAGCGCGTGCGCCGCGCCTGCGTCCGGCCCGACGATCATCTTGTGGTCACGCTCGATCTCTCACGCACCGACACCCTGCCCCTGGCCGTCAGCGACGTCCTCGCCCGCCGCGGGCACATCGACATGCTGATCAACAACGGCGGCGTGAGCCAACGCGCCCTCGCCCAAGACGCCTCGCTCGCCGTCGAGCGCGCCCTGATGGAAGTGAATTATTTCGGCCCGGTCGCGCTGACCAAATCCCTGTTGCCCTTCATGCTGAAACGCGCTTCCGGCCACATCGTCGTCGTCAGCAGCGTCATGGGCTACGTCGGCACGCCCGGCCGCTCAACCTACGCGGCGGCGAAGCATGCGCTCCACGGCTGGTTCGACTCTTTGCGCGCCGAGATCTGGCGGCACGGCGTCAAGGTCTCGATCATCTGCCCGGGCTACGTGCGCACCGCCGTCTCCGCCAACGCGGTCGGCGCCCTCGGCGAGAGACACGGCCACACCGACCGCACCCACCGCGAGGCGATTTCGGCCGAGGCCTGTGCCGCGGCAATCATCCGCGGCCTGGCCCGCGGTCGGGAGGAAATCTACGTCGGCGGCCGCGAAGTCCTCGGCATTTACCTGAAGCGCTACGCGCCCTGGTTGTTTTCCCGCATCGTGCGGAAAATGAAATTCTCCGGCGGCACGCCGCGGTAGGCCCGGGCGCCGACCGGGCTGCCCGCGGTAGGCCCGGACGTCGACCGGATTGCCCGCCCGGCGGGCGGGCTACCACTCCGGCAACGCAAACGCCACGTAGGCATCGCCCGATTTCGTCCGCATCTTCCCGCCGCCACACGCAATCACCACGAACTGCCGCCCGTTGACCGAGTAGGTCGCGGGCGTCGCGTAACCGCCCGCGGGCAAATCGGCCGCCCAGAGCACCTCGCCCGTCTTCGCCGCAAACGCGCGGATTTTTTCGTCCTTGGTCGCCGCGATAAACAGCACCCCGCCCGCCGTGACGATCGGGCCGCCATAGTTCTCGGTGCCGGTCGGCGGAAGGCCCTGCGCCGTGAGCGCCGGGAGTTCGCCGAGCGGTTTCTTCCAGAGGTATTCGCCGGTGTTGAGATCGATCGCGTTCAGCGTACCCCACGGCGGACGCAGCGCCGGATAGCCGTCGGGATCGAGAAAGCGGTTGTAACCGGTCGTGGTATACGGGCTCGTGGCCCGGGCGAGATCGCCGGTCGGCTCGAATTTGTCGCGGGCGTCGCTCGCGGGCGCGGCGACCGCCAGCCGCTCCGGCGGCTTTTCAGTGCCGAAGAGAAAATCAACGACGGCCCCGCGCTGCTGATTGTTCAAGAATGCAAACACCGGCATGGCGTTCCGGCCCGTGCGCAACAGCTGCGCAACGTCGTCGGGTTTCAGCCGGGCACCGAGGTTGACGAGACTGGGGATGTTGGCGGCCGCATTGCCCACGCGGTCCGGACCGTGACAGGACACACAGAGCTGCTGATACAGGGCCTGCCCGAGGGTGCTGCCTTTGACGCTCGTCGGGATCATCTGAAGAATCCACGCCATCTCGTTGCCGTTGACATAGAGAACGCCGGAGGGGTCGACCGCCGCGCCACCCCATTCGCCGCCGCCATCGAAGCCGGGGAGAATAACGGTCCCGCGCGTCGTCGGCGGACCGAACGGCTCGTGCGGCGTCACTTCGCGGAGTCGCTTGAGCACCGCCTCCCGCGCGGCCGGCGTGCGGTCGGTGACCTCGGCCTCGGTGAAACGCTGCCGCGCAAACGGCTCCGGCCGCAACGGCACGGGCTGCGTCGGCGACGTCACCTCGCCGTCGAGGGTCGACGCCGGCACCGGCACCCGCCGCCAGGGAAAAATTGATTCACCCGTCTCCCGGTCAAATACCCAGACATGGCCCGATTTCGTAATCTGGGAAACGGCGGCGACTTTTTTCCCGTGGCGCATCACGGTACAGAGCGTGGGCGGCGCCGGCAGGTCGCGATCCCAGACATCGTGATGCACAAACTGAAAGTGCCAGCGGCGCTCGCCGGTCGCGGCGTCGAGGGCGAGCAGGCAGTTGGCAAAGAGATTCGCGCCGAGGCGATTGCCGCCCCAGAAATCGAACGCCGCCGACCCGGTGGGGACAAAGGCGAGTCCGCGCTCATGGTCGATGACGAGGCCGGCCCAATTGTTGGCGCCGCCATTCTGCTTCCACGAATCGGGCGACCACGTCTCGGCACCGAATTCCCCCGGGTGCGGGATCGTGTGAAAAATCCAACGACGCTGGCCGGTGCGCACGTCGTAGGCCCGGATATGGCCGGGCGCGGCGGGGCCCGGACCTTCGCCGAGGCGCGCAGAAATGATGATCAAATCGCGGTAAACCGCCCCCGGCGACGTGCCGGCGAGGTAGAGCCCGCGCGTGTCGCGATCGAGGCCATCGAGGAGATTCGTACGACCGCGCTCCCCGAAGGTTTCGATCAGCCGGCCCGTGGCGGGATCAATCGCATGGAGAAAATTTCCCGCGGTAAAGAGGAGCCGGCGCTCGGTGCCCTCGCGCCAGAGCACCAACCCGCGGTTCAACCCGGCCCGGCCCCCGGCGGCGTTCGCGGCGAAGGGATCGAAGCGCCACAGCTCTCGGCCCGTCGCAGCGTCGAGCGCAAAGAGTTTCAACTGCGGCGACGTGCCATAGAGCACCCCGTCGACGATGAGCGGATTGCACTGGATCTGACTCGTGGCCGTGGCGTCGCCCGTGCGAAACGTCCACGCCGGCTGCAGCCGCGCAACGTTGGCCGGCGTGAGTTGGGTGAGCGTCGAGTAGTGGGAACCCCCGGCGTCGCCGAGATAGGTGGCCCAATTCTTGTCGGCCGCAGCGTGCAGCACGGCGGACACACCAACCAGGGTTGCTATCGAAAACAAGGATCGCATCGAAGGCCTCGATTAAGGCCGGCATTCGCCGCAGAGCGAGCAGGACATTTGACCGTAAAAGCCACCTCGACCGTGCGTGTCCCGATGCGCCGATGTCCGTCCTCCCAAACCTCCACGTCAAACGCCATGCCCCCGTTATCACCCGCGGGATTTTCGATCGTCCAGGGCACCACCAGCCGGCGCGACCCCGCACACCAGGGACGGGCCGGGACGAAACTTCAGATTTCCGCCCGCGATCCGCGTATGACGTCGCCGTCGGGCTCCCTGCCATCGGGCCGCTTCACCCGGATCATCCGCGTCGCGAGGGCGTAATCCAACGACTCCCCAAACGCGACGACGAGCGGGCCGCGGGTTTCGGCCGTGGGGCGGTTCGCGTCCCACGTGCGGAATCGGGGCCGATGCGATCCGCCGGACCGACGCGAAAACTTTTCACGAACCCCGTGCCCAGCGACCGCTCTTCGGCGTCGCGGCCCGCCTCGAAAACCGGCCCGATGTCGACGAACGATTTCACCCCGCGTTTGTTCCGGCCGGGGTCGATCAGCAGCGTGAGACCCGTCGTAGCCGGACGCCACCATTGTTCCGCAAGCTCGAGAAACGACCGCTCAATCAGGCGGACGGACGCGTCGCGGAGGTGCACCTGTTCCTATGTGCGACCACGGCTCATCGGCGCCGAGACCTGCACGTGAAACTTACGCGCGCTCTCCGGCAAAACGTCGGCCGCCGGCAACACGTGCAGTAACGTTGTCGAGGCCGGCTTCGGATCGGCCGACAGGGCAAAATATGAAATCAAGGGCGCCGCCCCGGGCGCACGAAACTCGGCGCGGTCACGCCCGCCGCGGGCAAGCGGAAACCGCGGTTCGAAACGAATCCGGTCTCCGGACACGACCCGCCCACGTGACGGCCATCCGGCGGGACACCGACCGCGCCGCCCTGCCCGGCAAAGACGGCCAGCGTCTGCGCCCACGCGGCGGCGGCGTGACTCGACACGGCAGCGGCGCCATCGCCCTCGCCGGCCGCGGGGCGGGCGTCCGGCCGCCAGGAGCTCGTGGCGGCCGGGGCCCACCCAACGCCCGCGCTCAGCGTGAGCGCGGGCGAAAACCCCAACGAAACCAGGCGGTCGACGGCCGGACTGACGGCAGCGCGGGGGTCTCGGGGTCGAGCCGCTTGTTGGCCCCGGCGCGCACGACGACAGCGTACTTCCCGTCGAGCCGGTCAAGTTGGGTGATCCCCGCCCAGTCAATCTCCTCAAACTTCAGGCCCCCGGTGTCGGCAACTTTGGCGGCGATCAACGACGCACCGCTGATTTGTTCGGCGGTAACTTTGATTACGCCGCGCGAGCGGTTGGCCCTGTGAGCTGGAAGCCGGTTCGCCTTCCGCCACGGGGCGAGCGCGGGCGCAACATCGGTGAAAAGCGCGGGCTTCAAGCTCAGCTCGGCGTCGACGACGTTGTTCTTGGCCTGCGCGCGCCGGCGCGCGTCGTGGTCCACCAGGGCGGCCGTGGCGTAGAGTTCCTCCGCCATGACGACGGTCTGGATCGTCGCCTGGATTTTGGGTTTCGCCTTGTGACACTGGCCGATCATGCAGGCGATCTTCGGACTGCGGCCGCGATCGGCGGCGAAGAAGTGGATCTCTTGTAAAATGCGAAACCTGATACGGATCAATCGAGCCAGGAGTCAGGTCGGCGGCGGCGTCGCGCCGGTCGTTGCAGTGGAAACCGCCGAGCCTGTCCTCTTCGAGGAGCCTGGCGACGATCTGCTCGATGTTCTCGGCATGGTAATGATGACCGGTGTCGACGAGCAGCTTCGCGCGCGAGACGGCTTTTCAGGCGAGGAGGAGCGCCATGCCCCAGTCCGCGATGTCGGTGGCGTAGAACGCGGGCTCGAACGGTTTGTAGTCGACGAGCATCGCCTGCTTCGGGCCGAGCGTTTGATGGAGCGCACGGCGGGCCTCCTCGAACGCCTGCTTGCGGGTGCGGATGCTGCCCTGGGCGGGATCGTTCGTGCCGTCGGCGAACCAGCGCGAGAGGCAATCGCCGCCGACGGCTTTCCCGATGGCCACCGAGTCGACGCCGTGTTGGAGCGCGGCCGCGCGCACGACCGGGTCGTTGTGGCCGAAAGTACCGCACCTGTAGCACGGGTCCTGGAAGAGATGGGGGGGGTGATGGCACCGATCTTCAGGCCGTGTTGGCGCGCGAGGCGGGCGACCGCCTGCGGATCCTCGCCGGGCTTGAAGTCCCATCGTACATGCACCGCAACCGTCGGCCGCACCCGGTCAGCGCGTGCACGTGGCCGGCGTTCGCGAGCCTGTCGGTCATGTCGATCGCTCCGGCGTCCCGAAAAATCTCCCGAAGCGCGAACCGGTGTCGGCGGCGCCCCACACGGGCGTTTCGATCAGAAAGGTATCGAGGGCGGCGCGGGCGCAGGGGAGTTGGGTGGGAGTCATGGTGAAGGAGGGCCGTTTGTGCGGCCGGGGAAATATTTTTTCCGGCGAGAAAGCACGCCGACCATCCATCTCACCGCCAGAACGCCTCCCGCCCTTTGTCACGTAATACGTGACAAATTGAATTGGCCGTCCGGCGGGCGGGTTCCAGACTTCCGCAAATGAGCGTCATCCTCCCGCCGACCCCGTTACCCGCCTCGCTCGCGATTCCCCTCGACCTCGTCAATTCCCTCGCGGAGGCCGCGGCTAAATCGATTCGGCACCGAATCAAACAAGCCGCACGCAAACGCCGGCCGCGACGCGGGCTCACGATCAAACCGGGCGCCGATACGCCGTTGTGGAACGAACTCGCCGCCGTCGTGCGGTCCCAACTCGTCCGGCGCGGTGAAAAAGCCAAACTGGCCCGCGTGCTGGGTCTGCCCCGCCAGCGCCTGCACGAGTTCCTCCTCGAGCGGCGCGCCTTGCCCGACGCCGAACGCACACTGTTGCTGCTCGTTTGGCTGCAAGCCCGCCGACAGGGACGCGACCTGGCCTAGGCCCCCCCGAATAACGCCAACGCCGTGACGTCGCATTGTCACGTAATACGTGACAAAGGCTCGACCGCACCCGCGCAGAAGTCGTGGCGAGTTTTTTTTTCGGTGACGGGCGTTTGTCACGTAATACGTGACAAAGGCTCGACCGCACCCGCGCAGAAGTCGTGGCGAGGTTTTTTTCGCTGACGGGAGTTTGTCACGTAATACGTGACAAAGGCTCGACCGCACCCGCCCAGAAGTCGTGGCGAGGTTTTTTTTCGCTGACGGGAGTTTGTCACGTAATACGTGACAAATTTGGCGGCGGGCGGGCGGATGCG